>CAYWKV010000174.1:0-6224 GCA_964458835.1 uncultured Gammaproteobacteria bacterium | reverse complement strand
ACACGGACAGTATTCGTTGCGTAAACCCAGGACCATCCTTCCGCGGTCAGGTTTTCGATTTTTACAAAAGCCTTTTTCCGTGTTGTTCCGTGGCTTCCGTGGCTTCCGTGGCCAAAAAAGGTTGTGCCGTTTGTCTCTCACCGTTAATGTCCGCACCGCTCCGTCCCGCGCGGGACAACCGGACTTTTTGCTTGCAAACCTGACGTGTTATGCCATCATACTTCCGGCCCGCATGCACAAAGGGATCTAGTGGGCTAATAAGACACGGAAAGTCATAGCGCGTAATTCGCGATTTTCGCTCGAAGGGGGAGTCCTCCACGGGATCTGCCTGACAGGTGACCGGCTACGATCTTCAACGTGTGCGGCACCGGTTCACGCTATGGATAGCTGCCGGATTCGCCCTGACCCCGCTCGCCGGGCTGGGCGGCGCGCTGCTGTTCGGACTGGTCGACGCCCCCGCGCTCGCGGCGGCCGCGCGGGCGGGCGTCCTGCCGGCGGCGCTGGCCGTGCTGACGGGCCTGTCGCTGGTCCGTTTCCGCGCCTATCTCCGGCCACTGCTGCAATGGCTCGCCCGGCATCCCGACGGCGGCAGCGCGCCCACGCACCTCCACCGCCGCCTGGCGCGCTTCAGCCGCGAGTACTGGGGGCTGTTCCTGCTCTATGCGCTGGCGACGCCGGTGCTGCTGTACGCGACCGCCGGCGGCGGCTTCGACCGCATCCCGACCGAGCCCCTCGTACACATGCTGCTGCTGCAGCTGACGGCGGCCATCCTGGTGGGACTGCCCACCTATCTGATCACCCTCGACCTGCTCGGCGAACTGGTCGCCCACATGGGCCTGCAGCAGGTGCAGGTCAGCCTCAAATCCAAGATCGTGCTGCTGGGCGGCCTGCTGCCGCTGCTGTCCTACTCCGCGCTCATGCAGTACCACTGGCTGCACGGCGGCGGCCTGGACGTCGAACTCGCCGGGCTGTGGGGTGCGGTCGCGCTGGTCACCGGCCTGGTGACCTGGCTCGCCACCCGCAGCATGGCGCAGTCGCTGCGGCCGGTGCAGGAGATGCTGACGCGCAGCGGCGCCTCCACGCGTACCGAGCTCGCGCACCTGCGGCCCCGGTCCACGGATGAGATCGGCTATCTCACCCAGACGCTGGGCCGGCTGTTCCGCCGCCTGGGCGATCAGGAATCGCACATGCGCGCGGTGGTCGACCACGCCGCCGAGGGCATCATCGTGGTCGACGAGCACGGCACGGTCGACACCTTCAACGCCGCCGCCGAACGCCTGTTCGGCTTCGCCGCGGTGGACATCCGCGGCAAGCCGCTGGCCTGGCTGCTGCCGGAGCTGTTGAATGTCGACGGGCTGCCGAAGGTCGACGCCGGCGAACTCGAGATCGCGGCACAGCACCGTAGCGGCCGGCCGCTGCAGGTTTCGGTGCGCGTCAGCGAGATGCGCATCAGCGGCAATCCCATGTACACCTGCCTGGTCGCCGACATCACCCAGCGCAAACAGGCCGAGGACAAGATGATCAAGGCCGAGGCGCGCTACCGCGACCTGGTCGAGACCGCGCACGATCTGGTCTGGAGCACCGATGCCGACGGCCACTGGACCTACCTGAACGGCGCCTGCCAGTCCATCTACGGCCGCCCGCAGCAGGCCATGATCGGCCGGCACATCCAGGAATTCTGCGCGCCCAGCCACGCCGAAAAAGACGCCCAGGCCTTTCAGGCGATCCTCACCGGGCAGGAGCTGGTGCAGTACGAGACCGTGCATCTGGACAATCAGGGCCATTACCGGCACCTGAGCTTCAGCGCCAAGGCCCATCAGGACGCCGCCGGCAATGTCCTGCACGTCAGCGGCACGGCGCGCGACGTCACCGAACAGAAGGCCTTTCAGAAGCAGCTCGCCTACCAGGCGGAACACGATTCGCTCACCGGCCTGTTCAACCGCCACTACTTCCAGCAGGAACTCGAGCGCACGGTCGCACGCGTCGGGCGCAGCGGCGCCGACTGCGCGCTGTTCTACATCGATCTCGACCAGTTCAAGTACATCAACGACACCCTCGGCCATGCAGCCGGTGACCAGCTCCTGATCGAGATCAGCCTGCTGGTATCCTCGCACGTGCGCGAGGGGGATCTGCTGGCGCGCTTCGGCGGCGACGAGTTCACGCTGCTGATCTACAACGTCCGGGCACAGGATATCCCGAAGGTCGCCGAGAATTTCCGGCTGCTGTTCGAGGACTACAAGTTCTTCTACGACAACAAGAGCTTCAACGTCACGTCGAGCATCGGTGCGGCGGCCATCGATGCCTCCGAGACGTCCGCTGACGAGGTGCTGTCGCACGCCGACCTCGCCTGCAACATGGCCAAGGCGCAGGGCCGCAACCGCGTGCACCTCTACAACCCCGAGGACCGCGACAAGGCCGGCATGGCCGAGGACATGGGCTGGGCGGCGCGGGTGCGCGAGATGCTCGAGCACGACCGCTTCCAGCTGGTCTACCAGCCGATCATGGCGGTCGCCAGCGGCGAGGTGCAGGATTACGAGGTGCTGGTGCGCATGGTGTGCGCCGACGGCGAGGTGATCCTGCCCGGCGGCTTCATGCCCGCCGCCGAGCGCTTCGGCCTGATCCACAACGTCGACCGCTGGATCGTGCAGCGCGCCATCCGCCAGCTGGCCCATCTGCGCGAACAGGGCACCCAGGTGCGCTTCTCCATCAATCTGTCCGGCAAGGCCTTCGAGGATGGCGCACTGCTGCCCACCATCCAGCGCCTGCTGAAGGAGACCGGCCTGGACCCGGCGCTGCTGACGTTCGAGATCACCGAGACCGCGGCCATCGCCAACCTCGGCGCCGCCACCCGCTTCATCGGCGCGCTCAAGGACATCGGCTGCCAGTTTGCGCTGGACGATTTCGGCTCCGGCTTCAGCTCCTTCACCTATCTGAAGCACCTGCCGGTCGACAAGCTCAAGATCGACGGCTCCTTCGTGCAGGGCATGGCCCAGGCCAGCGTCGACCAGGCCATGGTGCAGTCCATGAACCAAGTCGCCCACGCGCTCGGCAAGGTCACGATCGCCGAGTACGTGGAGAGCGCCGAAACGCTCGCGCTGCTGAAGGAATACGGCGTCGACTTCGCCCAGGGCAATTTCATCGGCAAGCCGCGCGAGGCGCTGATCAACCTCACACCCAGTCTCACCTCGGGTCTCACGCAGGGCGTCGCCGTTCTGACCCGTGCGGCCGCCGGCAGCAACGTGACGCCCCTCAAGGGCGACGCCAAGGCCCGCGGCGAACACTGACCCCGGCCGTCGCAATTCCGCAACGTTTTCCGCAGCGAGAACCCACGCACAGTTCGGCCGCCGGCGATTGTGCCTCCCGCGCGCGCGGCGCTAGTATGTTCGCCGCTGCGCGCCTCGGGGCGCAGCACCCACTGGACGGCAAACTTGCGTAAAGGAGCAACGGACATGAAAAGACTGACTCTCACGGCACTGGCCGCGGCGCTGGGTTTTGGAGCGGCGGGCAGTGCGCTGGCCGCCAACGGACTGTACGTCGGCGCCGGCGTCGGCCAGGCCAGCTACGACGTGTGCGGTGATCTCGGCGCCGGCCTCACGTCCTGCGACGACGAGGACACCGGCTGGAAGGTGTTCGGCGGCTACGACTTCAGCGAGAACCTCGCGGTCGAAGCGGCCTGGGTCGATCTCGGCGAAGTGAGCGCGTCCGTCGCCGGCGGCACGGCAACGGCGGAGGTCGACGGCATCGCCGTCAATCTGAAGTTGACCCAGCCCCTGAACGAGGCCTTCGGCATCTTCGGCAAGGTCGGCTTCATCTCCTGGGATGCGGAAGGCGGCGGCGTCGCCTCGGGCGTGGACGACGACGGCAACGACCTGACCTACGGACTCGGCGCGGAATACATGTTCAGCAGCCAGGTCGGTGTGCGCGGCGAGTGGGAACGCTTCGACATCGACGACGAGGATGCCGACCTGCTGTCCATCAGCGCAGTGCTGAAGTTCTAAGGAAGCGCTGACTGATGCATTTCCAATACAGCGACGCAGAGATCTTGTAACGACACCAGTCGAAGGCCCCTCCCGAGGGGCCTTCTCATTTCACACCGTCTCCAGATTCGCGTACGCCAGCACCAGCCACTTGGCACCCGCCTCCATGAAGTTCACCTGCACGCGCGCGTGCGAGCCCTGGCCTTCGTAGTTGAGCACCACGCCTTCGCCGAACTTGGCGTGACGCACGCGCTGCCCCAATTGCAGCGCACCGGCCGGTTCCGCCGGCACCGCCGCCCGGCCGCGTGGCTCGGCGGCATACAGCGGACGCGATACCTGCACCTGCGGCCGCACCTCTTCGATCAGATGTCCGGGAATCTCGCGCAGAAAGCGCGACGGCAGCGCATAGGATTCGCTGCCGTGCAGCCGCCGGCGCTCGGCGCAGCTGACCACCAGTTCGTGGCGCGCGCGGGTGATGCCGACGTAGCAGAGGCGACGCTCCTCCTCGAGGCGGCCGGGCTCCTCCGCCGACATCTGGTGCGGGAACAGCCCTTCCTCCAGCCCGACCAGGAACACCAGCGGGAACTCCAGACCCTTGGCCGAGTGCAGCGTCATCAGCTGCACGCAGTCCTCCCAGGCATCCGCCTGGCCCTCGCCGGCCTCCAGCGCGGCATGGGTCAGGAAGGCCGACAGCGGGTCCATCTCGATTTCGCTTTCGACGTCCTCCGGCTCCCACTGGCGCGCGGCGCTGACCAGTTCCTCGAGGTTCTCGATGCGTGCCTGGCCGCGCTCGCCCTTCTCCTTGCGATAGTGCTCGACCAGACCGCCGGCCTGGATGGCCTGCTCGACCTGCTCGTGCAGCTCCAGGCCCTGGATGCCGACGGCCAGTTCATCGACGAGTTTGAGGAACTCTGCCAGCGCATTGACCGCGCGCGCCGGCAGGGCCTTGTCGTCGACGACGCGCTGCGCGGCGGCCGTCAGGGGGATGGCGAACTGTTTTGCATACTCGCGCACCGTCGCGACAGTGCGTTCGCCGATACCGCGCGGCGGCTGGTTGACGACACGCTCGAAGGAGGCGTCGTCGCTGCGGTTCGCGGCCAGGCGCAGGTAGCCGAGCGCGTCCTTGATCTCGGCGCGTTCGAAGAAACGCAGGCCGCCGTAGACGCGGTAGGGAATGCCGCGCTGGATGAGCTGCTCCTCGAAGATGCGCGACTGGGCATTGGAGCGGTAGAGGATGGCGCACTCGGCGCGGGCACGGCCGCGCTCGACGTGGCGGGCGATGCGGTCGACGACGAAGCGCGCCTCGTCGTATTCGTTGTAGGCCGTGTACAGCTGGATCGGCGCGCCGTCCGCGCCATCGGTCCACAGATTCTTGCCCATGCGCCCCTGGTTGTGGGCGATGAGCGCGTTGGCGGCGGCGAGGATGGTCGCGGTGGAACGGTAGTTCTGCTCCAGGCGGATGACCTGCGTGCCGGGGAAATCCTCGGCGAAGCGCTGGATGTTCTCGATGCGCGCGCCGCGCCAGCCATAGATGGACTGATCGTCGTCGCCGACGGCGAAGATATTGCCGTGGCCGCCGGCCAGCAGGCGCAGCCAGGCGTACTGGATGCCGTTGGTGTCCTGGAACTCGTCGACCAGCACGTGCTGAAAGCGCTGCTGATAATGGCGCAGCAGGTCCGGGTTCTTCAGCCACAGCTCGTGCGCGCGCAGCAGGATCTCGGCGAAGTCCACCAGACCGCTGCGCTGGCACAGCTCCTCATAGGCCTCGTAGGCGCGGAGCTGCTGCTTCAGGTACGGATCGTCGCCGTGCTCGATGTGCTGCGGGCGCAGGCCTTCCTCCTTCCTGCCGTTGATGAACCACTGCAGCTGCTTGGGCGGCCAGCGCGACTCGTCCAGCTCCAGCGCGCGCATCACGCGCTTGACCACGCGCAGCTGGTCGTCCGAATCCAGGATCTGGAAGGTCTGCGGCAGGTTCGCCTCGCGCCAGTGCGCGCGCAGCAGCCGGTGCGCCAGGCCGTGGAAGGTGCCCACCCACATCCCGCCCGCGGGCATGCCGAGGAGCTGTTCGGTGCGGTGGCGCATCTCGCTGGCGGCCTTGTTGGTGAAGGTCACCGCCAGGATGCCGTAGGGCGAGACCCGCTCGACCTGGATCAGCCAGGCGATGCGGTGCACCAGCACCCGGGTCTTGCCGCTGCCGGCGCCGGACCGCACCCCCCCCCGGCCGGCCCGCGCCGGCCCCGCCCGGCG
>CAYWKV010000173.1:0-6294 GCA_964458835.1 uncultured Gammaproteobacteria bacterium | reverse complement strand
GCCCTCCCGCCGCCATGCCGTCCACCGTCGATTACCCCGCCCTCGCCCGGCGCATCAAGGATTGGGGAAGGGCGCTCGGCTTCGATGCCGTCGGCATCGGCGGCACGGACCTGTCCGCCGACGAGGCGCACCTGTTGCGCTGGCTGGGCATGGAGCGCCATGGCGAGATGGAGTACATGCGGCGCCACGGCACGCGCCGCAGCCGCCCGGCGGAACTCGTGCCGGGGACGGTACGCATCATCAGTCTGCGCATGAACTACTGGCCGCCGCAGTCGCGGACCGCCGAACGGGTGCTGGACGATCCGGCGCGGGGCTACGTCTCGCGCTATGCGCTCGGCCGCGATTATCACAAGCTGATGCGCCAGCGCCTGCAGCGTCTCGCGGACCGCATCAGCGCCGACGTCGGGCCGTTCGGCTATCGCGCGTTCACCGACAGCGCGCCGGTGCTGGAAAAGGCCCTCGCGCAGCAGGCAGGGCTGGGCTGGATCGGCAAGCATACCAACCTGATCGACCGGCATAGCGGCTCCTGGTTCTTCCTCGGCGAGCTGTACACCGACCTGCCGCTGCCGGTCGACCCGCCCGGCGCCAACCACTGCGGAACCTGCCATGCCTGCATCGACGCCTGCCCGACCGGTGCCATCGTCGCACCCTACCAGCTGGACGCACGGCTGTGCATTTCCTACCTGACCATCGAACTGCACGGACCGATCCCCGAGGCACTGCGCCCGCAGATGGGCAACCGCATCTACGGCTGTGACGACTGCCAGCTGGCGTGCCCCTGGAACCGCTTCGCCACGCGCACGCGCGAAGCCGACTTCGCGCCGCGGCACGCCCTCGATGCGGCGACACTCACGGAGCTGTTCGGCTGGAGCGAAAACGAATTCCTGGACCGCACCGCCGGCAGCGCCATCCGCCGCATCGGCCACGCATCCTGGCTGCGCAACATCGCCGTCGCGCTCGGCAACGCGCCGACGACGCCGACCACCGTCGCCGCCCTCGAGGCGCGCCGCGACGATCCGTCCGCGCTCGTGCGCGAGCACGTCGCCTGGGCCCTGGCGCGGCACCGCGCCGGGCCCCGTTAAACCCGTCAACACGAAGGCGCGCGAAGAAAAACCGTCTTAGCCACGAAACCCACGAAATCCACGAAAGCAGGATATTGCTGCGACACCCTCATAGCCTTTCGTGGGTTTCGTGGATTTCGTGGCCATCCATGTTCTGGGGTCCCTTCGCACGCCTTCCGCGTCGTTGCGTTTCAGTCTTTCGATGAACGCTTCGCGTGCTCCAGCGCCCACTGATATAAAGCGTTGCGGCGCGCGCCGGTGATCTCGGCGGCGAGCGCCGCGGCCTGTTTGACCGGCAACTCGCGCAGGAGGACGGCGAGCACGCGCTGCGCCTCGGGCGGGACGTCGCTGTCGGGCAGTGGTTCCGCGCCCTGCGCCAGGACGACGAATTCGCCGCGGCTGCGGTTCGGATCAGCGGCGAGCCAGGTGCGCAGCTCCGCCAGCGGACCACCGTGGATCTGCTCGAAGGCCTTGGTCAGCTCACGGGCGATCACGGCCTGGCGCCCGGCCCCAAAGATCCCTGCGAGATCGTCGATGCAGTCCTGGATGCGATGGCTGGATTCGTAGAACACCAGCGTGCGCGTCTCGGCGGCGAGTTCCTGCAGCCGCGCGCGGCGCGCCGGCGCCTTCGCC
Source organism: uncultured Gammaproteobacteria bacterium (assembly GCA_964458835.1). GTDB lineage: Bacteria > Pseudomonadota > Gammaproteobacteria > Thiohalobacterales > Thiohalobacteraceae > JAHJQQ01. The sequence continues at coordinate 4,600 of CAYWKV010000173.1, read as the reverse complement.
GGCAGGAAGCCCTCGAAGACGAAACGGTCGGTGGGCAACCCCGCCGCCGACAGCGCGGCGATCAGGGCACTGGCCCCGGGTACCGGCACCACGGGAAGGCCCGCCTGACGGGCGGCACGCACCACCCGGAAGCCGGGGTCGCTGATCAGCGGCGTGCCGGCATCGCTGATCAGGGCGAGATTTTCGCCGGCGCGCAGGCGTCCGACGACGGCCTCGGTCTGCGCGGCCTCGTTGTGTTCATGCAGGGACAGCAACGGCGTGGCGATGCCCAGCGCCGCGAGGAGCGCGCCGCTGTGGCGCGTGTCTTCGGCGAGGATACGATCCACCGTGGCCAGCACCTCGAGGGCGCGCCGGGTGATGTCGGCGCGATTGCCGATGGGGGTCGCGACCACGTACAGCGTTCCGGTTGCGGTCACGGCCGCCCTCCTCTCGTCGATTCATCCAGAAAACCGCATCTGCCACGGAAACACACGGAAAAACCCGGATGGTGAGAATGCGGCGGGTTTTCCATTCCGGGTGCTTCCGGGTGCTTCCGTGGCTGAAATGAGTTTTTCAGCTTCATCCGCAGACGCGTTACAATGGGCGCCACTCAACCGCAGCCCGACACCCGTGCCGACGATCACCACACCGCCGCCCACCCGCCGCCATCCCGCACGGGCCCTCGCCATCGGTCTGCTGATCCTGCTGCTCGCCGCCTGCACACCGCCCGCCAAACGCCCGGATAGCGCCGCCCCGGCCGCGCCGGACGCCGAGGTCGAACGCCTGCTCGAAGCCGGCGACTATCGGACCGCCGCCCGACGGCTGCTGGCCGCGGCCGAACTGGCCACGCCGCCGCGCCGCGACGAACTGCGGCTGGCCGCCGCCGAAGCCTTGCTGCGCGGCCCGCACGTCGACGAGGCGGAGCCGCTGCTGGCGCAACTGCCCGCGGGCGGCGACCCCGCCTATGTTACCCGCCTGACGCTCGCGCAGGCAGCCGTGCAGATCGCGCGCGGCGACGCCCAGGGCGCGTTGCTGCGCCTCGCGGCGATCGATCTCCAGGTGCCGGACGCCTACCGGGCGGATTTTCACCGCACGCGTGCCGCGGCCTACGCGGCTGCGGGCAATGCCCTGGAAAGCGCGCGCGAACACGTCTGGCTCGATGGCCTGCTGCCGCCGGAGGAGCGCGTGGCCAACCAGGAGGCGATCTGGCGCGTGCTGTCGCAGCTGCCGGATGCGGTGCTCGCCGGCCTGCGCACCGCGCCGCCGCCGGACGTGCTCAGCGGCTGGATGGAATTGGTGGAGACGCTGCGCGGCGCACGCGACGATCCCGAGCGGCTGGAGGCGGCGCTCGCCGCCTGGCATGCGCGCTACCCCGGCCATCCGGCCACGGCGGAATTCATCGACCGCATGCGCGGAGCGGTCCTGGAAGCGGTCGTCCAGCCGGGGCGCATCGCCGTGCTGCTGCCGCTGACTGGCACGCTCGCCGAGGCCGGTGTCGCGCTGCGCGACGGCCTACTCGCCGCCTACTATCAGGCACCGGACCGCGCACGCGTCGATCTGCGCTTCTATGACACCGGCGCCGGCAGCACACAGGTCTGGGGCATCTATCAGCGTGCCGTGGCCGACGGCGCGGAGCTCGTGCTCGGTCCGCTGACGAAAGAGGCGGTCGCCGAACTGGCGCGTGCCGGCAGCCTCGCCACCCCGGTACTGGCCCTGAACACCGTCGGCGACGTCGGGCAGCCGCCGGCGCAGCTCTACCAATTCGGTCTCACGCCGGAAGACGAGGCCCGCGCTGCCGCCGACCGCGCCTGGCAGGACGGCCACCGCCGCGCGCTGGCCCTGTATCCCGAAGGTGCGTGGGGCGAGCGTGTCCACCAGGCCTTCGTTACGCGCTGGCGGGAGCTGGGCGGCACCGTACTGGATGGCCAGGCCTACGGCAGCGATCAGCGCGTCTATTCCAACATGATCCGTGCCCTGCTCAACATCGACGCCAGCGAGCAGCGCCGGCAGACGCTGACCCGCCTGCTCGGCCGGCAACCGGAGTTCGAACCGCGCCGCCGCCAGGACGCCGACTTCGTTTTCATGATCGCCTATCCGCAGCAGGGCCGGCTGCTGCGGCCGCTGCTGCGTTTCCACCGCGCCTCGCGGCTGCCGGTCTACGCGACCTCGCAGATCTTCAGCGGCGTCGTCAGTCCGGACTTCGACCGCGACCTGGACGGTGTGCGCTTCTGCGACATGCCCTGGACGCTGCAGACCGAGCATCCGGCCGCGGATCTGCGCACCGCGCTCGACCAGTTGTGGCCGGACCGCGCGCGGCAATATTCGCGCCTGTACGCCATGGGCATAGACGCCTACCAGCTCACGCCCTATCTGCAAGGCCTCGGCGCCGGCACCTTCGCCCGCCATCCGGGCGTGACCGGCGATCTCTATCTGGACCCGCAGCGCCAGGTGCACCGCGACCTGCGGTGGGCGCAGTTCAGGAACGGGCGGCCGGAGCCGCTGCCCCCGGCGGTGCCCGTCATGGAACCACCCGACGGCATGGACATTCTGCAGGACGACATGGACGACTATCCCGATGCGGAAACCGACGGCATCTCCGCCCCTTCCGGGGGCACGCACATCGACGCGGGGCCGGCACGCTGAAGAGGCCGCCTGCAGCTATCTGCTGGCACGCGGCCTGCGCCTGATCGCACGCAATTACCGCTGCCGCCGCGGCGAAATAGACCTCATCATGCAGGACACAGACAACCTGGTGTTCGTTGAGGTACGATATCGCCGCCAGCCGCACTACGGTTCCGGACTGGAATCGGTAGACCGGCGCAAGCAGCAACGCATCGTGCGCTGCGCCATGGATTATCTGCAGCGACACCCGCAGGCCGCGCGTCGGGCGGCCCGCTTCGATGTCGTCGCGCTGGCGCCTGCGCCCGAGGGGCTGCGGATCGACTGGGTCCGCAACGCCTTCGACGCCGGACCCTGAAACGCCACTGACCTTCATCCGGCCCGAGACGCCTTCGAGACACCATGGACCTGCTCGCACGCATCGCCCAGCACTTCAACGACAGCATTCAGACCAAGCAGCAGGCGCTCGACGCCGTCGCCCCCGGTATCGCCCACGCCGCCGAGGTCGTCACCCGCGCCCTGCTCAACGAACGCAAGGTACTGGCCTGCGGCAACGGTGGTTCCGCGGCCGACGCCCAGCACTTCTCCTCGGAGATGCTCAACCGCTTCGAGATGGAACGTCCCGGCCTGCCGGCCATCGCCCTGACGACGGACAGCTCCACCCTCACGTCCATCGCCAACGATTATCAGTTCGAGGACATCTTCGCCAAGCAGGTGCGCGCGCTCGGACAGCCCGGCGACGTGCTGCTCGCGCTGTCGACCAGCGGCAACTCACCGAATATCGTCAGCGCGATCCGCGCCGCACACGCCCGCGAGATGGTCGTCGTCGCCCTGACGGGCCGCGATGGCGGACTGATCTCCGACCTGCTGGTCAATCAGGACGTGGAGATCCGCGTGCCTTCGATGTCCACGGCGCGCATCCAGGAGGTACACATCCTCATCATCCACTGCCTGTGCGATCTGATCGATCACCAACTCTTGGGACAGGAGGACTAGCCCATGCACCGCCCATTCGCCCTCATGCTCGCGGCAGCCGTACTCGGCCCGGTGCAGGGCTGCGCGCCCGTGGTCATCGGGGGCGCGGCCACCGGCGTCACCGTGGCGCACGACCGGCGCACGGCCGGGACGTTCATCGAAGACCAGACCATCGAGCTGAAGGCCAAGGCCGCCCTGCGCGACGATTCTGATCTACGGGCTCAGGCGCACCTCAACGTCACCAGCTTCAACATGATCGTCCTGCTCAGCGGCGAGGCCCCGAGCGAGGCACTGCGGCAGCGCGCCGGGACGCTGGTGGCGAACGTCGAGAAGGTCCGCCGTGTACACAACGAGGTGCTGGTGGCCGCACCGAGTTCGGTGATGACCCGCAGCAGCGATACCCTCATCACCGCGCGGGTGAAGACGGCGCTGTTCAGCATCAAAGGCATGGAGGACTTCGATCCGACCCGGGTGAAGGTCGTGACCGAGAACGGCACAGTGTTCCTGATGGGCCTGCTGACACGCCCCGAGGCCGATGCCGCGGCCCGCACCGCCAGCGGCGTCGGTGGGGTGCAGCGCGTGGTGAAGCTGTTCGAATACCAGGACTGAGCCGGCGAGGTCAGTCCTGTCGCAGTTCGCGGCGGTACAGCTCCGCATCCGCCGCGCTGAAGCAGCAGGCGACGATCCCGTCGAAGCGGTCTTCATATTCGCGCATGATCGCCACGGCGATGCGGGTCGCGGCCTCCTTGGGGTAGCCGTAGACACCGGCGCTGATGGCGGGGAATGCGATGCTGCGCACGCCAGTCTCGAGGGCCAGTTCGAAGCTGCTGCGGTAGCAGGACTCGAGCAGTTCCGGTTCGCCCTCCTCGCCGCCGCGCCAGACCGGTCCGACGGTGGAGATCACCCACTTCGCCGGCAGGTCGAAGCCCGGCGACAGCCGCGCCTCGCCGGTCAGGCAGCCGCCGTGACTGCGGTTGTATTCCCGCAGCCGCGGCCCCGCGGCGCGATGGATGGCCCCGTCCACCCC
>CAYWKV010000172.1:0-6296 GCA_964458835.1 uncultured Gammaproteobacteria bacterium | reverse complement strand
TTGGAGATTGCCGCGTCGCTACGCTCCTCGCAATGACGAATAAATCAGAGGTTCCCTAGGATTTACCCGTCACTGCGTCCATGTACGCAAGACGCGTCCGACTCACTGCTGTCCCATAAACCCAAAAACCGAATTTGCCACGGAAGCACACGGAAGACACTGAAATAAAGCCGTCTCGCGAGATGCCGGCTCGGCATGCGGCGGGTAACGTGGGCCGCCATGTGAAACCAAATGATCCGATCCGGGTTTTTCCGTGTGCTTCCGTGGCTGAAACACCTGTTTTCGCGGTAAAAGCAATGGGACAGCAGTGGGTCCGACTAGAAGATCTCCGCGAAGACGTCCGGATAGACGACTTTCCCGCCGCCGTTCAAGGCGCCGGGAACCAGCTCCATCGCCGTCAGGGCATCTTCCGGCAAGCGCAGATTCGTGGCCAGCCCCCAGGTCGACGCCGGCTTGAAATCGAAGCGCTGGTAGTAGTCCGGCTGTCCCGCCACCACGATCGCCGGGTAGCGCATGTCCCGGGCCCGCCGGACGGCGGCCTGGATCAGCTCCGAACCGATGCCGCGGTGCGATTGCGAGGGAACCACGGACATCGGCCCCAGCGCCAGCACCACGCGGCTCTCGCCACCGCGTTGCAGCTTGACCTTCGACAACAGCAGATGGCCGACGATGCGGCCGTTGAGTTCCGCGACCAGGGACAGATCCGGCACGAAATCCCCCGAGCGACGGATCGCGCTGACCAGACGGGCCTCCTCCTCACCCTGGAAGGCACTGAGGTTCACCACATCGATCGCCCTGACGTCTTCGGGAACTTCCGCCCTGACAATGACCTCTTGCATGGCTGACTCCAGTTGATGGCGGCCCGCATCGGCGGGACCGGGTCTCCGCCGCGACGCTCGTGCGTCGCACCGGCCTTCGGCTTCGATGCTAGCAGGATTCCGGAGCATGGAAAACCGCTGCGGATTCCTGTACAAACAGGCCGCGTGTCCGTGCCCGCCGGCAGTTCAGTTCCCTGTGCGTGCGCCGATACGTCGGAGTACTTCCCAAGGCCCCATGCCCGCCTGGGATCCCGGGGCAGCCTACGGAGAAAGGCAGTGAACAAGGAACAACAGGTGCTGCGCCTGATCATCGCCGAGGAAACCCAGAACGACGCGGAAGCCATCGCCAACGTGCTGCGCAACGCCGGCCAGGCGGTGCGCTTCATGTACGCGGAGGACCAGGAGGACCTGGAGCAGGCACTGGAGCAGCAGCTGCCGGACATGGTCCTGTGCTCGCAGGGCCTGGAAGGGCTCGGACTGGACGACGTCGTCGGCGTTCTGCGCGGCCGCAGACTCGAGATTCCCGTCATCGCCATCGGCGCGACGGCCGACGAGCGGCACGTCATCGAAGCCCTGCGCGCCGGGGCCGCGGACCTGGTCTCCTTCGACCACCCCGACCATCTGCAGCTGGTGGTGGCGCGCGAGCGGAAGAATCTGGAGATGCGCCGCGAACTCGCCTTCCACCGCAGCGGCTATCAGGAGAGCGAACGCCGCTGCCGCGCCCTGCTGGACAGCTCCCGCGACGCCATCGCCTACGTGCACGACGGCATGCACATCTACGCCAACCGCTCGTATCTGGAGATGTTCGGTTTCGACGACCTCGAGGAGATCGAAGGCACGCCGATCATGGACATGGTCGCAGCGGAGGACCACGGGGCCTTCAAGGAATTCCTGCGCACCTACGCGAAGGAGGAAAATTCCGAACAGCGGCTCGAAGTCAAGTGCGTCAACGCCAAGGGCAGCTTCAATGCGCGCATGGAGTTCACGCCCGCATCCATCGAGGGCGAGCCCTGCACCCAGATCGTGATCCGCGATCAGGCCCTGGGAGACAAGGAGCTGGAGCGCAAGCTCAAGTTCCTCAGCAAGCAGGACGTCCTCACCGGCCTGTACAACCGTCAGTATTTCATGGAGGAGCTGGAAATCGCGGTGGGCAACGCCCGCGCCGGCTCCGGCGCGGGCTGCCTGCTCTATGTGCTGCTCGACAACTTCAAGACCGTCAAGGAATCGGTCGGCCTGGGCAGCGCCGATCTGGTCGTCAGCGATGCCGCCAACCTCGTCCGCCAGCACGTCGGCGAGCAGGGCATCGCGGCCCGCTTCGGTGACAATTCCTTCACCGTCCTGCTGGCGCCGGCCGAGGCCGCCGCGGGCCAGGCCCTGGCGGAAACGCTACGCCACACCATCGAGGAGCACATCGTCGATGTCGAGGGCCGCAGCGTCACCATCACCTCCAGCATCGGCATCAGCCTGATCACCGAAAGCTCGCCGGACGCGCAGGAGATCCTGTCACGCGCCGACCTGGCCTGCGAGGTGGCGCGTTCCTCGGGCGGCAACCGGGTACACCTGCACAACCCGGTGGCGGACGAGCAGGTCGGCAAAGAGCGCGAGCAGGCCTGGAGCAACCTCATCCAGGAGGCACTGGCCGAAGACCGCTTCCATCTGGTCTATCAGCCCATCGTCAGCCTGCAGGGCGAGATCAGCGAGAAATACGAAGTGCTGCTGCGCATGCGCGACAGCGAAGGCGAGGATATCCGGCCGGGGCAGTTCCTGCCGGTGGCGATCCAGACCGGCCAGATCGCGGCGATCGACCGCTGGGTGCTGGCAAAGGCGATCGAAGTGCTCGCCGAACGCCGTCGCGGTGGCGCCGACACAGTCTTCTTCATCAAGATCGCCGGACCGACTCTGGACGATCACGATCTGCCGCTGTGGATCAACGAGCGGCTCAAGGCCACGCGCCTGTCCAGCGACGCCATCGTGCTGGAGATCGCCGAGGCCGACGCCTGCAAGCACCTCAAGAGCGCCAAGGCCTTCGTCACCGCCGTCGGCGCCCTGCACTGCAAGACCTCACTGGAACACTTCGGCAGCAGCCCGAATTCATTCCAGCTGCTCAAGCACCTGGCCGTCGACTATCTGAAGATCGACGGCAAGTTCATCCACAATCTCATGCGCGACGACAGCCACCAGGCGATGGTGAAGTCGATCATCGAGATGGCGCGCTCCATGAACAAGGTGTGCATCGCCGAATTCGTCGAAGATCCCACCAGCCTCACCGTGCTGTTCCAGTACGGTGTGCAGTACATCCAGGGCAACTTCCTGCAGGAACCCTCCGAGGGTCTCACCTACGACTTCTCGGAAGGCTCGCTCTGAGCGACCCGGTCAGTCGAGCAGGTGCGAGGCCAGGCCGTCGGCGAGCTTGGGCTCGAACCAGGTCGACTTCGGCGGCATGACCTCACCGGCGTCGGCGACCGCCATCAGATCCTGCATCGGCGTCGCGAACAGCGCGAAGGCGACCTGCATCTCGCCGCTGTCGACGCGCTTCTCCAGACCGCCCAACCCGCGGATGCCGCCGACGAAGTCGATGCGCGCGTCGCGCCGCGGATCCTCGATGCCCAGCAGCGGCCGCAACAGGTTGTCCTGCAACAGGCTGACGTCCAGGCGCGCAACCGGATCGGCGGGGATGAGCCCGGGACGTATGCGCAGCCGGTACCACCGGCCACCGAGATACATGCCGAACTCGCCGCACTGCGCCGGCCGCGCCTGCCCGGTGCTGGGCTCGACGGCAAAGGCCTTGCCCACCTCGGCCAGGAAGGCCTCGGGCGTACGGCCGTTCAGGTCCCTGACCACGCGGTTGTAGTCGAAGATGCGCATCTGCGCATGCGGGAAGATCACGGCGAGGAAATAGTCGTACGGCTCCTCGCCGGTGTGGTGCGGATTCGCGGCGCGGCGCGCGGCGGCGATGCGCGAGGCCGACGCCGAGCGATGGTGGCCATCGGCGATATAGAGGTTGGGCATGGCATCGAAGCGCCGTGTGATCTCGTCGAGCAATGCCGCGTCGCGGATCACCCACAGCCGGTGCACGATGCCGTCGTCGGCCGTGACCTCCACTTCCGGGGCCGCGGCGGCGACGCCGGCCAGCAGGCCGTCGACCGCGGGATCCGAACGGTAGGCGAGCAGCACCGGCCCGGTCTGCGCGTTCAGCGCGTCGATCTGGCGCACGCGGTCGTCCTCCTTGTCCGGGCGCGTGAACTCGTGCTTGCGGATGCGGTTGGTGTCGTAGTCCGCGACCGAGGCGGCCGCCACCAGGCCGGTCTGGACGTGCTCGCCCATCTGCAGCTGATAGACGTAGTAGTACGGCCGCTCGTCCTGCACCAGCACGCCCTCGCGGCGCATGGCTGCGAGGTTCTCCGCCGCCTTCGCGTACACCGCCGGGGCGTAGGGATCGATGCCCTCCGGCAGGTCGATCTCCGGCTTGGAGATGTGCAGGAAGCTCCACGGCTTGCCCCGGGCCCGCTCGCGCGCCTCGGCGCTGTTGAGGACATCGTAGGGCGGCGCGACGACATCGGCGGCACGGCCGGTGACCGGGCGCAGCGCGGCGAAGGGGCGGATCAGGGTCGGCATGGCTCAACTCACGGCTGGGTTGCGAAAGCCGGCTATTCTAACCGCTCCGACCGCGCCTGTCCGCCGGAGGAAAAGGGCTTTCAACACGAAGGCGCCGAAGGCGTGCGAAGGAAAACATGTCATGGCCACGAAACCCACGAAATCCACGAAATTTTTTTGCGAACCCATCTAATCAACGTTCGTGGGTTTCGTGGATTTCGTGGCTGATAGGGTTTCGGCTTTCCTTCGCGTCCTTCGCGGTAAACGTGAACTCGGTGACCCGTTTCACCCCGCCCGCAGGGCGGCGATGCGCTCCTCGAGGGGCGGGTGGCTCATGAACAGGCGCTTGAGGCCGTGGCCGATGCCGCCGGAGATGCCGAAGGCGGCCATCTGATCCGGCAGGTGCGGCTGGCCGGCGGTCTGCTGCAGGCGCTCCAGGGCGGCGATCATGTGCGGGCGGCCGGCCAGGCGGGCGCCACCGGCGTCGGCACGGAACTCGCGCTGGCGCGAGAACCACATGACGATGATGCTGGCCAGTATGCCCAGCACCAGCTCGGCGACGATGGCCGTGACCCAGAAGGCCGGACCGTGTCCGCGCTCGGTCTTGAACACCACCCGGTCGACCAGATGACCGATGACCCGCGACAGGAAGATCACGAAGGTGTTGACAACACCCTGGATGAGGGCCAGGGTCACCATGTCGCCGTTGGCCACATGACTCACCTCATGGGCGAGCACGGCCTCCACTTCCTCGCGGCCCATGCGATTGAGCAACCCGGTGCTGACCGCCACCAGCGCGTTGTTGCGCGAGGCGCCGGTGGCGAAGGCGTTCACGTCCGGGGCGTCGTAGATGGCCACCTCCGGCATGCCGATGCCGGCCTGCTCCGCCTGGCGGCGGACGGTTGCCACCAGCCACTGTTCCGTCGGGGTGCGCGGGGTCTCGATGACCCGGGCGCCGACCATGCGCTTGGCGGTCCATTTCGACATCGCCAGGGAGATCAGCGAACCGCCGAAACCCAGCACCGCCGCGAAAATCAGCAGGGCGTTCAGGTCGAGATTCGCGCCCTGGGCGTCGAGGATGCGTTCCACGCCCAGCAGGCGCAGGGTGATGCTCAGCACCACGATGATCGCCAGGTTGGTGGCCAGGAACAGGAAAATGCGCTTCATGATGGTGAAACCTCTTTGCCATTCAACGGTCACTGAGAGACAGCGACGGTGCACCGAAGGTGCCCCGACGGGCAGCCGGAAAGAGGATGCGGGCCGGGCCGGCGGATTTCAAGGCGTTGAGGTATGATTCGTGCATATCATTAGACCGGCTGCCAGCCCCATGAGCCCCGGCTTCCAGTCTCCAGGACCACGACGATGAACGGCACCGCAACAGATCCACAGGCCGATCCCGCACCGGCGGTCCCCACGGACCATGCCCCGGCAGAAGCCGTGCCGGCGCCAGGCGCCTGGGCGCGGGTCAAGGCCCTGCTGCAGCGCCTGAATCCGGCCCATATCCCGATCGTCTACAAACTGTCGCTGACCATTTCGGTGCTGATGGTGGCCTGCATCGGCCTGCTCGCCGGCGTCATCGTCCAGCACCAGAACCAGGTGCTGCGCGGCCAGATCGACCAGCTCGGCAACACCCTCGCCACCCAGATCGCGCATTCGGCGCTGGACCCCCTGCTGACCGACGACCGGCTGGCGCTCGGCGTTCTGACCACCAATCTGACCGCCGAAGGCAACGTGCTCGGCACGGCCATCCTGTCGGCGACGGGCGAGGTGCTGGCCGAGGCCGGGCTGACGCCCTTCCAGGCCGATGCGCCCTACGCCGGCGAGCGCTCGGGCGTGGACGCCCGCAACCTCCGCGGCCTGGAGTGGTCGTACCGCCCCCATCCC
>CAYWKV010000171.1:0-6310 GCA_964458835.1 uncultured Gammaproteobacteria bacterium | reverse complement strand
GTGGATCTGGAGGCGGAGTTCAAGGCGTCGAACATCCAGGAGGTGCTGGACAAGCTGGACCGGGAGCTGGTCGGCCTGAGGCCGGTGAAGACGCGCATCCGTGAGATCGCGGCCCTGCTGCTGATCGACCGGCTGCGCCGCCGTTTCGAGCTCGCGGCCGAGACGCCCACGCTGCACATGTGCTTCACCGGCAACCCGGGTACCGGCAAGACCACGGTTGCGCTGCGCATGGCGGAGATACTGCACCGGCTGGGTTATGTGCGGGAAGGACATATGGTGGCGGTGACACGCGATGATCTGGTCGGCCAGTACATCGGGCACACCGCGCCCAAGACCAAGGAGGTCATCAAGAAGGCCATGGGTGGGGTGCTGTTCATCGACGAGGCCTATTATCTCTACAAGCCCGAGAACGAGCGCGACTACGGCCAGGAATCCATCGAGATCCTGCTGCAGGTGATGGAGAACAACCGCGACGACCTGGTGGTGATCCTGGCCGGCTACAAGGACAAGATGGACCGCTTCTTCGAGAGCAACCCGGGCATGCGTTCCCGCATCGCCCACCATCTGGATTTTCCCGACTACTCGCCCGAGGAACTGCTGGTCATCGCCAAGCTGATGCTGGCCCGCCTCAACTACCGTTTCAGCGACGCGGCGGAGCAGGTCTTCGCCGAATACATCACGCTGCGCATGCAGCAAAGCCATTTCGCCAACGCCCGCTCGATCCGCAATGCCCTCGACCGTGCCCGGCTGCGCCAGGCCAACCGCCTGTTCGCCGGCGGCAGGAAAAGCCTGCGGAAGCTCGACCTGATCACCATCGAGGCGGAGGACATCCGCGCCAGCCGCGTGTTCGGCGGGGATGAGGACGGCACGGCTAGGGCGTGAACGGCGACAGGCGGCCGACCGGGGCCGGAGGCGGGTCTCATGGGAATGCAGAACGACATTCAGCCCCTGCGCACCCTGAGCAAGCAGGTCGACGCCGCCTGCTACAACCAGGTGCGCATCGCGCTGCGCCGGCTGCAACGGCCGTTGCGCGTGGCGTTGTCACGCCATCGGGGCCTGGACCTGTTGCTCGACGAGGACGGCTGGTTGTGCGTGGACGCGGCGCGCAACGACTTGCCCGTGCTGGCCTGGCACGGTTTCGACACCCGCGGGCGCTCCGCGCTCCACGAGCCGGTTGTCTGCCGCCTGGATCTGTATCATATTCACGCCGGGCTGGTGATGGGCAGCATTCTGGATGATCTGGAGCGCGTTCTCAGGCAACGCCTCGCCGGAGCCGGTCCACCATAAGCGGTCACATCATGATTGATGCGAGGTGAATCATGGCTCTGGTCGATATGCGCGACCTGCTGTTGCACGCATACCGGAACACGTACGCCGTCGGGGCCTTCGATCTGGTAAGTCTGGATTTTCTGGAGGCGATCGTCGCCGCCGCAGAGCGCCGGCGGGCGCCGGTGATTTTGAGTCTCGCCGAATCCCATTTCGAGCATTACGATTTCGAACTCGCCATGGCCGCGACCGTCGCGGCGGCGCGCCGCGCGCGCGTGCCGGTGGCGATCCATTTCGATCACGGCGCGAGCCTGGAGTCGGCCGTGCGCGCCATCAACCTCGGCTGCACCGGCGTCATGGTCGATACCTCGACCCTGCCGCTGCAAGACAACATCACCGCCACCCGCGCGGTGGTCGAGATGGCGCGCAGCTGCAACGTGCCGGTGGAGGGCGAGCTGGGCTACGTCGCCGGCGTCGAGGGCGAGGATGCGGAGCGGCATCCCGGCGAGGTCGTCTATACGGCGCCCGGAGAGGCCGCCGACTACGTGCAGCGGACCGGCGTCGATTTCCTTGCCGTGTCCGTCGGCACGGTGCACGGTCGCCTGCGCGGCGAGCCGCGGCTGGATCTCGAGCGGCTCGCGGCGATCAATGAGCAGCTCGGCATGCCGCTGGTGATCCACGGCGGCACGGGCCTGGGCGACGCGCAGTTCCGCGCGCTGATCGAACGCGGCGTGGCCAAGATCAACTACTACACGGCGCTGGCCGATGCCGCCGCCGCCAGCCTGCGCGCGCGGGCCACGGCCGAGCCGCGCGCCGGCTACACGGGACTGATGCAGGACGTGCGCGCCGCCATCGCCGCCGAGGTCGAGCGCTGCATCGAACTGTGGGGCGCGGCGGGGCAGGCGGATGCGGTGCTCGCCGCCGCGCGGCCCTGGCGCGAGGTCGAGCATCTCATCGTCTACAACGTCACCGACGCGGCGCGGGACCGGGTGCCGGACATCATGCGCGAAGGGCGCGCGGTGCTGGGCGCGATACCCGGCGTGCGTCGGGTCTTCACCGGCGAGGCCGTGACGCCGGATGCGAAGTACCGGCATTGCTGGCTGGTGCGCTTCGCCAGCGAGGCCGTGATACCGGCATACCGTGATCATCCGGCCCACCGGGCATTCGCCGACGACTGGTTCCGGCCGATCGCGGGCGATCGCATCAGCATCGACTATATTGCAGTGGAGGGCGATGCCCCGGGGGCGGCCGACGACGACGGAAGCGGAGTGTCTTGATGGACGAGCGCATGACACGGGGCGGGATGCGGGTCCTGCGCTGGGTGGAGTCGGCGGGGCTCGTGGTCATCGCGGTCGCGACCGTGATCGCCGCCGGCCAGGAGATCGGCACCATGATCGGGCATCGCGCGGTGCAGCTCGCCGATCTCCTGCTGCTGTTCATCTATCTCGAGGTGCTGGCGATGGTCGGGCTGTACCTGCAGTCCCGCCAGTTGCCGGTGCGCATGCCGCTCTATATCGGCATGGTGGCGCTGGCGCGCTATCTGGTGCTGGACATGAAGGACATGGACGCCTGGCGCATGTTCGCGGTGTCGGTCAGCATCCTGGTGCTGGCGCTCGCCGTGCTGGTCGTGCGCTATGGCCACAAGCGCTTTCCCTACGGGCAGGGCGAGAGTTAACAGGTTGTTGAAAAATGCGATCAGAGGATGCAGCGCAAGGCGGAAACGAACGAAAAAGCGGAGTTTACACGTAGTAAATGAGCATTTTGAGTTCGTTTCCAACGCAGCGATGCGCCTCTCAGCGCATTTTTCAACAACCTGTTAACCCCCGCGGCCGGTCTCGGCCGCGGCGACGGCCTTCTCCCATTGGTAGACCCGCATGGGCGGGATGTTGAGCAGTTCCAGCGCCATGCGCTCGCGGCCCAGATAGGGGCGGCACAGGGAGGCGACGCGGTTGCTCCACTGATAGGCGACGAAGCGGCCGTTGGGCGCGAGCTGAGCGGAGATCGCCGCGAGCACCTGCGATCCCAGGCGCGGGCTCATGGTGGAGAAGGGGATGCCGGAGATCACCACGTCGGGCGCGCACAGTCCATGATGCGCGAGGATGTTCTCCAGGTCGCAGGCGCTGCCCAGGTGGGCGATGAGCCGCGGGTCTCCGATGCCGCTCACCAGACGGTGGAAGCGCGGATTGATCTCGATGCTCAGCAGGCGCGCGTGTGGCGGCATCGCCTGCAGGATCGCGCGTGTGGTGCCGCCGGTGCCGGAACCGAGTTCGACGACCGTCCCGGCCGAGCCGATGCCGGCCGCCTTCAGCACGCGTTGTTCGAGGAAGCGCGAACTCGGGATGACCGAGCCGATCTGGAGGGGATGTTTGAGAAACTCGCGGAAGAACGCCAATCCGCCGTTCGATCCTGGACCTGCCGGCGCGTGCGCTGCCATAGATGCCGCTCATCCTCGAGGTTGTCCCGACCGCATGGTATCGGCGCCGGGATGCGACGATTCTGGCGTGCGCGGGTGATGTTGTAAAGCGGGCGCCCGCGGACGGCTGCGCTGGGCGCCGTCGCTGCGGATCATTGACGTCAAAGCCGCATTTGCCACGGACACACACGGAAATACATTGACGAGATGATCCGCGTCGCACGGCCGCGCTCCGTACCTGACAGGTACGGAGCCGGGTTTCGCGCCGCTGTTTCATCCAGTGTCTTCCGTGTGCTTCCGTGGCTGAAACGGGGTTTTTAGGATATAAGTACTCGCCGGGCACAGGCCCGGCCATCGCCCGCGGTCCACCCGGCAGACAGCATGAATCTCACCCTCCGTCAGCTCAAGATCTTCGAGGCCGTCGCGCGCCACCTGAGCTTCACCAAGGCCTCCGAGGAATTGCATCTGACGCAACCGGCTGTCTCCATGCAGATCAAGCAATTGGAGCAGGCCACCGGGGTGCCGCTGTTCGAGCTGGTGGGCAAGCGCGTCTATCTCACCGAGGCCGGCCAGGAGCTGCAGCGCTACAGCCGCTCCATCGCCATGCTGCTGACCGAGGCCGAGCAGGTGTTCGAGGAGATGAAGGGCCTCCGGCGCGGACGCCTGACCATCACCGTGGCGAGCACCGCCAACTATTTCGTGCCGCGTCTGTGGGCGACGTTCCGCAAGCGGCATCCGGACGTCAGTGTCAGTCTCGACGTCACCAACCGCGAAGGCCTGATCCGCGCACTCGCCGAGAACCAGGCCGATCTCGTCATCATGGGCCTGCCGCCCGAGGGCCTGGACCTGGTGGCGGAGAGCTTCATGCCCAATCCGCTGGTGGTGATCGCGCCGCCCTCGCACCCGCTCGCCGCGGCGCAGCAGGTGCCGCTGCAGCGGCTGCAGGGCGAGACCTTCCTGGTGCGTGAACAGGGCTCCGGGACGCGCTCGCTGATGGAGCGTGTGTTCGCGGAGAAAGGCCTGGCCCCGGCCACGCCCATCGAGATGAGCAGCACCGAGGCGATCAAGCAGGGCGTCGAAGCCGGCCTCGGGCTCGCGCTGCTGTCGCTGCACACCCTGGAGATGGAGCTCGCCCTCAGGCGTCTGGTGGTGCTGCACGTCGAGGGTTTCCCGGTGCTGCGCGAGTGGTATATCGTGCATCGCTCCGGCAAGCGCCTGTCGGCGGTGGCGCAGGCCTTCCGCGATTTCATTCTGACCGAGACCAAGGACATCGTTCACGTGCCGCAGGTGTGAGAGGGCACGCGCGGACTGCCCGACAGATTCGAAAGGTGCACGCATGGATCCGACCGTCACAGTGATGTTCCTGCTCGGCCTGGTACTGCTCGTCGGCGGTGCCGAGTTCCTGGTGCGTGGCGCGGCGCAGCTGGCCGCCGCAGTCGGCATCTCACCGCTGATCATCGGGCTGACCGTGGTGGCATTCGGCACCAGCGCGCCGGAGCTGGCGGTGAGCGTGCGTTCGGCCATGAGTGGTCAGGCCGGTGCGGACATCGCCATGGGCAACGTGGTCGGCAGCAACATCTTCAACGTGCTGTTCATCCTCGGGCTGTCGGCGGCGATCGCACCACTGGTGGTGTCGCAGCGCCTGGTGCGCGTCGACGTGCCGCTGATGATCGGCGCGTCGGTGCTCCTGCTGCTGCTGGCGCTGGACGGACGGATCGGCCGCCTCGACGGTGCGCTGCTGTTCACCGGCATCCTGGTCTACACGTTGTTCGCCATTCTGCAGGGTCGCCGGGAGTCACAGGCGGTGGCGGCCGAATATGCCGGTGAATTCTCGGCTCGGCCGCGCACGCCGGCGGGTTATCTGATCAACCTGGGTTACATCGTCGGCGGGCTGGCGCTGCTGGTGCTGGGTGCGCACTGGCTGGTCGACGCCGCGGTCGACATCGCGCGCGCCTTCGGGGTGAGCGAGCTGGTGATCGGGCTGACCATCGTGGCCGCGGGCACCTCGCTGCCTGAAGTGGCGACCTCGGTCATGGCGAGCATCAAGGGCGAGCGCGACATCGCCGTGGGCAACATCGTCGGCAGCAATCTGTTCAACATCCTCTCGGTGCTGGGGCTGGCGGCGCTGGTCGCGCCCGACGGCGTGAACGTCGCGCCGTCCGCGCTGCGCTTCGACATCCCGATCATGATCGCCGTGGCCTTCGCCTGTCTGCCGATTTTCTTCACCGGCTACGCCATCGCGCGCTGGGAGGGGCTGCTGTTCCTGGGATATTACGCGCTCTACACCACATTTCTGGTGGCCGCGGCGGCACGGTATCCCGCGCTGGAGAGCTTCACGGCCGGGCTGTTGTTCTTCGTCGTGCCGCTGACGGCGCTGACGCTGGGCGTGGCGGTGTGGCGGCAATGGCGCAGACGCTAACCGTTTCCGGTGTTGCCGCAGCGCTGCGCAGGGACATGACCGGCGTCAGATTTGGAAAGGGGACAGACTTATTGATCGTTACCAAACCGTTTGACATGGCGCTGTAGGAGCGGGCTCTGCCCGCGAACGTTCCGGAGAGCCCCCGGTTCGCGGCCAGAGGCCGCTCCTACAGGTGGTCATCCGTGCACCTGTAGGAGCGGGCTTCGCCCGCG
>CAYWKV010000170.1:0-6414 GCA_964458835.1 uncultured Gammaproteobacteria bacterium | reverse complement strand
GATAACCGTAGGCTGTAAGCCATGTTTCAAGCATGGTCGCTAGGTTACAGCAAGGTGTCGGTTCTTGAATACTGACGTTGTCGGTAGGTAGGTTGTGGGTCGGGTGAAGTTCAAGACCACCACGGATCCGGACTATATCCGCCGCTGGCGCCAAACCGGGCGCGACAGGACTCCACTGCCCGGATGGCCAGCCAGAAATGCCTCGACGACAGCAGCGGATGTGAGCTCATGAAGACCGACCGGGCTTTTCTCTTCGTCGGGTGGATTTCAGCGCCAGGGAACCTGAATTTATTCGTCATACCGTCATTGCGAGCGAAGCGAAGCAATCTCCTCCTACGGTAGATCAAAGGTTTGGAGATTATTCGCTGCACTCACCCCTGCGGGGCCGCCCTACGAGCGTTCTGCGCTCGCAAGCTCGCTGGTGCCGCGTCGCTGCGCTCCTCGCAATGACGAATTACTCAGAGGTTCCTTAATCAAGTTCTCTAGGCCTTTCTCTTCCTCTTCGGTTTGGCAAGCGTCCGGTCTGCGGCGATTATGCCCTTCACATACACCTTGAGCTTCTTCTGGCTTTCTTTGAGGCCGGACAGTTCCTGCAAAACAGTGCGGCGGGCAGCAGTCGACTTCACCAAGGCTTTGTTGGTTGCGGCCAGTTCGGATGTGGTGGTTTTGACGGCTTTGCGGGTAGCGGCGGTCGAATCTTTCTTATTGGCGGCCATGGCGCGTTTCTTTCTGCCTAGCTGTGCCAGCCGCCGCTTTTTCAGGCGGCGTGCTTCGGTCATCAGTTTTTTGGACTCAATGGATCGGGCGGTTACCGCCGCATTGGCTTTCTGGAGTGCAGATTCCAGGTTGGCGACTGCGGACTCGATCGTATTGGCGATGACAACGCTTCTCGTGGGCAAAGCCTTTTTTCTTGCAGCCATGATTTTCTCCATATGATTTGAGCGCGCCCAGTCTATCAGCAACATGCCGCGATATGAAATGGTGAACTCAAGTCAGTCGCCACACTCGGTAGTGCCGTGTTGTCGTGACCGCGCTGGCAGCCCGATTGCGCCATTGAGTGTATCGATAGCTACGTACACCGATATGAGTTGTCATGCCTGCCACATCGATGCGTGTGGCAGTGCCCGCTTGTGGCCTTGGGAGAGAAGATAATCACGGCTGCCTGGCGGCATCGCGCATGCCGCGCGCTACGTCGACGCGCAGCAGCAGCACCGCGCCGACGACGAACAGCGCCAGCACCGACAGGATGCCGATGCGCGGGCTGCCGCTCAGGACGCCGACCCAGCCCATCAGCGCCGGACCCAGCACGGCGGCGAACTTGCCCAGCATGTTGTAGAAGCCGAAGAACTCCGCGCTGCGGCCCGGCGGGATCAGACGCGCGTACAGGGAACGGCTGAGCGATTGCACGCCACCCTGCACCAGGCCGATGACCACGGCCAGCAGATAGAACTCCCAGACGGCCGACATGAACGCGCCCCAGGCGGTGACCGCCATGTACACGGCCAGCGCCACCAGGATGCCGGCGCGTGCGCCGATGCGGTCGCCCAGGCGGCCGAAGGCGATGGCGGCGGGGAAGCCGACGAACTGGGTGATGAGCAGTGCGACGATCAGGCTGTTGGAGGGGAAGCCCAGGGACATCCCGTAGTCGACCGCCATGCGCACGATGGTGTCGACACCGTCGATGTACAGCCAGTAGGCCGCCAGGAACAGGAAGGTGTGCGGCAGCCGGCCGATCTCGCGCAGGGTGCGGCGCAGCTGGCCGAAACCGCGTGCGATGGCGGCGCGGGCGCACACGCGTTCGGCCGCGCGCGCCTCGTGCACCCGCACGAACAGCGGCACGGAGAAGACGGCCCACCACAGCGCCACGCTGAGGAAGCTGACGCGCACCGCCGTGGCCTTGTCCGGCAGCCCGAACCAGTCGGGGTGCAGCACCATCAGCACATTGAACGCGAACAGCAGGCCGCCGCCGAGGTAGCCGAGCGCGAAGCCCAGCGCCGACACCCGGTCCAGCTGCGCGGGCCGGGCGACGCCGAGCAGCAGCGCGTCATAGAAGAGATTGCCGCCGGAGAATCCCAGTATCGCCAGGCCGTAGCACAGCGCGGCGAGCTGCCAGTCGCCCGCGGCGACGAAGTGCAGGGCGCCGGTCATGACCACGCCGAGCGCGGCGAACAGCAGCAGGAAGCCCTTGCGGCGGTCGAGGTGGTCGGCGATGGCGCCGAGCAGCGGTGCGCACAGCACGACGACGAGGCTGGCCGCCGAGTTGGCCATGCCGAGCCGGAAGGTGCTGACGGTATCGGCCACGCCGCTGTTCCAGTACTCCTTGAAGAACAGCGGAAAGAACCCCGCCATGACGGTGGTGGCGAAGGCCGAATTGGCCCAGTCGTAGAAGGCCCAGGCATAAATAGCGCGGCGGCTGGGTTCAGCGGTGTCGGACATCGGGCGCGGCGGGTGGTCGGGACCGCGCCATCATACGCGGGATGGGGAGGAGTGAGGAGTGAGGAGTGAGGAGGGGACAGACTAAAGTCTGTCCCCTTGCATAGGCCCACTATAACAACGGGTTATATTTCCGTGTGCTTCCGTGGCCAAGAGGGTTTCGCCTTTAACTCCTCACTCCTCACCCCTCACTCCTCACTCCCTACAAATGCTGGAAGAACGCCTCTTCTTCCGGGGTGAGGGTGGCGGCGGGCGTGTCGCGGTCCAGGGGTTTGAGTTCGGCCGGCTGCGGGCGCGCGGCGGTGGTCGGCGGGGACTCGCAGGGTTCGGTGAGGATGCCGATCTCACCGTTGACCTCGAGGAAGCGCATCTGCCGCCACTCCAGATCGCCCTTGCGGCAGAGTTCGACCGCGCCGGCGGGCAGCGTCGGCGTCAGGATCAGCAGGGTGCAGTCGGTGACCATGCCGCTGATCAGGCCGACCTGACGCAGCCAGGGCAGCAGGGCGCGCATCTCGCGTCGCGCCGCGAGGCCGCCCAGCAGCGCGGCACCGGCATCCTCGGCGGACAACCTCCCCCCCCAGTGGCTGTGGGGTGATTGGATGGCGACCCGCGTGCCGGCCGGCAGGCTGCCGGCCGAGGGCAACGCCTGGGCCTCGTTGCCGATCAGGTTCGGGAGTGATTCCAGGATCAGTTGCCGCAGCCGGGCAGTACCGGGCGGCGCGACGGTGCGGATCCGCAGGCTCATGCGCGCGCCTCCGTGAGGGCCATCAGTCTGCGTTGATTATGGACCACGTGGGCGGCGTGGGCGAGGGCCGCGGCGAAATGCGGTCCGGGTTCGGGCAGGACACCGAGGTTCACCAGCGACAGGTCGAGAAACCGCAGGGCGCCGACGCCCAGGCGGTGATGGCAGCGCCGCGCGGCGGCGAGGGCGCCGCCGGCGCGGAACAGCACGCCGACATGGGGGAAACCGCGGTCGGCGAGGCGCTTGATCAGCGCATACGCGTCGCGGACGGCGGCGAGCGTCGGATCGACGAGCAGCAGCACGAAGCCCGGTTCGGTCAGGGCATCGGGCTGCGCGCAGACCCGTACCGACCAGGTGATGCCGGCACCCTCGCCGGGCAGATTCAGCTGCCGCGCCAGGGCGCGCAGCAGGTAATCGGGGTCCTGCGCCCCCGGGAGGTCTGGCTGGGTCGCCAGCAGCACGGGCAGTTCCATACGTACGGCTTCCAGTCTGGGCATCCGGGTCGCGGCTGCGCCGGGATCGGGGACGCGGCGGCGCCCGGCCCCGGCCCGCGACGCCTGCGCGGCTGTTGCCTGGGCGGATGGTCGGGTGGATTGCAGCACGGGTTCGGACATCGTTCGGCTCCTTGATCCATCATACGCGCGGCCTTGTCGGTTGTCCGCCGCCGGCGGGCAGCGACAGCCTGATCGTGAGGCGGTCCGGCACGCGCAACGGACACCGCCGGAAAAAATTGCGGCGCCGGAAGCCGGCGCCACATCATTCCGAGCCCGTTGGCTTATTATTGTTCGCGCTGCTATCCCCGGTTCCGGCGGTACGCTCCCTGCTCCGGTCCCTCCGTGGTGCCGAACAGCTCCCATTGAACCGGGCGGTACTCCCCCCCCGACTGCATCGATTCGATTTCCTCCAGGATGTCCGCGACCGGCAGGATCCATTCCTGCCCGGTGAGCGCATCGAAGGCGCCACCGTGGTGGAGGACGAGGATGATGTCACCGGTCACCACCAGCGACAGCTCGCGCAACGGTGCCCTGGCCCCGGGCAGAAAATTTTGCAGGGTCTGCAGGCAGCGGCGGATGCGCTGCAGCGAGATGCCGGCGTCGAGCAGGCGCCGGGCGCTTTTCAGGACGATCAGATCGGTGAAACCGTAGCGCGCATGGCCGCCGGCGGTGCGCTGCGCGGGGGCGAGGAGGCCGGTCCGCTGCCAGTACTGCAGCTGCCGGGCGGTGAGACCGGTGATGCGGCACACCTGGCGGCTGGAAAATCCCTGTTCAGCCAACGTCGGTTCCCCCGGGCGATCGAAGAATGCCACAGAGTCTTGCAGAGAATTCCGGCTTGTCAAGGAAATTGCGACAACGGAGGGCGGGTATTGTTGGGATTGGGACTAGGGACTAGGGACTAGGGACTAGCAAGCTGCATAGCCCCTAGCCCCTAGCCCCTACCTTACCCTCCGCGGCTGCACCGGCGTGACCAGCCCGGTCTGGCTGCCGAAGTAGGCGGCCAGGTCGGCGATGTCGGTCTCGCTGAGGGGGCCGGCGAAACCGGTCATGATGGGGTTCTTGCGGGCACCGGACTTGTAGTCCAGCAGGGCGCGTTCGAGGTAGCTGGCGTGCTGTCCGGCGAGCCGCGGATACTGCGGGTCGGTGCTGTTGCCGTCGGCCGCATGGCAGGCGACGCAGGCGGCGGATTTTTCCTTCCCGGCGGCGACGTCGCCGGCCGCGTGGGCGAGATTCGACAACCCGGTCAGCGCGAGACCGAGCACGACGAGTGCGGATGTTTTCATGTCACGTACCTTTCGTGGAGGCGATGGACGGAGGCGCGGCTTATTCGCCGGCGCTCTCGAAATAGGCGGCGATATCTTCCATGTCCTGCTCGCTCAGGCTGGCCGCCTGTGCCTGCATCGTGGCATGGCTGCGCTGGCCGTTCTGGTACGCGGTGAGCGCACCGACCAGATACTGCGCGTGCTGTCCGCCCAGCTTGGGTACGTGATAGGTGGGATAGACGTTGGTGTAGCTCGGGACGCCGTGGCATCCCATGCAGGTAAAGGCCTTGGTGCGTCCCGCCTCGGCGTCTCCGGCAGCCGATGCCGATGCCGCAGACAGTGCACCGAGACACAGTGCCAGCCATTTCAAACCCCTCGGTTTCCTCATGGTCCTCACTCTTCGGTTGTCGTTGATCGTGGGTGCTTCCAGACCGGAAACAGCGGCACGGAACTGCGAACAACGGCCTTCCGGTGCGGCCCGCGCGGCGCTCTTGGTGGCGCTGAAGGAGCCGCCCGCAGTATAGCTCCGACACACGCCGCAGGTCATGCGGCGGTCGGAGACGCTGGCGTGAAAGCCCAGAGGGAAGAGGGTTTTGTCGCGGCTTTGCGTTACCAGCTTATGTAGGCGAAGCCCTGTTCCTGCAGAAGCATCAGGTCGTCGCCGCCGATCTCCACCACCGTCGCGTAGTCTTCGAGATCGTCTTCGGTCCAGCCCAGCGACTTCATGGTATTGCCGCAGGCATGGAATTCCACGCCGTACATGGCGAGGCTCTCGGCGCGCTGCCGGGCGAGCTTGCTGATCGGGCGTTCCGGATTCCGGCCGACCAGATGCAGTCCCGGGCCGATCACCGTGATCACGATGCGCACGTCGTCGCTGTATTTGCGCAGCAGTTCGCCGGCGGAGAACAGGATGGCGTCGATGTAGGCCTGATCGGCCTTGTTCAGCTGGTAGACGACCTTGTGCGAGGCCTCGCCGAACAGCGAGCGGTCCACGGTCTGGGCGTGTACGGCGCCGGACAGTCCGAGCGCGCCGGCTCCGGCGAGCAGGCGGGTGAGCAGACGGCGGCGTGACAGATCAGGCTTCGACATGAGTGATACCTCCTGAAAAGAGTGGGGTTGTGTCCGGTACCGTCGCCCATCCCGGTTCGGGCGAGGCTGCGTGAGTGTTCCAGAACGAAACAGCGCGCCGCGCCGGCGTCGTCTAGGTAGACCGCATCCGGGCGGATTTATTCCCTGCCGCGAACCGGCGCGTGCTGACGCCATGATAACCCTTGCGGGAGGCGTGACGGGCATGTTGATCGGCGTCAACCGGTAAGGTAATGCTCAATAAACTGTTGTTGGCCACGGAACCCACGGAATGACACGGAAAGCATTCCTTGCGTAAACCCGGCACCCTCCCTCCGCAGTCGGGCCCGGGTTTTGACGATAAGGGAACCTCTGATTAATTCCTTGTACCGTCATTGCGAGCGAAGCGAAGCAATCT
>CAYWKV010000169.1:0-6447 GCA_964458835.1 uncultured Gammaproteobacteria bacterium | reverse complement strand
CATAACGGGTTTGCCTTTTACGCCTCACTCCTCACGCCTCACTCCTCACTCCCACCACGCAATGATAAACTCCCGGCATGCCTGAGCTTTCCAATAAACGCATCGTCCTCGGCGTGTCCGGCGGGATCGCCGCCTACAAGAGCGCCGAGCTGGTGCGGCGGCTGCGCGAGGCGGGGGCGGAGGTGCGGGTGGTGATGACCGCGGGCGCCGCCCGGTTCATCACGCCGCTGACCCTGCAGGCGCTGTCGGGGCAGCCGGTGCGCAGCGAGCTGTTCGATGCCGGGGCCGAGGCGGCCATGGGGCATATCGAGCTGGCCCGCTGGGCCGACGCTGTCCTGATCGCGCCGGCCAGCGCGAACACCCTGGCCCGGTTCGCTCACGGGCTGGCCGACGACCTCCTCTCGACCCTGTGCCTGGCGACCCGCGCGCCGCTGCTGGCGGCCCCGGCGATGAACCAGGCCATGTGGGACCATCCTGCGACCCGGGCGAATCTTGCCCTGCTGCGCGAGCGCGGCGTGCGCATCCTCGGCCCGGCCAGCGGCGGCCAGGCCTGTGGCGAGACCGGTCCCGGCCGGATGCTCGAGCCGCACGAACTCGTCGCGGAGATCGCCGCAGTGTTCGAGACCGGCGCGCTCGCCGGTCTGCGCGTGCTGGTCACCGCCGGGCCGACCCGCGAGGCCATCGACCCGGTGCGTTTCGTCAGCAACCGCAGCTCGGGAAAGATGGGCTATGCCGCCGCCGCGGCGGCCGCGGCGGCGGGCGCGCGCGTGGTGCTGGTGAGCGGGCCGGTGGCACTGGCGCCGCCGGAGCGGGTGGAATGCGTGCGGGTCGAGACCGCCGCGGAGATGCATGCGGCCGTGCTCGCACGCGCCGCGGACTGCGACATCTTCATCGGCGCGGCCGCCGTCGCCGATTACCGTCCGGCAGCACCGGCGGAGCAGAAGCTGAAGAAGCGGACGGCCATGCTGCGGCTCGATCTGGAGCGCACCGACGATATCCTCGCCGCGGTCGCCGCCCTGCATCCGGCGCCGTTCACCGTGGGTTTCGCCGCCGAGACCGAGCGCCTCGCCGAGCACGCCCGCGCCAAGCGCATGGCCAAGGCGCTGGACATGATCGCCGCCAATCGGGTGAACGTGCCGGGCCTGGGTTTCGATGCCGACGATAATGCGTTGACCTTGTATTGGGAGGGCGGCGAGTGCGAGCTGCCGCCGGCCTCCAAGACGCAGCTGGCGCGCGCGCTGATCGCACAGATTGCCGCGCGCCATGCGGCGAAGATACGGAACCCCTTCCACGGAGACGCACACCGGCATGCAGACGATTCAGCTTAAGATCCTCGACCCGCGCATCGGCGCCGACTACCCGCTACCCGATTACGCCACCGACGGCTCGGCGGGCATGGACCTGCGCGCCTGCATCGATGCGCCGCTCGAGCTGGCGCCCGGCGGCAGCGAGCTCATTCCCACCGGGCTGGCGATGCACATCGAGGACCCCGGCCTCGCGGCCGTGCTGCTGCCGCGGTCGGGGCTCGGCCACAAGCACGGCATCGTGCTGGGCAACCTGGTCGGGCTGATCGATTCGGACTACCAGGGACAGCTGTACGTGTCCTGCTGGAACCGTGGTCAGGAGTCCTTTACCATCCAGCCGGGGGAGCGCATCGCGCAGATGGTCATCGTGCCGGTGGTGCGGGCGCAGTTCGAGGTGGTCAGCGAGTTTTCGGCCAGTCAGCGCGGTGCCGGCGGATTCGGGCATACCGGGCGGGCCTGACGGCGCGACAGACCACAGCAACGGGAAACAGGCCGCACATGGGATTCAAGCTACCGAAGTCGAAGCCGGGGCAGGGGGCGTCCGGGCGGGAGGTGCGGCGGGCGATCGGTAAGGGCGGGCGCATCGGCCTGGTGCATGTCGGGGTGCTCATGTTCCTGCTGGCGGCGATCCTCGTCACGGCCATCGCTATCTTCTTCCAGCGGGGTGCCGCCTCGCAGACGGCCGAGGCGCGGCGCCAGGAAATTGCGCTGACGGCCGAGAACCTGGCCGACCGCATCGCCACCGAGCTCGCCCAGAACACCGCCAGGATGGAGATGCTCGCGCGCGACGCCGAGCTCGTCGACCTGGCGACGCGCGGCGACAGCGCGGCGATCCGCCGGCGCGAGGATGCCCTGGGCTATCTGTTCCCGGATTCGGTGCGGGTGCGCATCCTGCCGCCGGGCCTGACCGAGGTCGATCCCCAGGCCTCGCCACCGCTCAGTTATGCCGCGCTCGACATGTTGCGCCAGGCGGAGACCAGCGAGACGCCGCCGCCGGCCGAGGTGCATCTGTTCGGCACGCCGCAGCAGCACATCACGCTGGTGCGGCGCATCCTGAGCGCCAGCGGCCGGCGCATCGTCGGTCACCTCATGGTGAGTTTCCCGCTGCCCATGATCCAGGAGGCGCTCGACGGCCCGAAGCTGCCGCGCGGCTACGGCGAGGTCTGGCAGGTGGCCGAGGGCGCCGCGCCCGTCGTGCTCGCCCAGCGCGGCAGCCGCACCCTGCGTCAGGACCGGCCTATCGTCGAGGCGGTCATTCCCGGCAGCCGCTGGAAGGTGGCCTACTGGTCCGAGGCGCGCGGCTTCAGCGATTCGGATCGGGGTCTGTGGATCATCGCCGGCAGCGGTGTGGCCATTTTCGGATTGCTGATCGTGCTCATCCTGCGGTCGTTTGCCCGCGCGCTCAGGCAGGATCAGGTCCTGCTGCTCGGGGCCGTGCGCGATGCGCGTGACGGCCGCCTGCAGGCCGACTACGGCCTGCAACTCAAGGAGTGTGCCGAAACGGTGGAGGGCGTACGGCACATCTTCGAGGCCGAAACTGCGACAGCCGCGGCTGCCGTGGGTGCGACTGCGGCCCGTGCGCCGGCGTCTGCGGCGCCCAAGACACCGCCCGGCGCCGGACCCTTCGATAATCTCGGTGTGAGTATCGGAAGCATGGGCGTCACCGAGCTCAAGCTCGACCCGACCATCTTCCGGGCCTACGACATCCGCGGGATCGTCAATCAGAGCCTGACGCCAGAGGCGGTGTACGAGATCGGACGCGCCATCGGTTCGGAGGCGCGGGCGCGCGGCCAGCAGAGCGTGATCGTCGCGCGCGACGGGCGCCTGTCGGGGCTGGAGCTCCAGGACAGCCTGGTGCGCGGGTTGCGCGCCAGCGGCGTCAACGCCAAGGACATCGGCATGGCGCCCACGCCGGTACTGTATTTCGCGGCGCACACCCTGGACACCCGCTCCGGCGTGATGCTCACCGGCAGCCACAATCCGCCGGAGTACAACGGCATGAAGGTGGTGCTGGCCGGCGAAACGCTCAGCGGCCCCGGCATTCAGCGCCTGCGTGAGCGTATCGAGAACGGCGAGCTCGACAGCGGCAGCGGCGGCTACGAGAAGATCGATGTCGCCGAGGCCTACATCGAGCATATCTACAAGGACATCCAGCTCGCGCGGCCCATGAAGGCGGTCATCGACTGCGGCAACGGCGTCGCCGGAGCGATCGCGCCCGAACTGCTCCAGCGCATCGGCTGCCAGGTCGTGCCTCTGTACTGCGATGTCGACGGCCGCTTCCCGAACCATCACCCCGATCCCAGCCGGCCGGAAAATCTCGACGATCTGATCCGCGCCGTGCGCGAGCAGGGTGCGGACATCGGCCTGGCCTTCGACGGCGACGGCGACCGGCTCGGCGTCGTGACGTCCGAGGGCGAGATCGTCTGGCCCGACCGGCTGCTGATGCTGTTCGCCATGGACGTCCTCGGGCGCAACCCCGGCGCCGAGATCATCTACGACGTGAAGTGCTCGCGGCATCTGGCCAAGATCATCCGCGACTTCGGCGGCAGCCCGGAGATGTGGAAGACCGGCCATTCGTTCATGAAGGCCCGCATGAAAGAGACCGGCGCACTGCTGGCGGGCGAGATGAGCGGGCATGTCTTCTTCAAGGAGCGCTGGTTCGGCTTCGACGACGCGCTGTACGCGGCCGCGCGCCTGCTGGAAGTGCTTTCCAACGACCATCGCAGTTCGAGCCGCGTGTTCGCCGCGCTGCCCGGCGGCGTGAGCACGCCCGAGCTGAATCTGCCACTGGCCGAAGGCGCCCCGCAGCGGTTCATGGACGGCTTTCTCGCCAACGCGCAGTTCGCCGACGCCGAGGTGACGACCATCGACGGCCTGCGCGCCGATTTCCCCGACGGCTGGGGGCTGGTGCGCGCCTCCAATACGACGCCCTGTCTGGTGCTCCGCTTCGAGGCCGACGACCAGGAGGCGCTGATGCGTATCCAGGATCAGTTCCGGCAGGCGATGCTCGCCACCGATCCGGGCCTCACGTTGCCGTTCTGAAGTGAAAAAACTTTCAACGCGAAGGCGCCGAAGGCGCGCGAAGGTAAACGATACATCTTTGCCACGAAAAACACGGAAAGCACGGACGATATCGATAATAAGGGCGTCAGTCCGGCAGCGGTCAGGTCTTGTGGCCGGTGTCGTTCAGTCAGCAGCTGCCGGCCGGCGCGATCCATTTCCGTGCTTTCCGTGGCTGCATATCTTTTCCTTCGCGCGCCTTCGTGTTGAATGTATTTTGAATTTTTGCTCACCCGGTCAGAGAATCCCGTCATGCCGCTCACTGCCGAATCCGCCCGCAATGTCGCCCATGTGCTGAGCGAGGCGCTGCCCTACATCCAGCGCTTCCAGGGCAAGACCGTGGTCATCAAGTACGGCGGCAACGCCATGGTCGACGAGAGACTCAAGGAAGGCTTCGCGCGCGACATCGTGCTGATGAAGCTGGTCGGCATCAATCCGGTGGTGGTGCACGGCGGCGGGCCACAGATCGGCGACCTGCTGAAGAAGATCGGCAAACAGTCGACGTTCGTCGCCGGCATGCGCGTGACCGATGCCGAGACCATGGACGTGGTGGAGATGGTGCTGGGTGGTCTGGTCAACAAGGAGATCGTCAACCTGATCAACCGCCAGGGCGGTCGCGCCGTGGGCCTGACCGGCAAGGACGGCGATCTGATCCGTGCCCGTAAGCTGGTGCTGGAGAAGGATGCGCCCGAACTGAAAGCCAGTGAGATCATCGATCTCGGCCACGTCGGCGAAGTGGCCAGCGTCGACACCGCGGTGGTGAACATGCTGGTCGGTGGCGATTTCATCCCCGTCATCGCGCCGATCGGTGTCGGCAGCGATGGCATGTCCTACAACATCAACGCCGATCTGGTGGCCGGCAAGGTCGCCGAGGTGCTCAAGGCCGAGAAGCTGATCCTGCTGACCAACGCCGCCGGACTGCTGGACGGCAAGGGTGATCTCATCTCCGGCGTCACCGCACGCCAGGTCGACGAGATGATCGCCGACGGCACCATCCACGGCGGCATGCTGCCGAAGATCGGCTGCGCACTGGACGCGGTGAAGGGCGGCGTCAATGCCGCACACATCATCGACGGCCGTGTCGAGCACGCGGTGCTGGTGGAGCTGTTCACCGATGCGGGCCTGGGTACGCTGATCCGGGCGTGAGGTGCGGGTTCAGGGAAAACTCAACCGCAAGGGACACGAAAAGAGATGATGGCCACGAAACCCACGAAACCCACGAAAAATTAAGATGGCTACCATCCGCCTTCATCAGCTTTCGCGGGTTTCGTGGGTTTCGTGGCCATCATGGATTTGATTTTCTTCACGCCCTTTGCGGTGGCGGTGTGTTCGGCCACAGTGCCTCCGACTACTGTTTCGGGCCCGCCGCCTGGGCGGCTTTGAGTTCGCGGAAGCGCCGGATGTCGGCTTCGAACTGCTGGCGGATGCCTTCCTGCTCCTGGCGCTTGGCGGTGATGTAGTCGTGGTAGCGCTGGGACTGGGCGCGCGCCGTCTGGATCTGTTCGTGGAGGCGGGCGGGGACCGGCTTGCCGGCGCGTTCCAGTTCGGCGGCCTCGCGGGTCAGTTCCGCGATCGTCTCCTCGACGTTATCGATGCGGCCGCGGGTGACGCGCAATATGCCGTCGATCGCCGCGATCTTGCCGTCGCGGGTCATCACCATGTCGTCTTCGCTGGTGAATGTCGCCAGCAGCATGCGGTCGTGGGCGGCCTTCTCCGCCTCGATGCGCTCCTGCTCGCGACGCTGCTCGGCCAGTCGCGCCTCTTCGGCGAGCTGCTCGGGGGTCTTGGCGGCGTCCAGCGTCTTGACCGCGACGCCCTGTTCGTTGAGGACCTTGCGCTCCTGCTTGGCGTATTCCGGCGGGATCTTGTCACCGTAGTGCACCTTGCCGTTTTCATCCGTCCATTTGTAGAGGCGGGCGGCCTGTGCAGGCGGCGCGACCAGCACGGCCAGCAGCGCCGCGGACAGCAGGGTCCGGATGACGGTACGCACGGATTTTGACGAAGGCTGCTTCATGGTCGACATGCGTCCTGATGGGGCTGCTGTAGCGGCCCGCCCCTTCGCCGCTGGGGGCGGGCGCGGCGC
>CAYWKV010000168.1:0-6477 GCA_964458835.1 uncultured Gammaproteobacteria bacterium | reverse complement strand
GCACTGCCCGAAACCGGCTTCGTTCGGTTGCCGCAGATTCTGTCCCTGATCCCCATCAGCCGTTCGGCGTGGTGGGCAGGTATCCGGGAAGGCAAATTCCCCCAAGGCATCAAACTCGGCAGCAAGACCACGGTCTGGCGCGCTGAGGACATTCGCAATCTCATCGAACGCTCGCGCTGATTCGGGCTGTGACGATGAGCGCGTCCATCCCTTCTCCGGACGGAGTAGTAGAGAACGACCGTCACCACCATCACGACCATCACACGGTCGAGGTGGATGCTGCGGCCACTCCGGCACCAACGCCTGACGACGATCCCGTTGGCGTGATCGAGGCGGCACTGGTCCGTCTGGTCGATGACGTGGGCGTGCTGGCCGAGGAAGACGTGGTGCGTGCCTTCTCGATCCTCAAGGCCACAGACCTGTCCGGCTACTTGCGCCTGCGCCACGCCGCCAAGAAGGCCAATCGCGATTGCTCGGTAACGGTGCTCGACAGACTGGTGCGCGACGAACTGCCCGGCAGCGATGACGATGCCAGTGCGCTCGATGAACTGGTTGCCTTGGCCCGGGCGCAGTGCCAGTTGCACCACGATGCCGATCGCAACGCAGTGGTCGTGATTCCGATGCCCAGTCGGCGCGAAGTGTGGCGCGTGTATTCCTCCGGCTTCGAGGAATGGCTGCGGGCGGCGTACTGGCGGGCCAAGGAAATGGGCGTGCCGGAGACCACGATGAAGTCGGCGCTTGCCACGCTCGCCGCCGCAGGCATCAACGATGGTGACGAGATCGAAGTCCACGTCCGCGCCGCCCGGTGTGACGACGGCTACCTGATCGATCTGGCCGATGAGCAGTGGCAGGCCATCCATGTCACGCCCCAAGGCTGGCGGGTGGTGAACGAATCGCCGGTGTATTTCACCCGCACGCCTTCGATGCGTCCGCTGCCGATGCCGGTGACCGGTGGCGATGTTGGCTTGCTCTGGCAGCACACCAACATCCCGGCGCACAGCCGCGTGATGGTGCTGGCGTGGCTGCTGGACTGCTTCCGTCAGGACACCCCCTTCCCGGTGCTGGAGTTGGTAGGCGAGCAAGGCTCGGCCAAGTCCACCACGCAGTCCGTGCTGCGCAGCCTGGTCGATCCGAACAAGGTGATGCTGCGCGGGCGGCCCAAGACGGTGGAGGACGTGTTCGTCGCCGCCGCCAACAACTGGCTGGTCAGTTACGAGAACCTTTCTGGCCTCACGCCCGAGCAACAGGATGCCTTTTGCACCCTGGCCACCGGTGGCGGCTTTGCCTCGCGCCAGCTCTACACCAATGGCGAAGAGCACGTGATGGAAACCAAACGACCGGTGGTGCTCAACGGCATCGCTGTGGTCGCCACGCGACCGGACCTGATCGACCGTGTGATTCACGTCGATCTGCCGACTATTCCCGCCGATGCACGGCGCGACGATGCCGACACGCACGCGGGCTGGGAACGTGATCAACCCAAGGTCTTCGCGGGTCTGCTGGATCTGTTCTCAGCGGCGCTGGCCATCCTTCCGACGGTCAAGCTGACCCAGAAGCAGCGCATGGCCGATTACGAACGGCTGGGCGAGGCAGTGGCGCGCGCCTTGGGCTTCGCCGCTGGTGAATTCCAGCAGCAGTACGCCGAACTCGTGCGCGCGGGCATCGACCGGGCCTTGGAAAGCAACGCCGTCGCGCAGGCACTGGACAAGTACCTCGCGGACCGTGTGCTGCCCTTGAACTGGCAGGGCACCGCCGGCCAGCTCTACGACCTGCTGAACACCCACAGCATCCCCGACCGCAGCAGTTGGCCTCGCTCACCCAAGGGCTTGTCGGACCAGCTGCGCCGCATCGCCCCGGCCTACCGCGCCAAGGGCATCGACATCACCCACCTCGGCCACAGCCGTGAGGGCGCGCGCTGGCGCATTGCCCAGACCCGTTCCCAAACCAATCCTGCCACGCCACCCGGCATCGAGGGTGGCACTCGATATGGAGCTCACCGTGAGTAATCCCAACTTGCATCCCGTCTGGGCGAAAGCCCTCGGCCTCCGGGCCACCCCGTCAGCGTCGCCGGAATCGGCTACCGCCTCGGTCACGGCATCTCAAGCGACAGACGGCTGGCAAGTCATTGCTGCCGTCAATCCACGTCCCGGCGCACCGGTCGGCATCAAAAAGCAGATCGGTCCACACCTGTGGATCAGCACGACCGTGCGTCCCGGCGACCCGCGCTACCCATCCGCCCTGCATGTCTGAAACATCAACCCATTGGAGCCACCATGAGCCTGCTTTCTCAACTCAAAACCACTGTCAAGAAGTCACCTGCCAAGCCCGCCGTTCCGGCCATTGAGCCCTCGACCCCCGCGACCTCGGCATCTGTACCAAGCAATCCTGCCGACGATATCTGTGATCTGGAGGCCCTGGCCGGGATGCTTCAGCAATTGCAGACCCGCAATCAGCAATACCAGCGTGCCATTGATGCCTTGGTGGCTGCACGCCGTGTTGTCAACGGTTGGGACCCGAAGCCCGAACCCGAATTGATCTGGTCGGTGCGCCGCGAAGTGCTGGTGGCGATGGATAACCAGGATGCCCTGGCGCGCTTTGACCGCGACCACGCGCAAGACCTGGCGGCCGAGCAGGCTGCACGCCACGCAGCCACCCAGCAAGCGATGGAGGCACCGGCACGGGTCAAGGCCCTGGAGCAGTACATCAAGGACCTCGCTGCTGAAATGGCGGGCGATGTGGATGAGGGTTTCATCCACCAGGAAATGAAAAGGCTGTTCGAGCCCAGTGCACAGCGGATGCTGACGGCTGCGCGTGCCTTCGTGCAGGCGTGGCGGGAGATGAGGACGGTCGAGTCCAGACTGAAGAGCACGTTTCAGCTGACCCACTACAGCGTCCAGGGTGATCGCCGCAGCGGTTACGAGATGTCCTTGATCGGCAAGGCCAACGATGGCGACCTGCTGCCCAACCTGATCGAAGGCGTTGCTTATGACGATCTGGTGGACCTGAATCGCCAGTTCCGCCGTGGTGACGATGTGCTGTCGCGCCAGATCAATCAGCAACTGACTGAAGCCGGAATTCCTGCAGGGACCCTGCGTGTGTATCACCCCGGCGCTGCCAGCGACGACCGTCCGATCTATGCCCCTGATCCGAACCCGCCGCGCAAGCGTCCTCCGGAGTCGCCCTTCGGCGGTGCCACCGTGGTCACGATCCAGACCTGAGGCACTGCACCCCAGGCGAAATGGGTCCTTCCTCGCCAAAACGCCATACGGGGGGCGCGAGCGCGCTGCCCCGCTACCGACAGACCCCGAAACGGGGTTACCAGTTACCACCCCGGTTACCGCCCGGCACCGTGTCGGGTTACCAGCCTCCAAGGAGATGAAATGAACGCCACGACAACCAACAACACCATTCCCGGCCAGCCACTGGCCCACTACGACCCTGAGGTCGCCCAGCGCGTGCAAGGTTGGCTCGACGGTGGGAAGCCGCTGGTCTGGATTCCCATCCTCAGCCAAGAAAACTTCCCTGACGTGCCGCAGCAACTCCTGGAGTTTGCCGACCACTACCAGGAGGCCATGCGCTGGCCCATCCACCGGATGGAAGATCTGCTGCAGTTGCCCAATGGCGTCACCGGCTGGTTGATGCCTGCCACGGCTAGCGACACCGACGTGGCCTGCGGGGTGTGGGACGGCGAGATCTACATCCTGGGCGTCAAGGACAACCGCACCGGCAAACCGCAGACGCTGCTGGGAGAGCGTGTCGATGTTGCGACAGGGCAAGCCGATGACGTTGATCAGAGCGCGGTTTGACTTGGCTTCTGGTCGGCACAGCGCGTTCATGGAGGTCCGCAAACCCCTCTTGGAGAAAGCAATGAGCATCCACCAAACCCTGCGTGTGCAGGTCACCGACACCAACCAGCGCCCGCGCGGCGTGATGACCATCGAGGCCGAATTCGATCACCTCGGGCCCTACCGCGTACAGCACGATGGCCACACCTACTGGTTCACAGGCAAATCCGGCACGCACCGCGCCAGCGGGGTGGCCACCAGCGAAATGGCAACCGCTGACGATGCCCGCCTGTGGATCACGCTCGGTGGCACCGCGATCTGGGAGGACTGAGGATGGCTGCTGGACAGCAACACACCATCGCGGCGCAGTTGGCAGCGTTGCCCAATCTTCCAATGCCCGAGCTCTGGGCGCTGTGGGATCAGCACTTTCCACGGCGACCCAGCCACCGCAACCGCAATTACGTCGAATCGCGTCTGGCCTACCGCATCCAGGAGCTGGCCTATGGCGCAATGCCCACCAACATCCGCAAGATGCTGGTCGAGGCCGGTGCCAAGCATTCCAAGATCAAGTCAGCTGCGGGGCGCAACGCGCAGACCCTGCTGATGCCCGGCACCACGCTGATCCGGGAATGGGATGAGCGCCAGCATCGTGTGACCGTCACGCCCGACGGTCTGTACGAACTCAACGGGCAGGTGTTCAAGAGCCTGTCGGCGGCGGCACGCCACATCACGGGCACGCGCTGGAATGGGCCGAAGTTCTTTGGTCTGCGCGATGGCAAGGGGGCTGCTTAATGAACGCGCCCTTGCTCGTGCCACCCAAGCGCTGCGCGGTGTACTGCCGCGTATCCAGCGACGAACGCCTGGACCAGTCCTTCAACTCCATCGATGCACAGAAGGAAGCCGGGCACGCATTCATCAAAAGCCAGAGCCACGAGGGTTGGATTGCCGTGGCCGATGATTACGACGATGGCGGCTTCTCCGGCGGCAACATGGATCGGCCTGCCTTGCGCCGCCTGATGGCAGACATCCAGATGGGCAAGGTCGACATCGTGGTGGTTTACAAAATCGACCGGCTATCCCGCTCGCTGGCGGATTTCGCGCGAATGGTCGATGTGTTCGACCACCACCGGGTCAGCTTCAGCGCCGTCACGCAGCAGATCAATTCGGCCACGTCGATGGGCAGGCTGATGTTGAACGTCCTACTGTCCTTCGCGCAGTTCGAACGCGAGGTCACCGGTGAGCGCATCCGCGACAAGATCGCCGCCAGCAAGGCCAAGGGCATGTGGATGGGTGGGCCGCTGCCGCTGGGGTACGACGTGCGCGACCGACTGCTGGTGATCAATGAGACTGAGGCTGCCTTGGTGCGCCGCATCTTCGATGACTTCGTAACAGTGCGCTCGGCCACGCTGATGGCCAAGGCCCACGGCGCGCAAGGCGTGGTCACCAAGGGCGGCAAACCCTTCACCAAGCAGACCATCTACAAGATGCTGCACAACCGGATGTACCTGGGCGAGATCGTGCACAAGGGGCAAAGCTTCCCTGGCCAGCACCAGGCCATCGTGACGCAAGCGCAGTGGGATGCCGTGCACGCACTGATCGCCACTGATGGCATCGAACGGCGGCGCGAGACCAACGACCGCCAGCGTGAGCCGGTGTTATTGCGCAGCCTGCTTTTCACGCCAGACGGTGAACGTCTGGTGCCCAGCTATACCGTCAAGAAGGGCAAGACCTACCGCTACTACACGCCGATCAAGCACCGGCGCTTTGGCGCGTGGGCCAGCCAGCACGGGCCACTACCGGCAGTGCCCATTGAGGAATTGGTGATCCAGCAGATCGTAGCGGCGCTGTCAGCACCGCACATCGTGCAGTCGGTGTGGGATCGGATTCGGACAACCCGCCCGGACCTCTCGGAGCCTGAGGTGGTCTTACCGATGCGAAATCTGGCTGGCCTATGGCAACAGTTGTTCCCCGCTGAACAGTGTCGACTGGCGCAGTTGCTGATCGAGCGCGTGGTGATTGCCGATGGTGGGCTGGAAATCATCTGGCGCGATCAGGGCTGGCAGGAACTGGCTGGAGAGTTGCTGCCCGGCACCATCGGTGCGGAATTGCAGGAGATGGAGGAAACCGTATGAAGCCCAAAGTGCAGACCTTGGGCGCAGCCATCGCCCGCGAACGCCGGGATGGCGGGCAGGTGAAACTGTCGACCTTCATCCCGCTGAAGATCAGGAAGCGAGGCGGCAGCAAGGTGGTGGTGCGGCCGGACGGCCAGCTCGACGCGCCGGGCAAAGTGGTCACCCAAATCGACCAGCCCTTGCTGGTGGCACTGACGCGGGCTTTCTACTGGCAGCAACTGCTCGACGACGGCGTGGTGGGCAGTGGCAGCGAGATCGCGCAGCGCGAAGGCTTGCACCACTCGACGGTTAACGAACTGCTGCGCCTGACGCTGCTCGAGCCTGCCATCATCCAGAACATTCTGGCCGGGCAGCAGCCCAAGTGCATGAGCCTGCTGTGGTTCCAGCGCAATCCGCTGCCAACCGACTGGGTGGCGCAGCGGGAGGTGGTGGCGGGGTTCGACGCCTGACCGAGTTACGAGCCCTCGATGACCCGTGCCACATCACCGTGGCATTCGGCGCACTTGCCCACCAGCAGCAAGTCGCCACCCTTGATGGTGCCGCTGAAATTGGTGATCGTG
>CAYWKV010000167.1:0-6569 GCA_964458835.1 uncultured Gammaproteobacteria bacterium | reverse complement strand
CTTTATCATCCTCCCATGCCCGACCGTTACCTGAAGATGATCCTCAACGCGCGCGTCTACGAAGTCGCGCGCGAAACCCCCCTCGATCCGGCCCCGCGCCTCAGCCAGCGTCTCGGCAATCCCGTGTGGATGAAGCGCGAGGACCTGCAGCCGGTGTTCTCCTTCAAGCTGCGCGGCGCCTATAACAAGATCGCCCATCTCTCCGACGAGGATTGTGCCCGCGGCGTGATCGCGGCCTCGGCCGGCAACCATGCCCAGGGCGTGGCGCTGGGCGCCCGGCACCGTGGCATCAAGGCGCGGAGCGTCAGGCCGCGCACCACGCCGCAGATCACGGTGGCGGCGGTGCGCGGCTACGGCGCGCGCACCGTTCTGCACGGGGACAGCTACGACGAGGCCTGCGCGCACGCCCTGGAGATCGCCGCCGAGAAGGGCATGGTGTTCATCCATCCCTTCGACGATCCGGAGGTGATCGCCGGACAGGGGACGGTGGCCATGGAACTGCTGCGGCAGCACACCGGCTATCCGCACGCCATCTTCGTGCCGGTCGGCGGGGGCGGGCTGATCGCCGGCATGGCGGCCTACGTCAAGACGCTGAGGCCCGAGATCAAGGTGATCGGCGTGGAGCCCGACGACGCGCCCAGCATGCATCAGGCCCTGGCCGCGAAACGGCGGGTGACGCTCAAGCAGGCCGGTATCTTCGCCGACGGTGTCGCCGTACGGCAGGTGGGCGTGGAGACCTTCAAGGTGGCGCGGCGTTTCGTGGACGAGGTGATCCTGGTCAGCACCGACGAGATCTGTGCGGCCATCAAGGACATCTTCGACGACACCCGCTCCATCGTCGAACCGGCCGGCGCCCTGGCGGTGGCGGGTCTGAAGCGCTACGTGGAGCGTGACGGCCTGCGTGACCGCGACCTGATCGCGGTCAACAGCGGCGCCAACATGAACTTCGACCGCCTGCGGCATGTCGCTGAGCGCGCCGATCTCGGTGAGCGCCGCGAGGCCCTGCTGGCCGTCACCATTCCCGAGCAACCGGGCAGCTTCCGGCGTTTCTGCAAGACCCTCGGACAGCGCTCGATCACCGAGTTCAACTACCGCTATGCCGACGCCACCCGGGCCCACGTGTATGCCGGCGTGGAGCTGACCGAGGGCGATGCCGAGCGCGAGGCGCTGGTGGCGCAGCTGCGCCAGGAGGGTTACCCGGTCATCGACATGACCGAGAACGAGGTCGCCAAGCTGCACATCCGTCACATGGTGGGTGGGCATGCGCCGTCGATCGACAACGAGATCCTGTTCCGCTTCGAGTTCCCCGAACGCCCCGGTGCGCTGCTGCAGTTCCTGACCGCCATCGGCGAGCGCTGGAACATCAGCCTGTTCCACTACCGCAATCACGGGGCCGACTACGGCCGCGTACTGGTCGGTATCCAGGTCCCGGCCGCCGACCGCAAACGCTTCCGGGAATTCCTGGACGGCTCGGGCTATCCCTATTGGGACGAGACCGGCAACCCCGTCTACGATCTGTTCCTGGGCCGGGGCTGATACCCGGAATACCCGCTTTTCCGGCTGGAAACGGCCATAAAAAAGGCCCGCCGGAGCGGGCCTTCTTTTTGCCTGGAAGGCGGGGCGGGCTTACGCCATCGCCACCGTCTTCTTCTTGGCTACGCGCTTCTTGGCAACCTTCTTCTTGGCGGCTTTTTTCTTGCCGGCCTTTTTCTTGGCTACCTTTTTCTTCGCAACCTTCTTCTTGGCTGCGACCTTCTTCTTCGCTACCTTCTTCTTGGCAGCGACCTTCTTCTTCGCGACGACCTTCTTCTTCGTGGTCGTTTTCTTCTTGGAAGCGGCTTTCTTACGAGTGGCCATCTGGGTATTCCTCCAAGTTGTTAACAGGGGTCCGCAACTGAGTATAAACAGGTCGAACCAAATTGCCAGTTTTTTGTTGAAGTTTTTGTCGGCAACCTGTAAGGGGACGGGCGGTGGTCGGGTATCATCGTCGGCTCATCCACACGGCGCGCGGTCCAACCAACGCACGTCCACAGTGCCCGAGGTGATCTCATGCGAGGGACGCGAACGCCTTTGCGCACCATGGGAGGAAGGCGACGACTGTGCATGCGCGATACTGCGGTCGGTGTGTGCGGAGACGTTGCAGTGTAAGGAATCGCCTACCCCCTGCGCGCGGAGCCACGCTCGGTCGTAACGCGGAAACCCCTTTATTCCAGGCTCAGAATGAAGTCCCACTGCGCCTTGGTGACGGGCATGATCGACAGGCGGTTGCCGCGCCGCACCAACGCCAGCTCGGCCAGTTCGGGGTACTCCTTCAACTCGGCGAGGGTGATGGTGCGCGCGAGCTTGCGCTCGAAGGCGACGTCGACCATGTACCAGCGGGGGTTGTCCGGCGTGCTCTTCGGGTCGTGGTAGGTGCTCTCAGGGTCCTGCGCGGTGTGGTCCGGGTAGCCGCCGCGGACGATCTTCATGATCCCGACGATCCCGGGTGCGTCGCAGTTGGAGTGGTAGAAGAAGGCCCGATCTCCCGGCTGCATCTGGTCGCGCATCATGTTGCGCGCCTGGTAATTGCGAACGCCGTCCCAATGCTCGGTCTGCCTGGGGCGCTTGCGCAGATGGTCGATGCCGAAGACATCGGGCTCGGATTTCATCAGCCAGTAGTTCATGGGGGTTCTCGGGATTCGGGATTCGGGATTCGGGGGAACAGTGTGGCGGTGTCGCGGCGTGTGTCAACCGCGGCGGGATCCCTGCGCACAGGCATACACCGCCTGCTCCGTGACGACGGCGTGCAGCGGCACGTCCCAGGGCCGGTGCGGCAGGCGCGGCCGGCACTGGAAGTCGTGCGCCAGGCCGATGAGGCGCGGCCGCAGCCAGCGGGCGTGGCGCAGCAGATAGGCGAAGCTGCGGTCGTAGAAGCCGCCGCCCATGCCGAGCCGGTGACCCTGCGGATCGAAGGCGACCAGCGGCGTCAGCACCAGATCGAGGGCCAGTGGCGAGACGCGGGTGCGGGTGGCCCGCGCCGGTTCGGGGATGCCGAAGCGGTTGTCGACCAGCGGCTCATCGGCTTCGTAGCGCGCGAACCACAGGCGGCTGTCACCGTGCGGGAGCAACACGGGCAGGTAGAGTGTCTTGCCCATCGCGCGCGCGCGGGCGATGAGCGGCGCGGTGTCCATCTCGCCGTCGGCGGGCAGATAGACGGCGATGCGCCGCGCGTTGCGGAAGGCGTTCAGGCCGGCGAGCAGGCGGGTGCAGCGGTCGGCGTGCCGGGCATGCTCCGCCGGTGAGAGTGCGCGGCGGGCCTGGCGCAGCGCGGCGCGCAGGGCGCGGCGGTCAGCCGCGGCCGGGTCGTCGGATGGCCGGGTCATGGCTGCGCACGGGACGGCGGATCGGATAAGAGAAGGGAGGCATCCCCCGCATCTGCCGTCGCGGCCCTCGACCTTGAACCCTGGGTCCATGTGGGGGCGATGGCGGCATCTTCAGGCTTACCGCTGCGAAGGCGGGCATGCACACCGACGCCGCAAGCCAAGCCCCCGGGGTCGATGAATGTAGGCTCAAGAATGTTGCAAGCCGCTAACATGCAGGGCAGGGAATGCCTCGGGACGGATTATACCCCAGAGCGCGCAGCAGGCGGGGAATTTACAGTTCGAGCTGATTGCCCTTGTTGAGCGCCAGCTCGATCTTCTCCTGCAGGGAGCGGATGCGGGCGCCGACCGACTGCTGGATGTCCTGCTTGCGGGAGCGCAGCTCGAGCAGTTCGTTGGCCATGTTGAGCGCGGCGATGACGGCGATCCGGTCCAGGCCGACGACCTTGCCCGAGTCGCGGATCTCGCGCATCTTGGAATTGAGCAGCTCGGCGGACGCCATGAGATCGTCGCGTTCGTCCTCCGGGCAGGTGACCAGGAATTCCTTGTCCAGGATGCGCACCGATACCGGCTTCGGCACCTTGCTCATGCGCTGTGTTCCATCGCCTTGAGGCGGTTGATCATGGCTTCCACGCGGGTGCGGGCCAGTTCGTTGCGTTCGATGAGCTGGGCGCGCTCGGCGGTCATGGATTCCTGCTGAACCCGCAGCGAGCGATTCTCCTCCTTCAGCCGCTCGACACTGCGGATGAGTTCCTCGATGCGGTATTCCAGGCGTTTAAGATCCTGATCTACCGCCTGTTGTGGGCTCGTTTTCGACATGCGGCCACTATAGTGCGGGGGCCAGGGCCGGTCAATCTCCCGCCTTCCGGCGGTGGCTGTGGCATAATCGCGGCCTGCAAAATCCCGGTGCCTCGCCGGCTCACCATCCACCTACCATATATTAGGTCCGGCCGCCCCCGATGCGGGCACCGGCGTCCTCAGGAAGCGACCGTCCATGCCGCAGCCCCGCCATCCCGATTTCCTCGAACTCGATCAGGCGCTTGCCCGGGCCGACGCGGCAGCGGGCGCGGCCGAGGTCCATGGCCTGCTGTGCGGCCTGTGGTGCGCCGCGGGACGCGTGGACGAGGGGCTGTGGCTGGCCCAGGTCTTCGAGGACGCGGACCCGCGGGATGTGGCGGTCCAGCAGGGCCGCGCGGCCGTCCAGGCGCTGGCCGACTGGACCGTGCCGGCGTTGAACGATCCCGTCCTGGGCATGGATCTGCTCCTGCCTGCCGACAGTCGGCCGCTCGCCGACCGCACCGTCGCGCTGGGAGAATGGTGTCAGGGCTTCCTGCTCGGCCTCGCCGCCGGCGGCATCGCCAGGGACACGCCCGTGCCCGACGACGTCACCGAACTGCTCCATGATTTCACCGAGATCTCCCGCGCCGGCTTCGACACCGAGTCCGGCGACGAGGAGGACGAGCACGCCTTCGCCCAGATCGTCGAATACGTGCGCGTCGGCGTCCTGCTCATCAACGACGAACTCCAGCCGACCGGAGCGGCGCCGCGGCTGCAATGACAATAAGGCGGCCACGGAAAACACGGAACATCTCAAGCCGAAAACCCAGCCACGGAAAACACGGAAAGCACGGACAAACCCCTTTTGCCACGAAACCCACGAAATCCACGAAAGCTTTGAGGGGGAAACCCGTCTCTCCGAAAGAGGTTTGTAACCCTCGATTTGTCCGTGTTTTCCGTGGCTGGGTTTCCGCCTTGAGATCTTTCGTGGGTTTCGTGGATTTCGTGGCCATCCGGTTCTTTACCCGGGGGCGAAAAAAAATTCCGGCCGCGATATTCTTCACTGCACGCCGACCGCTTTGACCGGAGTCCCATGAAGACCACCGAATTCGCCCGCCGCCGCAGGCAGCTCATGCGCATGATGGGGCATGATTCCATCGCCATCCTGCCCACGGCGCTGGAGAAGATCCGCAACCGTGACGCCGAATACCCCTTCCGGCCCGACAGCGATTTTTATTACCTGACCGGCTTTCCGGAACCGGAAGCGGTGCTGGTTCTGGTGCCGGGCCGCAGGCACGGCGAGACCATCCTGTTCGTGCGCGACCGCGATCCCGAGCGCGAGACCTGGACCGGGCGCCGCGCCGGGCCCGAGGGCGCCTGCGCGCGCTACGGCGCCGATGACGCCTTCCCTATCGGCGACATCGACGACATCCTGCCCGGGCTGATCGAGGGGCGCGAGCGCGTCTTCTATACCATGGGCGTGCATCCGGACTTCGACGCCCATGTCATCGGCTGGGTCAACCGCATCCGCGAAGGGGCGCGCTCCGGGCAGCGTCCGCCCGGTGAGTTCGTATCGCTGGAGCATCTGCTGCACGACATGCGCCTCTACAAGAGCGCGGCCGAGATCAAGGCCATGAAGCACGCGGCCCGGGTCGCCGCCGCCGCACACCGGCGCGCCATGCAGGTCTGCCGCCCCGGTATGTGGGAATACGAGGTCGAGGCCGAGTTCAGCCACGAGTTCCGCCGCCACAACTGCCACCACGCCTATTCGCCCATCGTCGGCGGCGGGGCCAATGGCTGCATCCTGCATTACAACGAGAACGACATGCCGCTCAATGACGGCGACCTGCTGCTGATCGACGCCGGCGCCGAATACGACTGCTACGCTTCGGACATCACCCGCACCTTTCCGGTCAACGGCCGCTTCAGCAAGCCGCAGCGCGCGCTCTACGAGCTGGTGCTGGCGGCGCAGGCCGCGGCCATCGCCAAGGTCAGGCCCGGCAACCACTGGAACGACCCGCACGACGCCGCAGTCAAGGTGCTGACCAAGGGTCTGGTCGAACACGGCCTCCTCAAGGGCCGGGTGAGCGCGCTCATCAAGGAGCAGGCCTACCGGCGTTTCTACATGCACCGCACCGGCCACTGGCTGGGCATGGACGTGCACGACGTCGGTGACTACAAAGTCGGTGACGAGTGGCGCGTGCTCGAGCCCGGCATGGTCCTGACCGTGGAGCCCGGTCTGTATATCCCCGCCGGCAGCAAGGGCGTCGCCAAGAAGTGGTGGAACATCGGCATCCGCATCGAGGACGACGTGGTGGTCACCAAGAGCGGCTGCGAGGTCATCACCGCCGGTGTGCCCAAGACGGTGGCGGAGATCGAAGCGCTGATGGCGGGGTAGTTTCCGTTCTGGTGGATGAAATGAATTTTTCAACA
>CAYWKV010000166.1:0-6580 GCA_964458835.1 uncultured Gammaproteobacteria bacterium | reverse complement strand
AATGGAGATACAGCGGCAGACGCAGGAAGGACTCGCCCGGCGGCACGCCCAGCGGGACTTCCGCCGGCGGCGCCTCGGGCGGACGGGTCGGGGGGATCTCGGGATCGCCTGCGCGGATGGGTGCCGGCATGGTCGTCGCCTCCGTGTTGCGGGTACGGGCCTCGGTCGCTGTGTTCAATAGTAGTCGGTACCGGTGACGGCCGGCCCGAAGACCCTCCATGCCGGTGCGCCGCAGCGACCTGCGTGCCGCTTTCTGCCGCCGCGGAATTCCATTACGCTCCGCCTCATGTTCCGCGCATCCGCTCTCCCGAACCCGAAAAATTCATTTCAGCCACGGAACCCACGGAACAACACGGAAAGCATTCATTGCACAAACCCAAGATCAGCCTTCCGCGGTCGGGTTTCTGGGTTTTTACAACAAGTCCTTTTCCGTGTTGTTCCGTGGATTCCGTGGCCAAGAAGGGTTTAAGTAAATGTCATTCGAATCTTGTCCGCGTGCTTCCGTGGCCAATACGGTTTCCGGGATGAATCTCAGCTTCGCCCCTATCGGTGTCGTCCACTCGCCCTTCAAGGAGAAG
Source organism: uncultured Gammaproteobacteria bacterium (assembly GCA_964458835.1). GTDB lineage: Bacteria > Pseudomonadota > Gammaproteobacteria > Thiohalobacterales > Thiohalobacteraceae > JAHJQQ01. Next base: position 6,002 of record CAYWKV010000166.1, on the reverse strand, counting down.
TTCGGCGTGCCGCGCCAGCCGGGGATCGCCACGGCGGCGCAGGCGACGCTGGAGCTGCTGCCGCCCTACGACCGCGAGGAGGCGCTGGAGGGCCTGGACGGTTTCTCGCACGTGTGGATCCTGTTCGCGTTCCACGCGACCGCCGCGCAGGGCTGGCAGCCGACGGTGCGGCCGCCGCGCCTGGGCGGCAACGCGCGCGTCGGCGTGTTCGCCAGCCGGTCGATGTTCCGTCCCAACCCCATCGGGCTGTCGGTGGTGGAACTGGCCGGCTTCGGCCGCGAGGACGGCCGGCTGGTCCTGCATCTGCGCGGCGCCGATCTGATCGACGGCACGCCGGTGCTGGACATCAAACCCTACGTCCCCTATGCCGACAGCGTTCCGGACGCGCGCGGCGGGTTCGCCGGCAGCGCACCCGCAGCGCACCTGCGCGTACGTTTCACGCCGGAGGCGGAGGCGCAGCTGCACGCGCGCGAGTCCACCCAGCCGCAGCTGCGCCTGCTCATCGAACAGGTGCTCGGCGCCGATCCGCGGCCGGCCTACCGCGAGGACGAGCCGCCGGGCCGCGTGTACGGCATGCACCTGCTGGACTTCGATCTGCGCTGGCGCGTGGAGGACGGCGTCGCGCGGGTGGTGGAGCTGCGCGGCGGATCGTCCTGACCGGAACCGCACGCCCCGCCCGCCTATACTTGGCGCACCGCTCCGATCGCCGGAGGTCGCCATGTCCATTCTTTCCCTGCTGTTTGTGCTGTTGGGCCTGTTCGCCGCGCCGCCCGTGCCGGCACAGGAAGATCACGCGAAGTTCGTCGCCACGCCCTACACGGAGCAGAAGGTGGTGTTCGACTTCTACTTCGACGATCCGCAGAAGATCGGCCCGGCGCTGTTCTGGATCCGCTCGTTGATGAATCCGCTTACCGAGGAGCCCTACGGGGTGGCGCCGGAGATGCTCGATCTCAAGGTCGTCATCCACGGCATGGAGATCGTCACCGTCGCACGCAAGAACTACGAGCGCTACGCCGACGCCGTGGAGCGCATGCGCTACTACGCCCAGCTCGGCATCGAGTTCAGGGTGTGCGCGCTCGCGGCGGCCGATTACGGCTATGATATCGAGGATTTCCACGAGTTCATCACCGTGGTGCCGTCGGCCATCACCGAACTGGCGCACTGGCAGCTCCAGGGCTATGCGCTGATCACCCCGCAGGTGCTGCTGAAGACGATCGACATCGACAGCATCCGCTGAGGGCCGGATGCGCGCAGCGCGCCGTACGGTCTCCGGCCTGTTGCTCCGTACCGGCGAATGAACCTTTTGGGTCGATGTCTTGACAAGACATGGCCACGGAAACCACGGAATGGCACGGAAAAAGCTTGGTGTAAAAACCCGACAACCCGGCCATGGAGGGATGATGCCGGGTTTACGCAATGAATGCTTTCCGCGTTGTTCCGCGGCTTCCGTGGCTTCCGTGGCTAAGCAGGGTTCCAGCCAGTGCCACGCGTTCCACGGCAATATTCCGATCGGGAGAACGGCATGAGTCTGATGAAGGACGGCAAGCTGCTCGATGACTGGCTCGACGCCGAAACGAAGGACGGCGAATTCGAGCGTATGGAATCCACATTCCGCAACTGGATCACGCCGGACGGCGCCGCCGGTCCCACGGGCGAGGGCGGATTCGCGGCCGAGCCCGGCCGCTATCACCTGTACGTCTCCTACGCCTGTCCGTGGGCGCACCGCACGCTCATCTTCCGCCGACTGAAGAAGCTCGAAGATGCGATCACGGTGTCGGTGGTGCACCCGCACATGGGCCCGGAGGGCTGGCGCTTCGGCGACTTTCCCGGCGCGGGTCCGGATACGGTGAACGGCTGCGACTTCCTGCATCAGGTGTACGCGCGCGCGGACCCGCACTACACCGGCCTGGTCACGGTGCCGGCGCTGTGGGACAAGCAGCGCGGCAGCATCGTCAACAACGAGTCCTCGGAAATCATCCGCATGCTCAACAGCGCCTTCGACGCCTGGGGCGATGCGGGCGCGGACTTCTATCCCGTCGAGCTGCGCAACGAGATCGACGCCGTCAACGACCTGGTCTACACACACATCAACAACGGCGTGTACCGCACCGGCTTCGCCGCGACCCAAAAGGCGTACGAACGGAATTGCGTGCGGCTGTTCAAGGCGCTCGACGAGCTGGAGACGCGTCTGAGCCGGCAGCGTTATCTCGCCGGATCGCGCATCACTGAAGCCGACTGGCGGCTGTTCCCCACCCTGATCCGCTTCGACGCGGTGTACGTCGGCCATTTCAAGTGCAACCTGCGCCGCATCCGCGACTACCCCAACCTGTACCAGTTCATGCTGGAGCTCTATCAGTGGCCGGGCATCGCCGAAACGGTCAGGTTCGACCACATCAAGCACCATTACTACCGCAGCCATCCCGACCTCAATCCGCGCGGCATCGTGCCGCTGGGCCCGGAGCAGGATCTCGACACGCCGCACCGCCGCGATGCCCAGATGGCGGGTATGGGAACGATCCCCTCACAACACCCGTAGGGTGCAAAAGCGCAGCTTGTTGCGCCGGATACATCGACCCTGCCAGCGAATCATCAGGCGGAGCGGACAGACTTATTGAGCATTACCTAACCGGTTGACACCTGTAGGAGCGGGCGCTGCCCGCGAACCGGCATGTCATTACGCAACATTCGGCAACCCGTCATTACGAAGATGCCTTGATCCGAGTGGCCAACCGGCTTTTCCGGATCATCCGGCGCGGACGGTACGCCGGCGCTCAGCGGCTGCGCCGCGAATAGGCCAGTGCCAGATTGGCCTGTTGGCAGAAATGCTTGAACGCCAGAAAGGAGTCCTCGTCCAGCGGGCGTTCGCTGGGCTTGCGGTCGGCGTAGAACAGGCCGATGGCGCGGCCATTCACCTCGATGGGCGCGGCAAAGAACTGCGCACCGCCGGTGACGGCAAGCACCGGTTGCGTCACCAGCGCCTTCAGGCGCGGATCGGCGCCGGGGCCGAACCACAGCGCCTCACGCGCAGTCAGCGCGTGGCCGAAGACGTTCGCCTTCAGCGGCGAGATCTCGAAGGCGAACTTCTCACGCATGTCGTCCTTGTCCCAGCCGAGCGCATAGCGCGCGCGCAGCCGCGTCTGGTCGGGGTTCAGCATGGCGAACAGCGTGCGGTCCATGCCGATACCGCGGAACACCCCCTCCAGCACCGTCTCGAGCAGCAGATTGATGTCGTGCTGGCCATCCATCATGGCGGACAGATCGCGCAGGATGCTGAGCTGCAGCATGGGATCGGGATCGAGGAACTTTGATTTCCGGTCATCGTGGCGGGGGGCCGCAGCGCCGGGCTCGTGCTTGCGCAACGCGGCCGGCAGCGGGATGAGCCGGACGACGTCGCCGACCCCGAAATACTGCACCGCCTTCGCGGCCTTGCCGGCATTCTGATGCACCAGGTCGCTGGTCTCCTGCACGGGCATGTACAGGCCCTCGGCGACACGCGCGATGAGCTGCCGCATCTCCGGAGTCTCCCAGCCCTTCTCCGCCTGCCGCGCGATGTCGTGCGCGTACTCGACGTTGATGACGCGGGGATCGGCATCGCTGCGCCGCTCCAGCGCATCTTCCAGAAGCTTGCCGAGGTTCCATTTGCGTGACAGGCCGAGACTCAGCTCGCGCAGTTCGAAGCCCAGCACGTCGCGCTCGACGCGGGTCCGGTCGCAGCCCGGCGTGCGCAACGCCTCGTCCAGGCGCTCGGCGACGCCGGTGCCGAGACTCCAGAAGGCCAGCTCGCCGATGCCGCACAGCAGCGTGGCGATGAACACCTCCTCGGGCGAGGCATCGCGGCGCCTCTCCGCGAAGGTACGGGCCTGGGTGGCCGCATGGAAAGAACGCGCCATCATTTCGGCCATGCGGGCGCGCTGGGCACCGCTCTCCAGGGAGTCGATCACCGCGATGGACAGGCACAGGCTGCGCACGGTGTCGAACCCCAGCACCACCACGGCGCGCGACACCGTGCTGATGCCGCGGGCGATGGCACCGTACATCGGGCTGTTCGCCATGCGCAGCAGGCGTGCGGTCATGGAGGGATCCTGCAGGATGACACGCGCCAGCTCGGCAGCCGAACTCTCACGGTCGGCGGCCACGCCGGCGATCTCCTGCACGGTCTTCGCGAAGACCGGCATCCCCTTCTCGCTCAGGACCTCGATCCAGCCGTTGAGGGTGCGCGGCCCCGCGTCACGGGAAGAAGACGGTGCGCCCTCGTGAGGGATCCGGCCGGAATCGTTGGGGGTCATGGGCGCCATCGTTATCGTGGGTGGGCGATGCCGAGGTTGTCGGATGCGGAAGGCGCCGACTTGAGCACGCCGGCGCGCTTGGCAACCCGGACGCGAATCGCTAGGCTTGTCCCTCGCCTGCCGCAGCGCCAAGGATACCACCATGCACGTCACCCTCGTCCACGTGAGCGTCAGACCGGACCGGGTCGCGGAATTCATCGAGGCGACGCGCGCGAATCACCGCGCTTCCGTGCAGGAGAGCGGCAATCTGCGCTTCGACGTCCTGCAGTTGCCGGAAGATCCCACCCGTTTCGTACTGTATGAGGCCTATGTGGACGCCGCGTCGGCCGCGGCCCACAAGGAGACCGCGCACTACCGCCTGTGGCGCGATCAGGTGGCCGGGTGGATGGCACAGCCGCGCCAGGGCGTCGCCTACCATGGCCTGTTCCCCGTGATCGGAGCGGAGGCATGATCGCGGCGTTCTCGGTCGCGCGCCTGCCACGCATCGAGTTCGGCGCCGGCCGCAGCGGGCTGCTGCCGGAGCTCGCGGCCGGCTACGGCGGCCGGGTGCTGCTGATCAGCGGCGCGCAGGCCTTCCGCGCCACGCCTGCCTGGGGACGGCTGCTCGACGGCCTGCGCGGGCGGGGTCTCGCCTGGGATCACATGCCGGTGAGCGGCGAGCCTTCGCCGGAGCTGGTCGACGAGGCCGTCGCCCGGTTCCGCGACGGCGGCCACGCGGTCGTCATCGGCATCGGCGGCGGCAGCGTCCTGGACGCGGCCAAGGCCATCGCCGGACTGCTGCGCGTCGGCGACTCGGTCATGGACTATCTGGAAGGCGTCGGACCGGAAAAACCCTACCGCGGACCGGCGACGCCCTTCATCGCCGTGCCCACCACCGCCGGCACCGGCAGCGAGGCGACCAGGAACGCCGTGCTCAGCCGGCAGGGGGCGGACGGCTTCAAGAAATCCTTCCGCGACGAACGGCTGGTGCCGGAGTATGCCGTCGTCGACCCCGACCTGCTGGCCAGCTGCCCGCCGGACCTGATCGCCGCCAACGGCATGGATGCGCTCACCCAGCTGATCGAATCCTACGTCTCGCTGCGCGCGAACACCTTCACCGATGCGCTCGCCGTCAGCGGCCTGCGCGCGGCGCGCGACGGGCTGCTGCCCTGGTACGAGGGGATGGGTGATCAGGCCGCGGCGCGCAGCCGCATGGCCTACGCCGCCCTGATCTCCGGCATCACCCTGGCGCAGGTCGGGCTGGGGTCGGTGCACGGACTGGCCTCGCCCATGGGCGCGTTCTTCCCGATCCCGCACGGCGTGGTGTGCGGCACGCTGGTGGCGAGCGCCGCGCGCGCGAACATCGAGGCACTGCAGGCGCGCGACCCGGCCGGCCCCGCGCTCGCCAAGTACGCGCGCCTGGCCGAGATCCTGTGCGAGCGCCGCCTCCGCGAACCGGCCGCCGCCCGCACGGCGCTGGTCGAGCTGCTGGAGGACTGGACGGAGCGCCTGCGCCTGCCGCGCCTCGCGCGGTACGGCGTCACTGAAAACGATGTTGCGCGCATCGTCGCCCACAGCCGCGGCAGCAGCATGAAGACCAACCCCGTCGTGCTGACCGACGACGAGATCGCGCGGGTGCTGACGGAGCGGATCTGACGCGCTCGGTCGGTTGGAAAATCTTCGCCACGGAAAACACGGACGAAAACCTTTTTGCCACGAAACCCACGAAACCTAATT
>CAYWKV010000165.1:0-6657 GCA_964458835.1 uncultured Gammaproteobacteria bacterium | reverse complement strand
CGTGGCCTCATTGCGGCGTCTTCGGTGTGCTTCCGTGGCTGAAATGAGTTTTTCGGTATGATCATCGCGCGCCGGTGTCTGGTCTCCGGCCGGGTGCAGGGCGTGTTCTTCCGCGCCACCACCCGCAGCCAGGCGCATGCCTGCAACGTGCGCGGTTATGCCCGCAATCTCCCCGACGGGCGCGTCGAAGTGCATGCCGAAGGCGAACCCGACGACGTCGACGCCCTGTGCGACTGGCTGTGGGACGGCCCGCCCGCCGCCGCGGTCACCGCCGTCGACTGCCAGGCCGTCGCCCCGGCCGGCTACGCGGACTTCACGGCGGAGTGAGCTGGAGAACGTCGATGGCTGCGAAATCCGCGAAACCCACGAACACGGCTTAAGACAGGATCCCTTCGACTACGTCGACGGCGCTGCGCACCCTGTGCCATTGCGCACGATCATCGCCCTCGCGTGGTTCGCGGCATCGTTCCATTGCGCGCCGCACCTCAAAGATAAGGCCATCCACACATCCCTCTTTTCGCGGGTTTCGTGGATTTCGTGGCCATCGACGGGTTTGGGTCTGCGAATATCGTCGGCGGCTATCGGCCCGAGTCCAGCGAATTCGCCGCCCAGGCCGTGCCGCGGGGCGCCTCGGGCGGCGGCGGGGTGAGGACGGTGTCCCGGGGCGGACGGCTGCTGTCGGGTTCGGGGTAGTCGAGGGTGTAGTGCAGGCCGCGGCTTTCCTTGCGCGACTGGGCGGAACGGATGATGAGTTCGGCGACCTGCACCAGGTTGCGCAGCTCGATCAGATCGTTGGTGACGCGGAAGTTGCTGTAGTACTCGTGGATCTCGTGCTGCAGCAGCAGGGCGCGGCGCAGGGCGCGCTCCAGGCGTTTGTTGCTGCGCACGATGCCGACGTAGTCCCACATGAAGCGCCGCAGCTCGTCCCAGTTGTGACTGACCACGACCTCCTCGTCGGAATCGGTGACGCGCGATTCGTCCCAGGCCGGCAGTTCGGGCGGCGGCGCGACCGCAGGGAGCTTCGCCACGATGTCCTGGCCGGCCGCCTGTGCGAACACCAGGCATTCCAGCAGCGAGTTGCTGGCCATGCGGTTGGCGCCGTGCAGGCCGGTGTGCGCGGTCTCGCCGATGGCGTACAGGCCTTCGATGTCGGTGCGGCCGTGCAGGTCCGTCGCCACGCCGCCGCAGGTGTAGTGCGCGGCGGGCACCACCGGGATCGGCTGCCGCGTCATGTCGTAGCCGAATGCGAGGCAGCGTGCGTACACCGTCGGGAAATGTTCCTTGATGAATTCGGCTGGCTGGTGGCTGATGTCCAGATAGACGCATTCGGCGCCCAGACGCTTCATCTCGTGGTCGATGGCGCGCGCCACGACGTCGCGCGGTGCGAGTTCGGCGCGCGCGTCGAACTTGTGCATGAAGCGCTCGCCGTTGGGCAGCTTGAGCAGCCCGCCCTCACCGCGCACCGCCTCGGTGATGAGGAACGACTTGGCGTGCGGATGGTACAGACAGGTCGGGTGGAACTGGTTGAACTCCATGTTGACGATGCGGCAGCCGGCGCGCCAGGCCATGGCGATGCCGTCACCGCTGGCGGTGTCCGGGTTGCTGGTGTAGAGATACACCTTGCTGGCGCCGCCGGTGGCCAGCACCACGAAGCGTGCCGCGTAGAGGTCCACGCGGTCGCGGCCGCGGTCGAGCACGTAGGCGCCGACGCAGCGGCTCGGCCCGGCGAGTCCGAGCTTCGCAGTGGTGATCAGGTCGATGGCGATGTGGCGCTCGTACAGACGGATGTTCGGGTGGGCCCGGGCGGCGGCCACCAGCGAGGTCTCGATGGCGTGGCCGGTGGCGTCGGCGGCGTGGATGACGCGGCGGTGGCTGTGGCCGCCCTCGCGGGTCAGATGGAAATGCTCGTGCTCCCGGGTGAAGGTCACGCCGTGCTCGACCAGCCAGCGCACCGCCGCCGGGCCGCGCTCGACCGTGAAGCGCACCGCATCCTCGTGACAGAGGCCGGCACCGGCCTCCAGCGTATCCTGGACGTGGGATTCGAGGCTGTCCTCCGGGTCCAGTACCGCCGAGACACCGCCCTGGGCGTAATAGCTGCTGCCCTCGGTGATGGGGCCCTTGGCGAGCACGGCGACACGGCAATGGCCGGCGAGTTCCAGCGCCAGACGCAGCCCGGCCGCGCCGCTGCCGATGACCAGGACATCGCTCAGGATTTTGTCGGTCATGCTTGTGGGGATATGGGAAATACCGTTAAGGTTTCGCCCGGCGCCGTCGAATCGGGGCCAGGGCTTTGCGGCCGGGGCGCCCGGGGCGAGCCTACCGCACGGCCGGGGTCTTGAATTTCCATAAGTTACCCTAAAGTTTCGGCGCTGGCGAACTCTTTGGCGCGGCGTCTGTCTAGGCTGCCGGGCGCGCGGGGGAGGCGGCCCGCCATTTGGGGAAGTGAATGACTGAACAGAGTTCGGACCAGCTGCTGGTGGAACGCGTCCAGCAGGGCGACAAGACCGCCTTCGATCTCCTGGTCCGGAAATACCAGCACAAGATCGTGCAGCTGGTGACGCGCTATCTGCGCGACCCCGTCGAGGCGCTGGACGTGTCGCAGGAGGCCTTCATCAAGGCCTACCGGGCGCTGCCGTCATTCCGGGGCGACAGCGCGTTCTACACCTGGCTGTACCGGATTGCCATCAATACCGCCAAGAACCATCTGGTGGCGCAGAGCCGGCGGCCGCCGAGCGACGACATCGACGCCCAGGATGCGGAACAATTCGCCGGGGACACCGGTCTCAAGGAATACGCGACGCCGGAGCACATGGCGCTGCGTGACGAGATCGAGCAGACCATCGCCGCCGCCATCGAGGACTTGCCCGAGGAGCTGCGCACGGCCATCACCCTGCGCGAATTCGAGGGTCTCAGTTACGAGGAGATCGCCACCGCGATGGATTGCCCCATTGGAACGGTGCGGTCACGCATCTTCCGGGCCCGCGAGGCCATCGAGACACGGCTGAAGCCGTTGCTGTCCTAACCGCTGGCGCCCGAGGTACAGAGTATGAGCGAGCACATCAAAGAGCAGATTTCGGCCTTCCTCGACGGTGAACTGCCGACCGCCGAGCAGCAACTGCTGCTGGAGCGCCTGCGGCGCGATCCGGCCCTGCGGGCGCAGTGGGGGCGGTACCGGCTGATCGGCGACGGGCTGCGTCAGGGCCTGCCGCCGTATGTGGATCTCGGGCTCGCCGACCGGGTCATGGCGGAGCTGGAGGCAGTGCCGGCGCACCGGGGCGGCGGCGGCGCGGGGCGGCTGGCGAAGTCGTTCGCCGGCCTGGCCGTGGCGGCTTCCGTGGCCGTGGTGGCGGTGCTCGCGGTACAGCAGCTGGAGGCGCCGGACACAGGAGGCGAGCCTGCGCGGATAGCCGCCGCGCCCCAGGCCCTGCCGCCACCGCAGGCCTACGTGCGGGTCCAGCAGGGCCCGGCCTGGGAGGCCGCGCCGCCGCAGCCGGTCAGCCGCCTGAACGAGTACCTCGTCAACCACAATGAATATGCCGCCAGTGCGGGTATGCCGGGCGTGCTGCCGTATGTCCGCATCGTCGGTCATGAGCAGAAATAGGCTGAACCTCTGTCGCGGCGGGGCGCTCGCGCTGGCCCTGCTCGCGTCCGGTCTGGCGCTCGCCGACGAGGTGCGCGACTGGCTGCGCGACATGTCCGAGGCTGCGCAGAATCTCAACTACCGCGGCACCTTCGTATATCTCCATGACGGCCAGATCGGCGCCATGCGCATCTTCCACCGGGCCGCGGCGGACGGCGAGCAGGAACGGCTGGTGGCCCTGACGGGCGAGGCGCGCGAGGTGCTGCGGGATCAGGCGCACGTCACCTGCATACTGCCCAAGAGCAAGTCGGTGATGGTCGACCGCAGCGTGCCGCGCAAGCCCTTCCCGGCGAGTCTGCCGCACGACCTGGGCGCGCTGGACGAAACCTACGAATTCCTGTCCCGGGGCGAGGACCGGGTGTCGGGCCTGGCCAGCCGCATGGTCGAGATCCGGCCGCGCGACGCCTACCGCTACGGCTACCGGCTGTGGCTGGAGCGCGACAGCAAGCTGCTGCTCCGCTCCGACCTGATCGATCCGGGCGGCCAGCCCGTGGAGCAGATGATGTTCACCGAGGTGGAGATCGTCGATCGCCTCGACGACGGCGATCTGGAGCCCATGCTGCGCGGCGAGGATTACACCTGGGTCGGGCACCGCAACGGTGACGACGAGGCGGACGCGCCCGGCGAGGCGGCGAGCGGCGGCGAGTGGGCCGCCGCCTGGCTGCCGCCCGGCTTCATGCTGGCCCAGCGCAGCCGCCATCCCATGCCCTCCGATGCCGTCGATGTCGAGCACCTGGTCTTCACCGACGGGCTGGCGACCGTCTCGGTGTACGTCGAGCCGGAAACCCCGGACAAGGAGCCCCTGACGGGGCACTCCAGCAGGGGTGCGGTCAACGCCCACGGCAGCCGCAGCGGCGATTACCGGATCACGGTGGTCGGCGAAGTGCCGCGCGCCACGGTGGAGCGCATCGGCGCCTCGATGCGGCGCCATCCCTGAGGTCCTGATATAGTCGGCCCATGATCGAGGAAACCGCCCGAGTCGTCGCCGCCGAAGGGGAATTCGTCTGGGTCGAGACGCAGCGCCAGTCGACCTGTGGCAGCTGCGCCGCGCGCCAGGGCTGCGGCACCGCCACCCTGGCCAAGGTCCTGGGCCAGCGCCGCACCCGCGTGCGCGCCCTGAACCGCAATGTCGCCCGGGTCGGCGACCAGGTCGTGGTTGGCATCCACGAGCGGGCGCTGGTGCGCGGCTCGCTGGCGGTCTACGCGGTGCCGCTGCTGGGGCTGCTGGCGGGCGGCACGGTCGGCGCGCAGCTGCAGGCGCGCCTGCAACTGCCGGGCGAGGCGCTGACGCTGGCCGCGGGTGTGGTCGGCCTGGTGGCCGGCCTGCTGTGGGTGAAGGGCTTCACGCGGCGCATCCGCGGCGACAGCCGCTATCAGCCGGTGGTGCTGCGGCGGCTGGCGGGCTGACGGCGGCCGCCGCGCGCCGCCCGGACGATTTCACAGGGACTGTCAGGCAAAACCAAAGGCAATATCATCGTGGGAGAGGTTATGAAACTCGAGTGCTTCCGCCGGCTCGGCGGTGTGTGGGTCGCGCTGGTGCTGGGAACGCTGCTGACGGCGCCGGCACAGGCGCGTTCGCTGCCTGATTTCAGCGAGCTGGTGGAGAGCAGCAGCCCGGTGGTGGTGAACATCAGCACCACGCAGAAGATCAAACAGGGAGCCGGCCTGCCGCCCGGCATGCAGATCCCCGATCTGCCGGAGGACAGCCCGTTCAACGATCTGTTCAAGCACTTCTTCGGCGAGGGGCAGGGCGAGCCGATCGAGCGCGATGCGCGTTCCCTGGGCTCCGGCGTGATCATCTCCGCGGACGGCTACGTGCTGACCAACAATCACGTCGTCAAGGACGCCGAGGAGATCATCGTGCGCCTGACCGATCACCGCGAACTGGTGGCCGCCGTGATCGGCACCGACGAGCGCAGCGACATCGCCCTGCTGAAGATCGAGGCGGACAGCCTGCCGGTCGCGAAGCTCGGCCGGTCCGAGGATCTGAAGGTCGGCGAGTGGGTGCTGGCCATCGGCTCGCCGTTCGGCTTCGAGCGCAGTGCCACCGCCGGCATCGTCAGCGCCAAGGGCCGCGCCCTGCCGCGCGAGAATTACGTGCCGTTCATCCAGACCGACGTCGCCATCAATCCCGGCAATTCCGGCGGCCCGCTGTTCAACATGGACGGCGAGGTGGTGGGCGTGAACTCGCAGATCTTCAGTCGCACCGGCGGCTACATGGGGCTGTCGTTCGCCATCCCCATCGAGGTCGCGATGAGCGTCGCCGAACAGCTGAAGACCAAGGGGCACGTGTCGCGCGGCTGGCTGGGCGTACTCATCCAGGACGTCACCCGCGAACTGGCCGAGTCCTTCGGCATGAAGAAACCCATGGGCGCGCTGGTGTCCAAGGTGCTGCCCGACAGCCCGGCGTCCCAGGCCGGCATCGAGCTCGGCGACATCATCCTCGAGTTCAACGGCCGCGAGGTGGTGAACTCGTCGAACCTGCCGCCCATCGTCGGCAGCACGCCGGTCGGCCAGGAGGTCCCGGTCAAGGTGCTGCGCGACGGCAGGACGCGCACCCTGAAGGTCACGCTCGGCGAGCTGGAGGATCAGGACAAGCTGGAGCTGGCGGAGTCCGCTGCGGCCCCGAACGTCACCAGCGACAGCCGTCTCGGCATCGGCGTCGCGCCCCTGCCGAAGGACCTGCGCGAACAGCTCGACATGCCCGACGGCGGGGTGCTGGTCGGCGAGGTGGGGGACGGCGCCGCCGCCAAGGCCGGCGTCCGCAAGGGCGACGTGGTCGTGATGTTCAACGGCGTGCGGGTGAAGGACGGCGGGCACTTCAGTGCGCTGGTCAAGGATGCCCCGGCCGGCGCCACGGTTCCGGTCCTGGTGCAGCGCACCGGCGGCCCGACCTTCCTGGCGATCAAGATTCCGAAATGAGGGATTAGGGGCTGGGGGCTAGGGATTCGGGATTCGGGGTTATCGAGGCGGGGCTGTCGCGCCTGCAAAGGCAAGCCCATGCACCTGTAGGAGCG
>CAYWKV010000164.1:0-6680 GCA_964458835.1 uncultured Gammaproteobacteria bacterium | reverse complement strand
CGGGTTGGACAATAGATACCATTATTTGTTCCCTAATCTACTGACTTATGAGTAAGCCGGTGTCTTGAAAAAATGGCCACGGAATCCACGGAACAACACGGAAAGCGTTCATTGCATAAACCCAGGATCATCCCGCCGCGGTCGGGTCTTCGGGTGTTTACAATAAGCTTTTTTCCGTGTCATTCCGTGGATTCCGTGGCCAAGAAAGGTTTAAGCACGTGCCATTGGGGCCAGACCTTCCATTCCGTCGGGTTGACGCCGAACCCGCGCGCAGGTAACGTCAGCCACGCAACCACTTCCATTGTCGTGCATGAACCCAAGAAACTTTTTTGTTGGTGGAGGCACATGGAAGGCGTCGACATGCCGCATCGTCGCGAAGTTGTGACCCGACGCTGGGCCGATGAGGGGCGCTGTCGTGTGGAGCGCACGATCTCATCGGTGTTTTTCGGTGTGATTCCGTGGCAATTGCGCTTTTCAAGATGAATCCTTCGCTGCACCGCATCGCGAGCTACCGACGGGCAGTCGTCGGACTGCTGCTGCCGGCCTTTCTGCTGCTGGCGTTCTTCCCGTTCCACTATCATCTGCATCCTGTCGATGCCGCCCATCACGACGGCGGCCTGGGCGCGCACGGGCATGCGCACCATACGACGGATCTGCACGTCCTCATGGACATCGGCAAGGCCGCGCATCACGCCGACAGCCACACCATCGACCCCGGTGCGGACCTCACCTTCAAGCCGGCCGGGCCGCAGTTGCCGCCGTTCGTCCTGGCCTTCGTCCTGCTGCTCCTGCTGGTCGGCGCTACGTCGACGACGCGCTTCGTGCAGCCGCCGGCAGGCCGCCCGTCCCGTCTCCTCTGGCGAAGTTCGCCCCCCCTGCGCGCACCGCCGCGCGCCTGATCCCATCGCAGTTCGTACCGCCGTGCGGCAGGCGTGGCCGTTGTGCCGTGTCTGCCTCTCAGGCACAGATCCGAAGCCGTCACCCTGAGACCGTCCCTCGGTCCGAGGACCCGTATCCATGCGATTCTGGACAGGCATTGCCACGTTGTTCTGGCTGCTCGCCGCCTCCGGCGCCGGTGCCGCACCGTTGACGCTGGGCGAGGCGGTCGCGCGCGTGCTGGAGCGCAATCCGCAACTGCAGGCCGCCGATTTCGACGCGCGCGCGGCGGCCGAGCGCATCCGTCAGCAGAGCCGGTCCACGCCCTACACCGTCGGACTGGAACTGGAGAACCTGGCCGGCTCCGGCGAGGCCAGCGGCGTGCGCGGTCTGGAGACCACGCTCAGCCTCGGCCGTGTGCTGGAAACCGGCGGAAAGGCGCACCGGCGCGGCGAGGTGGCGCGCCTCGAGGCGGGCCTGCTGCGTCACGAGCAGGACGCCCGCCGGCTGGATCTGCTGGCGGAGACCGCCCGGCGTTTTCTGAACCTCGCGCGCGTGCAGGCGGAGCGGGTACTGGCCGAGGAGCGTGTCGAACTGATGCGGCGCGCGCTGCGCGCGGTCGAACGTCGCCACCGCGCCGGCAAGGCCGCGGACGCGGAGCGCGGCCGGGCGCGGATCGCGCTGGTGCGCGCGGAGCTCGCGTTGGAGGAGACCGATCATCTGCTGCTCAATGGCCGGCGCGATCTGGCGGTGTTGTGGGGCGAGTTCCCGCCGGCCTTCGAACGCGTGCAGGCGGAGCTGTTCCGCCTCGAGGCCGAACCGGCGTTCGACGAGCTGGACCGCCGGCTGGAGCGCAATCCGGCCGTGGAACGGCTGGCCACCGCCGAGCGCCTCGCCGAGGCACGCCGGCTGCTGGCGCGCACCCGCGCGCGCCCGGACGTGGAGGCGCAGGCCGGCGTGCGGCACCTCAACGCCGGCGATGATGTCGGCCTGGTGCTGTCGTTGCGCCTGCCGCTCGGCAGTGCCGGGCGCGCCGCCGCCTACGCGGCCGAGGCCGAGGCGCTCGCGGCCCGCGAGCCGCTGCTGGCGCAGGACCGGCGCCTGGCCCTGCGTGCCGCGCTGTCCGGCCTGCACCAGGAACTCCTGCACGCGCGCGATCGCCTGGAGGCGTATCGGGAGCGCATCCTGCCCGCCGCGCAGACGGTCCTGGACGACTATGGCCGGGGCTATGCGGCAGGGCGTTATTCGCTGCTGGAGCTGAACGTCGCGCAGGAGAATCTCCTGGAGGCGCGGGCCGAGGCCCTGTCGGCCGCCGTCGATCACCACGGCGCGCGCATCGAAATCGACCGTCTCATCGGCACCGCGCCCGTGGCCGGTGTGTCCCCCAACGGAGTCGAACCATGATCCATCGTTTTCTCGCCGTCGCACTGACGGCCGGCGGCCTGCTGTGCGGCGCGCCTTTCTTTGCCGATGCCACCGCTGCCGGCGATGCGCACGACGACCACGATCACGCCGTGGAAAAACGCGATGCCGCCGGGATCCCCAAGGGGCCGCACGGCGGAAAGTGGTTCGAGCACGCCGGCTTCGCCATCGAACTGGTGCTCTACGAGAGCGGCGTTCCGCCCGAATTCCATGTCTACGCCTACCGGGACGGCGAGCCGCTGGCATCCGATGCCGTGGACGTGGAGGTCGCGCTGACCCGGGTCGACGGCCGGGTGGAGCGCTTCACCTTCCGGCCGCTGGACGATTTCCTGCGCGGCCAGGGCGTGGTCCACGAGCCGCATTCCTTCGATGTCGAGATCAGCGCGCGCCACGCGGGGGAATCCCACGTGTGGCGTGTCTCCAGCTACGAGGGCCGCACGCGGATCCCGGCGGAGCTGGCGCGCGAGGCCGGCGTCGCGACCGAAACCGCCGGACCCGCGACCATCACCGAAACGCTGACGCTCACCGGCCGCGTGCAGACCGATCCGGAACGCGTCGCCCGGCTGCGCGCGCGCTTCCCGGGCGTGGTGCAGGACATCGCGGTGCGTCTCGGCGCACATGTGCAGGCGGGTGCTGTGCTCGCGCACATCCAGAGCGACGAGAGCCTGCAGACCTATGCACTGCGGGCACCCATCGGCGGCATCGTCCTGCGCCGTGACCTGCAGCGCGGCATGGCCACCGGCGACGCGCCGCTGTTCGTCATCGCCGATCTGTCGCAGGTGTGGGTGGAGCTGGACGTCTTCGCCCGCAGCCTGGACAAGGTGCGGGTCGGCCAGGCCGTGCGCGTCGAGGGCCTGGACGGGGAGGCGGGCTTGACCGGCCGCATCGACTGGATCGCGCCGCTGGCCGCGCACGCCAGCCAGAGCGTGCCGGCGCGGGTGGTGCTGGACAATCCGGACGGCACGCTGCGTCCGGGGCAGTTCGTGCGCGCCCGCGTCACGGTGGCGGAGCATCCGGCGGCGCTCGCCGTGCGCCAATCGGCCATCCAGCGCTTCCGCGATTTCCAGGTGGTGTTCGCCCGCTTCGGCGAGACCTACGAGGTGCGCATGCTGGAGCTCGGCCGGCAGAACGGCGAGTGGGCCGAGGTGCTCGGCGGCCTCGAGCCCGGCACCGAGTACGTCACCGGCAACAGTTATCTGATCAAGGCCGACGTCGAGAAATCCGGCGCCAGTCACGACCACTGAGGAACGCGCGATGTTGAACCGCATCATTGCCGCCTCGCTGGCCCATCGCTGGCTGGTGCTCGTGCTCGCGCTGGGCGCGGCGGCGCTCGGCGTCTACAACTTCAACCGCCTGCCCATCGATGCCGTGCCGGACATCACCAACGTCCAGGTGCAGATCAACACCGCGGCGCCGGGCTACTCGCCGCTGGAGTCGGAGCAGCGCATCACCTTCCCGGTCGAGACCGCCATGGCCGGGCTGCCGCGCCTGGCGCAGACCCGTTCGATCTCGCGCTACGGGCTGTCGCAGGTCACGGTGGTGTTCGAGGAGGGAACGGACATCTACTGGGCGCGCCAGCTCATCAACGAACGGCTGTCCGAGGTGAAGTCGCAGCTGCCCGCGGGCATCGAGCCGGCCATGGGTCCGATCGCCACCGGCCTGGGCGAGGTCCTCCTGTACACGGTCGCCAACGCGGAGGGGGCGCAGCACAGCCCCATGGAGCTGCGCACCGCCCAGGACTGGATCGTGCGGCCGCAGCTGCGCCAGACCCCCGGCGTCGTGGAGGTCAATACCATCGGCGGCTATGCGAAGCAGTTCCATGTGCTGCCCGATCCGGACCGGCTGCTGGCCTTTGACCTGACGCTCCAGGACGTGATGGCCGCGCTGGCGCGCAACAACCTCAACACCGGTGCCGGCTACATCGAACGCTTCGGCGCGCAGTATCTGATCCGCTCGCCCGGCCAGCTCGCCGGCATCGACGATATCCTCCGCATCACGGTCGCCAAACGCGAGGGCGTGCCGATCCTGCTCGAGGATATCGCCGCGGTCATGCCGGGACACGAACTGCGCACCGGCGCCGCGACCCAGGACGGCGAGGAGGTCGTGCTCGGCACGGTGTTCATGCTGGTGGGCGAGAACAGCCGAGTCGTCGCCAAGGCCGCCGCGGAGCGCCTCGAGTCCATCAGGCCGTCGCTGCCCGCGGGCATGGAGATCAACGCGCTCTACGACCGCACGGATCTGGTCGACAAGACCATCGCCACCGTGGAGAAGAACCTCGCCGAGGGTGCGCTGCTGGTGATCGCGGTGCTCCTGCTGCTGCTCGGCAACTGGCGCGCGGCGCTGATCACCGCGGCGGTGATCCCACTGGCCATGCTGATGACCGTCACCGGCATGGTCGAATCACGGGTATCCGGCAATCTCATGAGTCTGGGCGCACTGGATTTCGGCCTGATCGTCGACGGTGCGGTCATCATCGTCGAGAACTGTCTGCATCGGCTGGGCGCCCATCAGCACATGCACGGTACACTGCCGCAGCTGCAGGAACGGCTGCGCATCGTGCGCGAGGCCACCGTCGAGGTGATCCGCCCCAGTGTGTTCGGCGTGCTGATCATCCTCATCGTCTACGTGCCGATCTTCGCGCTCACCGGCGTGGAGGGGAAGATGTTCCACCCCATGGCCTTCACCGTCGTCACCGCGCTGCTGGCGGCGCTGGTGCTGTCGGTGACCGTGGTGCCGGCGGCGGTGGCGCTGTTCGTCAGCGGCCGGGTGAGGGGCACGGACAACCGCGTCATGGGCGGGCTGCGTGCGCTCTACGCGCCGGTCCTGCACCGGGTGCTGCGCTTCCGCTGGCCGGTGGTGATCGCGGCCGCGGCGCTGGTGCTGCTGGCGGCGCTGCAGGCCACGCGCATGGGCACCGAGTTCGTGCCCAGCCTGGACGAGGGCGACATGGCCATCCACGCGCTGCGCATTCCGGGTACCAGCCTCAGCCAGGCGGTGACGATGCAGGCGGCCCTGGAGGCGCGTCTCGATGCCTTCCCGGAGGTGTCGCACGTGTTCGCCAAGCTCGGCACGGCCGAGGTGGCCACCGATCCGATGCCGCCCAACGTCGCCGATACCTACGTCATGCTCAAGCCGCGCGAGGCGTGGCCCGATCCGGGCAGGCCCAAGGCGGATCTGGTCGCGGAGATCGAGGCCGCGGCGCGCGCCATCCCGGGCAATAACTACGAGTTCACCCAGCCCATCCAGATGCGCTTCAACGAGCTCATCGCCGGCGTGCGCGCCGACCTGGCCGTGAAGGTCTACGGCGACGACTTCGATACTCTGGTGGCCCTCGCCGAAGAGCTGGAGGCGGCCGTCGCACAGGTGCCGGGCGCCGCCGACGTCGCCACCGAGCAGGCGACCGGCCTGCCCATGCTGAGCGTGGTGCCCGATCGTGAACGCCTCGCCTACTACGGCCTGGATGTGGCCACGGTGCAGGAGACGCTGCGCATCGCCATGGGCGGCGCCACGGCGGGCCAGATCTTCGAGGGCGACCGGCGCTTCGATCTGGTGGTGCGGCTGCCGGAGGCGCTGCGTACCGACGTCGATGCGCTGCGGCGGCTGCCGATCGCACTGCCGCAGGAGGCGGAGGGGGCGCGCGAGGTCGCCGGCGACGCCGACGCGCTGGGCGTGGCGCGCACGGTGCCCACGAGCATTCCGCTGGCCGAGGTCGCCGACATCGCCTTCATCGACGGCCCCAACCAGATCAGCCGCGAGAACGGCAAGCGCCGCGTGGTCGTGACCGCCAACGTGCGCGGCCGCGATCTCGGCCGCTTCGTCCAGGACGTCCAGGCTGCGGTGCGCGAACAGGTGGAACTGCCGGCGGGCTACTGGCTGGATTACGGCGGTACCTTCGAACAGCTCATCTCGGCGGCCAGGCGCCTGTCCGTCGTGGTGCCGGTGACGCTGCTGATCATCTTCGGGCTGCTGCTCATGGCCTTCAACTCGGCCCGGGATGCCGCGCTGGTCTTCAGCGGCGTGCCGCTGGCGCTGACCGGCGGCGTGGCGGCGCTGGCGCTGCGCGATCTGCCGCTGTCGATCTCGGCCGGCGTCGGTTTCATCGCGCTGTCGGGCGTGGCGGTGCTCAACGGCGTGGTGATGCTGTCCTTCATCCGCGATCTGCGTGCGCAGGGCATGGCGCTGGAGCCGGCCATCGTCCACGGCGCACTCCGGCGCCTGCGGCCGGTGCTGATGACGGCGCTGGTGGCCAGCCTCGGCTTCGTGCCCATGGCATTCAACGTCGGCACCGGCGCCGAGGTGCAGCGGCCGCTGGCGACGGTGGTGATCGGCGGCATCGTCTCGTCGACGCTGCTCACCCTGCTGGTGCTGCCGGCGTTGTACCG
>CAYWKV010000163.1:378-6700 GCA_964458835.1 uncultured Gammaproteobacteria bacterium | reverse complement strand
GTCTGCGTTTTGCGATCCGCGAGGGTGGCCGCACCGTCGGCGCCGGCGTGGTGGCAAAGATTATTGAGTGAGGTGTGAGGAGGGAGGAGTGAGGTGTGATGTGGGTGAATTTTCCTCCTCACTCCTCACGCCTTACTCCTCACTCTCAAAGATTTAGGCCAGTAGCTCAATTGGCAGAGCGGCGGTCTCCAAAACCGCAGGTTGGGGGTTCGATTCCCTCCTGGCCTGCCATTTAGTCGGAGATGCAAGAGGCAAGATACAGGAGGCAAGTTAAAGCCGTATTCCAGCGTGGACGGAGATGCTTGGTCTTCGGGTTTTACTTGTATCTTGCAACTTGAAACTTGCATCTGAGAAATGATGAATTCGAAGGTCGAGACAGAAGGGTCTGGATTGGATACCGCAAAACTGGTCGCGGCCGTGACCCTGCTTGCGGCGGCAGTCATCGGGTTCTATTACTTCGCCGACCATTCCCTGTTGCTGCGGGTGCTGGGTCTTCTGGCCGCGGCGGGTATCGCGCTGTTCATCATGGCGCGGACTGCGGTGGGGGGGCGTCTGCTCGGCTTCGCCGCCGATGCCCGTACCGAGGTGCGCAAGGTCGTCTGGCCGACGCGGCAGGAAACCGTTCAGACCGCCCTGATCGTGTTCGCGGTGGTCATCTTCATGGGTATTTTGCTCTGGTTGTTAGACATGCTACTGCTCTGGGCGGTCCGCCTGCTGACTGGGCAGGGAGGCTGAGGCATGGCCAAGCGTTGGTACGTAGTGCACGCCTATTCGGGCTTCGAGAATCAGGTCAAGCGTTCGCTGATCGACCACGTCGCGCGCAGCGGGCTGCAGGACAAGTTCGGCGAGATCCTGGTGCCGACCGAAGAAGTCGTCGAGATGCGCGAAGGCCAGAAGCGCAAGAGCGAGCGCAAGTTCTTCCCGGGCTATGTCCTGGTGCACATGGAGATGGACGAGGAGACCTGGCATCTGGTCAAGAACGTGCCTAAGGTGATGGGATTCATCGGCGGCACGAGCGACAAGCCGGCGCCGATCACGGATCGCGAAGCGGAATCCATTCTGCAGCGCATCCAGGAAGGCGTGGAGAAACCCAAGCCCAAGGTGCTGTTCGAGCCGGGCGAGGTGGTTCGTGTGACCGACGGCCCCTTCAACGACTTCAACGGCGTCGTCGAAGAGGTCAATTACGAGAAGAGCCGCCTGCGCGTGGCCGTGCTCATCTTCGGCCGGTCGACGCCGGTCGAATTGGAATTTGGTCAGGTCGAGAAGGCGTGACCATGTAAGGGACTAGGGGCTCGGGACTGGAAATGATTTTCCCAGCCCCCAGCCCCCAGTCCCTGGTTTTAACCGGGGAGCCTGACACCAGGCGCTTGCACCCACTGCAGAGGTCCTCATGGCTAAGAAAATCCAAGCGTACATCAAGCTGCAGGTCGCAGCCGGCAAGGCGAACCCGAGTCCGCCGGTCGGTCCGGCGCTGGGCCAGCACGGCGTCAACATCATGGAGTTCTGCAAGGCGTTCAACGCCCAGACCCAGAACGTCGAGCCGGGCCTGCCGCTGCCGGTGGTCATCACCGTCTACAGCGATCGCAGCTTCACCTTCATCACCAAGACCCCGCCGGCGGCGATCCTGCTGAAGAAGGTCGCCGGCATCGAGAGCGGCAGCCCGCGCCCGAACAGTCAGAAGGTCGGCAAGGTCTCGCGTGCCCAGCTCGAGGAGATCGCCAGGACCAAGATGCCCGATCTCACGGCTGCCGATATGGACGCCGCGGTGCGCACCATCGCCGGCAGCGCCCGCAGCATGGGTCTGGAAGTGGAGGGTTGAGCCATGGCCAAACTGTCCAAGCGTATCAAGGCGATCAATGAAAAGGTCACGCCCGGCAAACTGTACGCCGCGGAAGAGGGGCTCGGCCTGCTGAAGCAGCTGGCCAGCGCCAAGTTCAAGGAATCGGTTGACGTCGCGGTGAACCTCGGCGTCGATCCGCGCAAGTCCGATCAGGTCGTGCGCGGCTCCACCGTGCTGCCCAACGGCACCGGCAAGAGCGTGCGCGTCGCGGTGTTCGCGCAGGGCGCCAACGCCGAGGCCGCCAAGGCTGCCGGCGCCGACATCGTCGGCTTCGAGGACCTGGCCGAGAGCATCAAGGGCGGCAGCATGGATTTCGACGTGGTCATCGCCAGTCCGGATGCCATGCGCATCGTCGGCCAGCTGGGCCAGATCCTCGGTCCGCGTGGCCTGATGCCGAACCCCAAGGTTGGTACCGTGACCCCGAACGTCGCCGAGGCGGTGAAGAATGCCAAGGCCGGTCAGGTCCGCTACCGCACCGACAAGGCCGGCATCATCCACTGCACCATCGGCAAGGTGGATTTCGAGATCAACGCCCTGAAGGAGAACCTGCAGGCGTTGCTGGCGGATCTGAACAAGATGAGGCCGTCCACCGCCAAGGGCATTTATATGAAGAAGGTCACCGTCTCGACCACCATGGGTCCGGGCGTGGTCCTGGATCAGGCCACGTTGGCCTGATCCCGAAATTTGGTAGGAGCGGCATTCCTGCCGTGATCGGGCGGTTTTACGACCCGCTAATCGCGGCAGGAATGCCGCTCCTACAGCAGAACTTTGTGGCACTGCTGGCGGCTTCGGCCAACAGCAGCCGCCGTCAAAGACCGCAGGCGCGTAAGGGCGCTACCGAACGGGGATGGATTTGAAAACCTGTCCCCGCCTCGGCGGAGTCCTGAGCTTAATGGGTCTCCCAGCCTGCGCAGACGGTGCAGCCCCAGACAGATTTCTTGTCCGTGGCCACCGTAACCGTGGAAGGTTTAGATGGAATGGGGACAGAATTCTATTCTATCCCCCAACCGACCCAAACCTTTCGTGTAGTGGCTGGATGCGCAGCCGTTCAGGTTGCCCATCCCAGGAGGTAAACGATGGCACTGAGTCTTGAAGACAAAAAGACTGTCGTCGCCGAGGTGGCGGAGGTGGCTGCAACAGCCCTGTCCGCAGTGGCCGCCGAGTATCGCGGCCTGACCGTGGAGCAGCTCACCGAACTGCGCAAGAAGGCGCGCGAAGGCGGTGTGTATGTTCGCGTGGTCAAGAACACCCTGGCGCGCAGGGCCGTGGCGGGTACCGAATTCGAGTGCATCTCCCCCGGACTGGTGGGGCCCCTGGTGCTGGCCTTTTCCCAGGCCGATCCGGGTGCGGCAGCACGCGTGGTTCGCGACTTCGCCAAGGGCAACGACAAGCTGATCGTGAAGTTCGTGTCCGTGGGTGGCCAGTTGCTGGGCGCCGGCGACATCGAACGTCTCGCCAGCCTGCCGACCCGTGACCAGGCCCTGGCCATGCTGATGGGTGTGATGAAGGCCCCGATCGAGAAGCTTGCCCGCACGGTCAACGAAGTGCCCGGCAAGCTGGTTCGCACGGTGGCCGCGATCCGCGACCAGAAGCAGGCGGCAGCTTGATTCTCGTTTCAACCCTATATCATGCCGCGCTGTCACGCGGACAAGAGTAACCAGGAGTAATTGATCATGGCCGTTTCCAAAGAAGACATCCTCGAAACCATCGCCAACATGAGCGTGATGGAAGTCGTCGACCTCATCTCCGCGATGGAAGAGAAGTTCGGTGTGTCCGCCGCTGCCGCCGTGGCCGCCATGCCGATGGCCGCCGCCGGTGGTGGTGCCGCCGCGGCTGTTGAAGAGCAGACCGAGTTCAACGTCGTGATGACCAGCTTCGGCGCCAACAAGGTCAACGTCATCAAGGCGGTCCGCGGCATCACCGGTCTGGGTCTGAAAGAGGCCAAGGACATGGTGGAAGGCATTCCCGCGACCGTCAAGGAAGGCGTGTCCAAGGCCGAGGCCGACGACATCAAGAAGCAGTTGGAAGAAGCCGGCGCAAGCGTCGAGGTCAAGTAAGATCGAGCTTGCACATCTTGTTCCCGGGTGCGCCATGCGCACCCGAGCTCAAGCGGGGACCGGGCTGGCAGCGTAATTCCGCTGCCGGCCTTTTCCCGTTACTAAGACACTGGGTTCCAGGTGCTGGGGCCGACGCGAAGGAAGCAGGTTTTCCCTCGACCCTAGCGCCTAGCACCTGGCACCTGCATTTCAGAGAGGAATACCGATGGGCTACAGCTTCACCGAGAAAAAACGCATTCGCAAGGATTTCGGCAAGCGCCCCAGCATCCTTGAAGTTCCGTTTCTGCTGGCGACTCAGATCGAGTCGTACCGGGACTTCCTGCAGCTCGACAAGAAGGCCGGGCAGCGCAGCGATACGGGGCTGCATGCCGCGTTCTCGTCGGTATTTCCCATCACCAGCTACTCCGGCAATGCCGCGCTGGAGTACGTGAGCTATCGCCTCGGCGAGCCCACGTTCGACGTGAAGGAATGCCAGATGCGCGGCATGACCTACGCCGCGCCTCTGCGCGCGCTGGTGCGCCTGGTGATCTACGACAAGGAGGCCGGTGGCGAAACCCCGACCGTCAAGGACATCAAGGAGCAGGAAGTCTACATGGGCGAATTGCCGCTCATGACCGACACCGGCACCTTCGTGGTGAACGGCACCGAGCGCGTCATCGTGTCGCAGCTGCACCGCTCGCCCGGCGTGTTCTTCGATCACGACAAGGGTAAGACCCATTCGTCCGGCAAGCTGCTGTTCTCCGCACGCGTGATCCCCTACCGTGGTTCCTGGCTGGATTTCGAGTTCGACCCCAAGGACTGCCTGTTCGTGCGCATCGACCGCCGCCGCAAGCTGCCGGCGACTATCCTGCTGCGCGCGCTCGGCTATGACGTCGAGCAGATTCTCGGCATGTTCTTCGAGACCAACACCTTCCACCTGGGCAAGGATCAGGTGACGCTGGATCTGGTGCCCGAGCGCCTGCGCGGCGAGACCGCGAGCTTCGAGATCGCCATCGGTGACAAGACGCTCGTCGAGGAAGGCCGTCGCATCACGGCGCGTCACATTCGCGAGCTGGAAAAATCCGGCGTGAAGGAACTGGTGGTCCCCGACGACTACCTGCACGGCAAGGTGCTGGCGCACAACATCGTCGACACCTCGACCGGCGAGGTCGTGGCGAACGCCAACGACGAACTGACCGCGGAAGCCATCAAGAAGATCCGCGAGGCCGGCGTCGATGAGATCCGTACCCTGTACGTCAATGATCTGGATCGCGGCCCGTACATCTCCGAGACCCTGCGCATCGATCCGACCCGCAGCGAGCTGGAGGCGCAGGTCGAGATCTACCGCATGATGCGTCCCGGCGAGCCGCCGACCAAGGAAGCGGCCCAGAACCTGTTCAACAACCTGTTCTTCACCGACGAGCGCTACGACCTGTCGGCCGTCGGCCGTATGAAGTTCAACCGTCGCGTCGGCCGTGACGAGATCACCGGTCCGGGCACGCTGTCGAACGAGGACATCATCGATGTGATGAGGACCCTGATCGACATCCGCAACGGCAACGGTTTCGTGGACGACATCGATCACCTCGGCAACCGCCGCATCCGCTGCGTCGGCGAAATGGCCGAGAACGTGTTCCGCATCGGTCTGGTGCGTGTCGAGCGCGCCGTGAAGGAGCGCCTGAGCCTGGCCGAGAGCGAGGGCCTGATGCCGCAGGAGCTGATCAACGCCAAGCCGGTGGCCGCCGCGATCAAGGAATTCTTCGGGTCCAGCCAGCTGTCGCAGTTCATGGACCAGAACAACCCGCTGTCGGAAGTCACCCACAAGCGCCGCGTCTCTGCGCTGGGGCCGGGCGGCCTGACCCGCGAGCGCGCCGGCTTCGAGGTGCGCGACGTGCACCCGACCCACTACGGCCGCGTGTGCCCGATCGAAACCCCGGAAGGTCCGAACATCGGCCTGATCAACTCGCTGTCCGTGTACGCCCGCACCAACCAGTACGGCTTCCTGGAGACGCCGTACCGCAAGGTCGTCGACAGCCGCGTGACCGACGAGGTGCATTACCTGTCGGCCATCGAGGAAGGCAAGTACGTCATCGCCCAGGCCAACGCGACCGTCGACGAGAAGGGACGCCTGACCGATGCGCTGGTCTCCTGCCGTCACCAGAACGAATTCACGCTGTCCTCGCCGGACCGCATCGACTACATCGACGTGTCGCCGAAGCAGATCGTGTCGGTGGCGGCCTCGCTGATCCCGTTCCTGGAGCACGACGACGCCAACCGCGCGCTGATGGGTTCGAACATGCAGCGCCAGGCGGTGCCGCTGATCCGCGCCGAGGCGCCGCTGGTCGGTACCGGCATGGAGCATGCGGTCGCCCGTGACTCCGGCGCGGCGATCGCCGCGCGGCGGGCCGGCAGCGTCGACCAGATCGACGCCACCCGCATCGTCGTT
>CAYWKV010000163.1:0-368 GCA_964458835.1 uncultured Gammaproteobacteria bacterium | reverse complement strand
GGTCGGCACCGGCATGGAGCGCGCCGTGGCCACCGACTCCGGCGTGACTGTGGTGGCCAAGCGTGGCGGCGTGGTGGATTCCGTCGACGCCGGCCGCATCGTGGTGCGCGTCAACGACGACGAGACCGTCGCCGGCGAGCCGGGTGTGGATATCTACAACCTGATCAAGTACACCCGTTCCAACCAGAACACCTGTATCAACCAGTCGCCGCTGGTCAAGACCGGCGACGTGATCGCGCGCGGCGACGTGCTGGCCGACGGCCCGAGCACCGACATGGGCGAGCTGGCGCTGGGCCAGAACCTGCTGGTCGCGTTCATGCCCTGGAACGGCTACAACTTCGAGGACTCCATCCTCATCTCCGAGCGCG
>CAYWKV010000162.1:0-6841 GCA_964458835.1 uncultured Gammaproteobacteria bacterium | reverse complement strand
CGCGGCGGCGGTGCCGGCGCGGCGCTGCCCACGCTGCCGGCACGCGCCATCGACACCACGGCGCTGCCGCACACGCGGCTGGGCGCGGACGACGGTCCCGACGACACGCTGCCGTTCTACCGGCTGGCGCCGGATACCTACTTCCTCTACGGCAACATCGCCACCATCGACGCCGACAACCGCGGCTTCAACGGCAATGCCGGCTTCGTCGTGACCGGCGAGGGCGTGGTGGTGATCGACGCGCTCGGCACGCCCCGGCTCGGCCGGCGCCTGATCGCGACCGTGCGCTCGGTCACCGACCGGCCGATCCGCTACCTCATCCTCACGCACCACCACCCCGATCATGCCTATGGCGCCGGCGCGCTGCGCGCCCTGGACGGTGTGCAGGTGGTGGGCCACCCCGGCATGGCCGAGTATTTCAACTCGCCCGCATTCGAGCTGTCGGTGGAGTACCGGCGCGGCCTGCTGTCAGCGGATATGGAGGGCTTCGCGGCCGTGGAGCCCGACCTGCCGGTACCGGCGGAGGCCTTCGGCCGCCTGCGGCTCGAACTCGGCGGCCGGACCTTCGACGTGTACAACACCGGCCGGCACCATTCGCACGGCGACCTGGTCGTGCACCAGGTGGAGGCCGGCATCCTGTGGCTGTCGGACCTCGCCTTCAATCAGCGCGTCACCTACATCGGCGACGGCCACAGTGCCGAGATGCTGGCCGCCCACGCCTGGCTGGGGGAGACCTTCACCGGCATCCGTCTGATGGTACCCGGTCACGGCAGTGCCCAGCGTGCGCCGTTCCCGATGCTGGCCGCGACGCGTGCCTACATCGAGGGCCTGCGCGCGCGCATGCAGCAGCAGCTCGAGGCCGGCGCGTCCCTGCAGGATGCCGTCGATGCGGCGGCCATGCCCGACTGGGCACAGGTGCCGCTGTATGAGGAGAACCACCGCGCCAATGCCAGCTTCATCTACCGCGAACTGGAGTTCGAGTTCTTCTGAGGTTTCGCGCGGATCATCTGGGCAGCAGCCGCACCACCGTGCCGGCCTGGTGCGGCGTCCGGGTGTGGGCGTTGGGGAAGGAGGCGTAGTTGGTCCAGATGGCGCCGTCCGCGGTGAAGGCGACGGTGCGCGGATAGGCGCCGCGGCGCGGCAGGCGGTAGACGGCGAAGCGGCGCATCGCCGGATCGAGGCGATAGAGGCTGTCGGAGCCCGCGCCCGTCACCCACAGATCGCCGGTGTAGGGGTTGCGGCGGATGGCGTAGGGATAGTCGCCGGGGATGGGCAGGCGCAGGCGGTCGACGATGCGGCCCGCGCGCGTGTCGTAGACGGTGATGCGGCCGGTGGCGAGCTCCGGGATCCACAGCCGGTCGTCGGTGTCGATGGCCAGGCGCTTCGGCCCCGACCAGGCCTCGGGCATCTCCCATTCCTGTGCCGCGCCGGTGCGCGGATCCAGCATGCCGAAGCGGTTGCCGTGGGTCTCGGTGTACCACAGCCGGCCCTGGCTGTCGGCGACCGCGGCGTACAGGTGCACGGCCTTCTCGGCGAGGTGTTCGGTGCGCGGCGTCCTGAAGACGGTGATCGCGCCGCTGACGGGATCGAGGCGGCTCAACTGCTCGCGCGCGAAATGGGTGAACCAGATGCCGCCGTCGGCGTCCTGATAGATCCTCCGCTGCGCGTCCATGACGAAGTACTGCACGTTGCCGCCGGGCTCGAAGCCCGAATAGACGCGGAAATCCTTCGCCTGTGGATCGAAGCGGATCACCTGCTCGGATTTGGTGAACGTGATCCACAGCAGGCCGTCGCGGGTGGTGTCGATCTGGTGCGCGCCGGCCGGCTTGCCGGGGGCGACGTCCACCGGCAGGTCGAAGGTTTCGACCGCGCCATCGTCCAGATCCACGCCGTAGAGCCGGTTGCCGAAGTAGTCGGCCAGCCACGCCCGCCCGGCGGCGATGGCGACATCGTGATAGAAGCCGGTGGCGGCGCCGGCGGGATATTCGCGGATGTCGGCGGCGCGTGTCTCGACCGCGAACCCCCGCTCCGGCATGCGCGCATTGGCGCCGAGCCAGGCGGCGAGCTCGGCGGTGTCCAGCGGAATCAGTGCGAGATCGAGGTCGTCGTCGATCTTCTTCATGCGCGCGATGATCTCGTGCCACTCCGGCTGCGTGGTGCGGAACGCGACCGGCGGGCCGAGCTGATGACAGGGCGTGCAGCCGAGCACGACCTGGCGGCGCGTGGGGCCATCCGGCAGCGCGGCGATCCAGTCGGCGGAACGCACGGGTTCGGCCTGCGTGTGGCTGCTCTGCGGCCGGTCCGCGGGCGTGCAGCCCGCGCCGAGCGCGAGCGCGCCGGCCAGAACAGTCGATGCCATGGATCCGCGCAGCGGCATGTCCGGTCTCCCGTGAAAGAGCGAGGCGCGCAGTATTTCACCCGGCTGCGGGGGGCGCCAGACGGGTGCCGCCGCCTTCGCCGCGCGGCCTGCCCAATGTCAACGCGCGCCACGCGCGCCGCACCCATCCGCCGTGACGGCCGTGCGTGGACGGCATTCCAACCGCACGGCTTTCGTGGAAAATGCGCACCGTGCCGCACCGCGCGCACTTTCTGCGTCGCCACGCGGTCCGAAATGACCAATATCAAGTCGCGGCACCGCGCTCTGTTGGTAGGCTCGCCTCCATTGTTTATCGTGAACCGCACGCGCGGGCACAGCGACACGACGAGGACGACAATGGACACGATCAGCGATTTTCTCGGCACCGACCATCGCCACTGCGACGACCTGTTCGCGGCGGCGGAGTCGGTGTGCGGGCGGCAGGACTGGCCGCAGTGCGGCCGGGCGTTCGGGGATTTCCGGCAGGCCATGGAGCAGCACCTGTCCATGGAGGAGCAGGTGCTGTTTCCGAGCTTCGAGGAGGCGTCCGGCAGCGCCATGGGTCCCACCCAGGTCATGCGCATGGAGCACGAGCAGATGCGCGAGCTGTTCGAGGAGATGGCGGAGGCCGTCGCGCGCCAGGATGCACAGCAGTACCTCGGTCTCTCGGAGACACTGCTGGTACTCATGCAACAGCACAACATGAAAGAGGAGCAGATCCTCTATCACATGTGCGACCGCATGCTGGGCACGGGCACCGCGCAGGTGCTCGAGCGCATGCGGCAGCTGCACCGCCACTGAACGACGGGCGCGCCATGGCACAGGAATGCGTTCTGGATGTGAGCATGCTGGCACCGCCGGAGCCGCTGGAGCGCGCACTGGAGGCGGTGGAGACGCTGCGCGCGGGTGAATACCTGCGCATGATCTTTCCGCGCGAGCCACACCCGCTGTTCGGGCTGCTCGAGCAGTACGGCGTCGAGTTCCTCTCCGATCCGGCGCCCGACATGCGCTGGGAGGTGCGCGTCTGGCTGAGGGGCGACGCCGAGGCCGGGCGCGCGGCGCAGGCCTCCGCACCGGCCGGCCCCGGCACCCGCTGAGCGGCATGGACCGCGCGGCGCTGTCCCTGGATCAGGCGCCGCCGCTGTCGGTGCCGGCGCGCTTCTTCCTCACCGCGCCGCTGTTCGGTGTCGCCGCCGCGCTGCTGGCGCTCTGGTCCGGCCCCGCGCTGCTGACCTCGCGCTGGACGCCGGCGCTGCTCGGTGTCACCCACCTGCTGACGCTCGGTTTCATCGCCATGGTGATGATCGGGGCGATGTTCCAGCTGCTGCCGGTGCTGGGCGGCGCGCGTCTGCGCAGACCGTACCCGTGGAGCATCGCGGTCCATCTGCTGTTGAGCGCCGGCACGCTGCTGCTCGCCATCGGCTTCGCGCTCGGCTGCGCGCACTGCATGCGGGCGGCGCTGCCGCTGCTCGGCGCCGGGCTGGCGGTCTTCGTGGCGTTGGCATTCACCGCGCTGCTGCGCAGTCCGTCGCGGCACGATTCGGTGAAGGCCATGGGCTATGCCGTGGCGGGCCTGGGGCTCACGTTGCTGCTGGGGTTGTACGTCGGCGCCCGGCCAGGGGGGCCCGCGCGGGCGGCCGCGCGCCCGTACCCCCCTATGGCGGGGAGCGGGGGGCGGCGAGGGGGGGGGGGGGTGGGGCTCTGGTTGCGGCGGGGGGGGTCCGGCGCCGCCGGCCTGGGCTGGCGGGCGCTGGCGGCGGCGCGCCAGTACACCGATCTGCATCTGAGCTGGGGCCTGCTCGGCTGGGTGGGGCTGCTGGGTGCCGGCGTGGCCTATCAGGTCGTGCCCATGTTCCAGATGACACCGGAGTATCCGGCGGCGCTGCGGCGCTGGCTGGTGCCGGTGCTGTTCGCGGCGTTGCTGCTGCTGTCGGCGGCGGTGCTGTTTCCCGGTCTGCGCGCGGCCGGCGCGACGCGCACGCTCGCCGAGGCCGCGCTGGCCGCGGGCTTCGTGCTGTTCGCCGTATGGACGCTGTACGTGCAGGCGCGCCGCCGCCGGCGCCTGCCGGACGTCACGCTGTGGTTCTGGCGGCTGGCGATGGCCTGCCTGCTCGCCGGTGCGCTGCTGTGGGCGGCCCGGCAGTTCGCCGGCGGCGACTGGGGCGGGGCGCGCTATCCGCTGCTGCTGGGTGTGCTGCTGATCCCGGGCTTCGCCGTCTCCATCGTCAGCGGGATGCTGTACAAGATCCTGCCGTTTCTGGTGTGGCTGCACCTGCAGACGCAGGCCGACAGCCGCGCGGCACGCCGCCGTATCCCGAACACCAAGGAGATCATCCCGGACCGCCATGCGCGCCCGCAGTTCGCGCTGCATGCGCTGGCGCTGCTGCTGCTGACGGGGGCGGCGCTGTGGCCGCAGGCGCTGGCCCGGCCGGCGGCGCTGGCGTTCGCCGCCGCCTCCGGGCTGCTGTGGCTGAACCTGCTGCGCGGTCTGCGCACCTACCGCGCGGTGCTGCGCGGCTTCGGCGCCTGAGCGCGCCTCAGGCCGCCGCGGCGGGGCGCCGCACGGTGCGGCCCCACAGGAGGAGCAGCGCCGCCAGCAGCACCAGCCCGGCCTGCACGGCGAGGCCCTGCACGTTCGGATAGATGCCGAGCAGGTCGATGCGCGGGAAGTTCACCGGATCGATGGGCAGCTTGCCCGCTTCCTGCAGTGCCGCGATGCCCTTGCCGGCAAACACCACGGCCAGCACGAACATGAAGATGCTGGTCACGGAGAAGAACTGCCGCAGCGGCAGGCGCCGGCTGTAGCGCAGGATCAGCCAGCCCAGCACCGCCAGCACCACCGCGCCGACGCCGAAGCCCGACAGCAGCATACCCTGGGCGGGGCCGTCGGCCTGCGCCCACAGCGCCTGGTAGAACAGGATGGTCTCGAACACCTCGCGGTAGACGGCGATGAACGACAGCCCCGCGAGCCCCCACAGCGTGCCGGTCGACAGCGCCTTCTGCACCGAACCGTCGATGAAGCGCTTCCATTGCAGCGCGCTGGTCTTGCTGTGCATCCAGAAGCCCACGTAGAACAGCACCGCCATGGCGACCAGCGCGGCGACGCCCTCGGTGATCTCGCGGCTGGCGCCGCTGAAGTCGATGAAGTAGGCCGCGGCTACCCAGGTCGCGACGCCGAGCACCAGCGCGCCGCCCCAGCCCGCGTGCAGATAGGGGAGGGCATCGCGACGCTCGGTCTTGATCAGGAAGGCGGCCAGCGCGGCGACGACCAGGATCGCCTCCAGACCTTCGCGCAGCAGGATGACGAAGGCGCTGACGAAGGCCGCGCCCGTCGACAGGGTCGTGGTGCGCAGACGCTCGGCGGCGGTGGCGAGCAGCGCCTGTACCTCGACGGCCTTGGCCTCGACCAGGGCCGGTTTGTTGTCGCCGCGTACCAGACTGCGGTAGGCGGTCATTTCCGTCTCGATCTGCAGGCGCAACCGGGAATCCATGGCGTCGAGCCCGCGCTCGACCAGTTCGAAGCCCTCGAGGTAGGCGGCCACCGCCAGCTTGTAGGCGGTGTCGCGCTGGCCGGCGCGGTAGGCGTCGAGGCTGGCCGTGAGCGTCTCGCGCGCGAATTCCAGCGGCGAGGCGTTGGCGAACATCGTCTCCGGTTCGGCGCGCAGGAAGGCCATGAGGTCGCGCCCATCCGGCCCGAAGCGTTCGGCCGCCTCGTCCGGCGTGGTGACGGCGAAGCGCCTCAGCCCGGCGAGTTCGTCCGCTTCCGTCCTGGCCGTCCAGACCCGCTTGCCCGCGGCGATCGCGCTGTCGGTCACCGCCATGCTGCCGACCAGGAAGGCCAGATCCCAGCGCTCGTCCTCGCTGAGTCCGTCGAAGGCGCGCATGCCGGTGTCGTCGACACCGGCGGTGATGGTGCTGTAGAGGCCGTAGAGCGTGCGCTGCCCCCAGCGCTCGGTGTCGTGGAAATCGGTCGGCGGCGGCTCCATGCCGCGCGCGTCGACGCCGTCGCCGCGGCCTTCGACGCCGTGGCAGGCGGCGCAGTTGTCGGCGAACAGCTGGCGGGCACGGGCGAGGTCGGGCGCCTTGCGCGGCACGACGACGATATCGAAGCGGTCGACCAGGGCGTGCCGCAGCCGCGCCGCCGTGGCGGCGACCGTGTCCGGCGCGGCGCGTTCCTTCACCAGCGCCTCGAGCCGCTGCGCCGTGGCGGCGAAGCCCTCCGCGCCGCCGCTGTCGGGCAACTGCGCACTCTGTTCGCGGATGGCCGCCGTGAAGTCGATCATCTCGGCGTATTCCGCCTCGCTGATGATCGTGCCGTCGGCGACGGCGCCGCGGTAGTCGACGCCGACATAGTCGATCAGCTGCACCAGCTTGGGCAGGTCGGGCAGGGCGGCGACCGGGCCGGCCAGGGTGAACAGCAACAGGAGGGGGAAGAGCAGGCGTTTCCTGGGGTGGCCCTCGCACCGGGGCATTCGCGACGGCTAA
>CAYWKV010000161.1:0-6991 GCA_964458835.1 uncultured Gammaproteobacteria bacterium | reverse complement strand
GTGCAGGGCCGTGGCCTCGAGGTTCGCGTCGAAGTCCCGCGCCACGGGGTGCCAGTCGCCGCCGAGCCGCACGCGCCCCTCGCCCACCGCGAGCGTCGAGGGCAGCAGGCGCAGCCGGCCGTCCGCGTCCCGTTCCGCCGCCAGTTCGAGGCGCAGCGGATAGAGTTCGCCGGCCTGCCAGTCGGTCTGCAGGTCGGCGCTGATGCGGGCATCGCGCAGGCCGCCGCGGCCCTGCAGGGTGCCGCCGGCGCGGAACGCCGGCCAGGCCGCGGCGATGCGGTCCAGCGCGGTGACGGGCAGCTGCGCGTCGAGGGCCCAGCGCAGCTCGGCGAAGGGCTCGAGCAGTTCCAGCCGCGCCTCCAGCGGCGCCGGCGCGGTCATCCGGACGGTGGCGACGGCCCGGTCCCAGACGCCGTGCAGCTGCGCGGTGGCGGCGATGGGCTCGAAATCCGGTGGTCGCGCCTGCAGCGCCAGCCGCAGATCGCTGGCCGCCGCGCGCCCCAGGCCGAGACGGCCCCTGAGATCCAGGACGTAGGGCTCGAGACGGACGTGCAGGCGCTCGAAATCGATCCACTCCAGGCCGCTGGCCGCCGCCGCGTCGAGTTCGGCGATCTCGACCGGCGCCGCCGTGCCGGCCCGGATATGCAGCTCGCGCACGGCAAGATCCCGCACCACGAGTTCGAAGGGCAGCGACCAGCCCGGCTCCAGCGGCGCCGGTTCGGGCCCCGCTTCGGATACAGCCGCGCGCTCCGCCAGTTCCACGACGACGCCCGCGGCGTGCAGGGTATGGATGCTGAGACGGCGCGCCAGCAGGCGGCCGGGCGACCAGTCGAAGGCCAGGCGTTCGACGGCATAGCGCCCGTTCGCGTCGCGGTAGTCCAGCCCCTCGATCTCGAGCGGCCCGACCAGCCGGCCGCGGGCGTCGCGCCAGGCGAGCGTGCCGGGCGCGAAACGCTGCGCCGTCTCCAGCGCGAAGCGCAGGCCGGGCTCGGTGACGAGCAGCGCGACGGCGGCCGCAACGGTCAGTCCGACCACCGCCAGCAGGCCGCCGAGCCCGATCCACAGGCCGCGCCTCACAGGTCCGGCCCCAGGGTGAAGTGCAGCCGCAGCGAGCGGTCGTCGCTGACGGCGGAGGCGACGTCGATGCGCACCATGCCGATGGGCGAGGCCCAGCGCAGGCCGATGCCGGCGCCGGTCTCGACGCCCGTGCCGTAGTCGTTGAAGGCGTTGCCGCTGTCGATGAACAGCGCCACGCCCCAGTTGCCGACGACGCGGTGCTCGTATTCGATGCTGCCGAAGACGAAGTGCCGGCCGCCGATGACCTCGCCCGAGGCGTCGCGCGGGCCGAGTTCCTGGAAGTCGTAGCCGCGCACACTCTGATCGCCGCCGGCGAAGTAGCGCCGCGACGCCGGCAGCAGATCGAAGTCCGCGGTCCAGGTGCTGCCGGCCTCGGCGCGCAGCAGCCAGCGGCCGCGTTCGCCCAGGCTGCGGATCCACTTCGCCTTGACCTCGGCCTGCACGAAGCTGGTGTCGGAGAGCAGAGGTTCCGCCGCACCGCGCAGGTCGTACTGCAGACGCCGGCCGTGTCTGGCGATCAGGCGGTTGTCGGCGCGCACCTGCGAATAACCGATGCCCGGCACCAGCAGCGTGGTCGTCTCGTCGGTCAGGCCGACGCGGTAGTTCTCACGCTCGTAGCTGAGCGACAGCACCTCGCGCCAGCGCCCGCGCGCCACGCCGCGCGCGACGCCCAGCCGCTGCTGGGAGAAATCGACGGCGTCGGTCTCCTCCTCGGTGGCCGCGGCGGTGAAATCCAGGCGGTCGGTGCGCGGATCGGCGAGCGGCAGGCTGTAGTTGGCGGTCAGATCCTGGCGGATCTCCGACAGGCGCAGATCGGCCTTGAGACGGTGGCCGTGGCGGTTGATGCGGCGGTGCTCCCAGCCGAGCAGGCCGCGCGCGCCGGTGTCGGTGCCGAAGCCCAGGCCGGCGGTGTACTGCTGGCGCTTGCGTGCCTCCAGCACGACCTTCACCGGCACCGTGTTGTCCTGTGCCCGTTCGCGCTGCGGCAGCACTTCGACGCGCGCGAAATAGGCGCTGTCCTCCAGCGCCCGCTGCAGCTCCAACAGGCGGCGGTCGGAATAGGGGTCGCCGGGCTGGAACGGCAGGTAGCGCCGCACCAGATCGGGGTTCAGCCCGGCGTAGTCGAACTCCACCGCACCGAAGCGGAACTGCGGCCCGGTATCCAGCTCGAGATGCACGTCGGCGGTGCCGGCGGCGACGTCGACGCGCAGCTCGTGACGGCGATAGGCGGCCTCCAGATAGCCCTGGTCGAGCGCCAGGCGCTGCAGCTCGCTCTTGGCCTTTTCGTAGACGGCGTGGCGCGCGGGCTGGCCGGGACGAATGCCGAGCTTGGCGGCGGCCGCGGCCAGCTCGGGGGTGGCGCTGCCGGCACCGGTCAGACGGACGTCGACGACGCCGAAGCGCACCGGCTCACCCGGATCGACGCGGAAGCGGGCCAGCCAGCCGTCGCCGGTCCGCTCCAGTGCGCTGTCGATGCGCGGGGTGTAATGGCCGAACGGCGCCAACGCCTGGCGGATCTCGTCCGGGCCGCGCTGGAAGTAGCGCCGGATACGGGCCTCGCTCAGCCCCTCGGCGGCACGTTCGCGGTGCACCGTCAGCAGGGCGAGCACGTTGTCGCGCAGCTCGCCCTCCAGCCCTTCGACCTCCACGCGCAGGACCGGCGCGGCGGCCGCCGCGGTCGCGCACAGCAGCAGGCCCAGGACCCACAGGGGGAGCCTGCGGGCATAGACGGCGCGGAGAGCACTCATGCAGGCTATGGTGCCGCAAGCGGCCGCCCCGGCATAGGCGCGGCGGCTCCGGCCGTCGGCAGCCGCCGCCACAACCGGTACAATGCGTGCCCCGTCATGGCGGGCGCGCAGCGCGCCGGAGCACGACCTTGGACAGCCCGACCCCGATTCGCAGGAAGATCGTCTCGTTCGTACGCCGCGAAGGCCGTCTGACCGGGTCGCAGCAGCGCGCACTCACCGAGCTGCTGCCGCGCTTCGGGGTGGACGTCGATGCGCAGCCCGACGCCGTGCTCGACCTGGACGCCGTCTTCGGCCGCCGTGCGCCGCGGGTGCTGGAGGTCGGCTTCGGCAACGGCGCCAGCCTCGCGCAGATGGCCGCGGGCGCGCCGGAGCAGGATTTTCTCGGCATCGAGGTGCACCGTCCCGGCGTCGGCCATCTGCTGCTGGAGATCGAACGCCACGGTCTGGGCAACGTGCGGGTGATCTGCGCCGACGCCGTCGACATCCTGGAGCGGCGGCTGCCGCCCGCCTGCCTGGACCGTGTGCTGCTGTTCTTCCCCGATCCCTGGCCGAAGACGCGGCATCACAAGCGCCGCATCCTGCAGCCGTCGTTCGTCGCCCTGGTGCACGGGCGGCTGAAACCCGGCGGCGTGTTCCACATGGCCACCGACTGGGCGCCCTACGCCGAACAGATGCTGGCCGTCATGGAGGCCGCGCCGGGCTTCCGCAACCAGGCCGGCCCGGGGCGCTACGCCGAGCGTCCCGCCTACCGCCCCGAAACCCGGTTCGAGCGCCGCGGCCTGCGGCTGGGGCACGGGGTGTGGGATCTGGTGTACGTCAGAGAGTAGGGCCCGGCCCGGAGCGCTTCGCCGCGAAACCCGGGATCGGCCACGCAACACACCGACCAAACCTTGTTGGCCACGAAACCCACGAAATCCACGAAATGGGATGATTCCGAAAAACCCATTTCACTCGCGTAGGGTGCATCGAGGCGCAGCCCGACGCATCGGAGTGGCTGCAAAAAACCCGTTTCAGCCACGGAAGCACACGGAAGCACACGGAATGTAAAACCCGTTTCGCCTTTGCCTTCCGTGTGGTTCCGTGTGCTTCCGTGGCCGATTTTCGGTTTCGTGGGTTTCGTGGCCAACAAGGTTTGGTCGGTGTGTTCCGTGGCTGTTCTTGCGTCCCGGCCGCCTAAGCCCGTACCAGCTCGCCGCGCTCCCGCAGCAGCGGCGCCATCTGCGGTCCCGCGAGATCGCCCAGGTGCTCCCGCGCGTACAGGATGGCGTCGGTGCGCGTGCGGAAGAAGTGCTGTCCGCCCAGCGTCTCGACGAAGTGCGTCTTGTGGAAGAGGTCCATGAGCTGTTTCTTGGCGCGCGCGATCATCAACTGCACGCCCGCGGCCTTGAGCCGCTGCGCCAGTACCGACAGCATCTCCTCGCCGGTGGCGTCGATCTCGTTGATGCCCTCGGCGTCGATGATGACGAATTTCAGGTGCGGCTTGTCGGCGACGTTGGCCAGGACCTTCGTCTCGAAATAACCGGCATTGGCGAAATACAGCGAGCCGTCGAAGCGCAGCACCGACACCGTCTGGCTGCGCGGCAGCCCGTGCACGTCGGCGGCGCGCAGCGTGCCGTCGGGGTGCAGCGACAGCTCGTCGAAGCGCGGCCGCATGGTGCGGTACAGATACAGGCCCAGCGACAGCACCACGCCCACCATGATGGCGGTCTCCAGGTGCGGCGCGACGATCAGCGTGAGCACGAAGGTGATGATGGCGACCACGCCGTCGTGCTTCTGCGCCTTCATCGCATGCACGATGGGCTCGATCTTCACCAGATTGATCACCGCCATGACGATGATCGCGGCCAGGGTCGCCTGCGGCAGGTAGTACAGCAGCGGCGTCAGGAACAGCAGCGTGACGGCCACCACCGCGCCGGTCACCACCGACGAGAAGCCGGTGATGGCGCCCGCGCTGAAGTTGACCGCCGAACGCGAGAACGAACCCGACACCGGGTAGCCCTGGCACACGCCGGCGGTGATGTTGGCCAGGCCCTGGCCGACCAGTTCCTGGTTGGTGTCCAGGCGCTGGCGCGTCTGGGTCGCCATGGCCTTGGCAATGGCGATGGCCTCCATGAAGCCGATCAGCGCGATGGTCACCGCGGCCGACGAGAGCTGGATGAGTGCATCGAGGCTGAAGGCGGGGATCTGGACGCCCGGCAGTCCGCGGGGCACGTCGCCCACCACCCGGCCGCCCATCGCATCGAAGCCGATGGCGTAGGCCAGCCCGGTGGTGATGACCACCGCGGTCAGCACCCCGGGGACCTTGGGCAGGAACCGCTTCAGCAGGATCATGATCGCCAGCGCGAACAGGCCCATCAGCAGCGTCGCCACGTGGGTGTCCTGGCTGGCCGCCACCAGCACCCGCCACACCGTCTCGTAGTGGTGTTCGGCCTGCTCGACCTGCACGCCGAACAGTTTGGAGATCTGGGAGGTGGCGATGATGATGGCCGCGCCGTTGGTGAAGCCGACCACCACGGGGTGCGAGAGGAAGTCCACCAGCACACCCAGGCGGAACAGCCCGAGCGCCACCTGGAACACGCCGACCAGCAGTGCCAGCACCGCAGCGTAGACCAGATAGCCTTCGGAGCCCGTGGCCACCAGCGGCTGCAGCGCCGCCGCGGTCATCAGCGACACCACCGCCACCGGCCCGGTGGCGAGCTGGCGCGATGAACCCATGAACGCGGCCAGCATGACCGGGATGAAGGAGGCGTACAGGCCGATATGGGGCGGGAGGCCGGCGAGCTGCGCATAGGCCATCGACTGCGGCACCAGCACCAGCGCCACGGTGATGCCCGCGATCAGGTCCGCGCGCAGCACCTGCGGATTCTTCAGTTCACCGACCCACCCAAGGAACGGCACCAGCATGCGGCGCCAGCCCGACAGCAACCCAGCAACATCTATCATCTTGTCTACCCGCAGGAAATTCCCGGTACCGGCCCAACGCGGTCCGTGCAAAAACGTGCCATTATAGCGCAATAACTCCGATTCCCGAATGGTGACGCCCCGACCCGCGCCGGCCGCCCGGCCCCGGCGCTTGTTCCCGGCCGCACGTTAGTGGTTCAATAGCGCGCTTATGTTGGCGGCTCCCGCTCGGATCATCCCCCAAGGCCCGGCCACACAACTGAATTTTCCGCGCTGCCCGGCGGCAGCGGAGCTTCGCGTTCACTAAATCGTCGAGGAGAGAGGTATGTCCAAGAAACACCCCGTCGTGGCGGTCACGGGTTCATCCGGCGCCGGGACGACCACCGTCAAGGTCGCTTTCGAGCACATCTTCCGCCGTGAAGGCGTCAACCCGCTGGTCATCGAAGGCGACAGCTTCCACCGCTACGACCGCGCCGCGATGAAAGAGGCGATGAAGCAGGCCGAGGCCAGCGGCAACACCAACTTCAGCCATTTCGGCGCCGAGGCCAATCTGTTCGACGAACTGGAGAACACCTTCAAGACCTACGGGCAGACCGGCGCCTGCAAGCGCCGCTACTACCTGCACAGCGACGAGGAGGCCGCGCCCTACGGCCAGAAGCCCGGCGAGTTCACGCCCTGGGAAGAGATCCCGGCCGGCACCGACCTGCTGTTCTACGAAGGCCTGCACGGCGGCGTGGTCACCGAACAGGCCAATGTCGCGCAGTACGTCGACCTGCTGATCGGCGTGGTGCCGATCGTGAACCTCGAATGGATCCAGAAGATCCACCGCGACGCCGCGCAGCGCGGCTATTCCGCCGAGGCGATCGTCGACACCATCCTGCGCCGCATGCACGACTACGTGCACTACCTCACGCCGCAGTTCTCGCGCACCGACATCAACTTCCAGCGCGTGCCGACGGTGGACACCTCCAACCCGTTCATCGCCAGGGACATCCCGACGCCGGACGAGAGCTTCGTGGTGATCCGCTTCCGCGACCCCCAGAAGCACGACGTGGACTTCCCCTACCTCCTGTCGATGCTGGACGGCTCGTTCATGTCGCGCCGCAACACCCTGGTGGTGCCGGGCGGCAAGATGGGCTTCGCCATGGAGATCATCCTGACCCCGATCATCGAGGACATGATGGCCAAGCGCGGCTAAGAAAAGGGAAAAGGGGACAGACCCTGAGGTTTCCCCATAAAGTATCTTTGCACATCAATATGATGTG
>CAYWKV010000160.1:0-7037 GCA_964458835.1 uncultured Gammaproteobacteria bacterium | reverse complement strand
TAGAAGAGAAGCCATGAAAACGCACTCCGGATTCACGCTCGTCGAGCTGATGATCACCCTGGTGATCGCGGCGATCCTGCTCACTCAGGCGGCGCCGAGTTTCAGCGAATTCCTGCAGAACAACCGGCTGACGACCGTCACCAATAATTTCGTCGCCGCAGCCAATCTCGCCCGTAGCGAAGCCATCAAACGTGGGCGTAACGCGACAGTCTGCGTCAGTAGCAATTCGATGAGTGCCAACCCGACCTGTACCGGCGGCAACGACTGGGCACTCGGCTGGCTGGTCTGGATAGATATCGACGGTGATGGGATCCTCGATAATGGTGAGGAATTACGCGTCTATGACGCCCTCGATGGT
Source organism: uncultured Gammaproteobacteria bacterium (assembly GCA_964458835.1). GTDB lineage: Bacteria > Pseudomonadota > Gammaproteobacteria > Thiohalobacterales > Thiohalobacteraceae > JAHJQQ01. Next base: position 6,679 of record CAYWKV010000160.1, on the reverse strand, counting down.
ACGCGCATGACCTTCACCAGCAACGGCCCAAGCGCGTTCCGCTACGACGCCACCGGCGCCGTCGATACTCAGCTCAATATCCAGGCCTGCGATGACCGCCCCAGCGAAACCGGGCGCCGGATCTGGGTAACGGCCACGGGCCGCCTCGAAACTGAACGCGCCTTCGCAGGATGCTGAGCCATGTCACTAGCCGTCAATGTACCGATAACCTCCGATAAACAAACGGGCTTCACGCTGATCGAAGTCCTAATCGCAGTCATCGTCCTGTCAATAGGCTTGCTAGGCCTGGCAGGGTTACAAAGCACTGGGCTGCGCAATAGCCACGACGCCTATGTGCGCACCCTGGCCGCTACCCTGGCCAACGACATGGCCGACCGTATCCGCGCCAACATGGCAGGATTCAATGCCGGCCATTACGACAATACCGCAGCCTACAGTGCGAACTGCGAAAACAATACCGGCTGCACACCTCAGCAAATGGCCCAATATGACACCTTCCTCTGGCAACAGAACCTAGGTGCATTGCCGAGCGGTCAGGGCAATGTCGCAACCAATGGAGCGCTAGTCACGGTTACAGTCCGTTGGGATGCCGGCCGGGCGGGCGCCACCGGCTTGGGTTGTGATCCTGCAAATGTTGCCGATCTCGCCTGCCTGCGCATCGTCTATCAGCCATGAGCACCGAGGCCCGTCAGATGAAAGCAGTCAACACACACTTTGCACCGAGTGCCATCGATTCTCAACGCGGCCTGTCTCTGGTAGAGCTTATGGTGGCCGTGGCCATCAGCTTGTTGTTACTCGCTGGTGTTTTGCAAATCTTTATAGGCTCGCGCCAGACCTATACTGTACAGGACGGCATGGCCCGTCTTCAGGAGAATGCCCGTTACGCTCTGGACCGCATAAGCCAGGACATCAGTCGAACGGGTTATCTAGGATGCTCCGACTCCAAGAATGTCACGGTTGTGAATAATCTGATGATTCAGAGTCCTGCCTATGATTATGCCGCGGCGATATTCGGCCAAGACAATACCGGCGTCGGTAATACGGACATTCTGACCCTACGCTATGGATCGTCAGGCGGCATTCGTATTACGGCTCGCGCGAACGATGTACAAACGGGCGAAAATATACTACAACTCGACACCACCAACCCCAATTACAATCAACTGCAGCAATTCGATATCCTGACTTTATCGGATTGTGACGCGGTATCTGTCTTTATGATCACCAACGACCCGGCAAGCAGCGGCGGCACCATCGAACACGCCGCCGGCGTCGTTGCCAGCAATGGCCCCAATGCGGGGCAATCCAATTCCAGCGCGCAAATCGGCAACTCATTTTTCACCGAGAACGCATCGACCGCAACGACGTTCAGAACCTCGTCGACAACCTACCTGGTCGGTGCCAGTTACGGTAGCAGCGGTGGCAATGCGTTGTTCGTCAACAGCATCGCGCAGGACAATGAGCTGATCCAGGGTGTGGAGGATTTCCAGGTCCTTTACGGTGTCAATGACGATACCACACTCGGCGCCGATCGCTACGTAACCGCCAACAACGTGACCAGCGGCGGCACCGATTGGAATGACGTCGTCAGCGTTCGCATCACGCTGAGATTGAACACGGTGGACCCGGTTCAGGCAGGCAATACGATTGCGAAAACCTTCACCAAGACCGTGCGCCTGCGCAATCGTGGCGACACCATATAAGGTATCAGTCAGACTGAGGTAGGCACGATATGCACCAACCCGTACTCCATAAACACCAGCAAGGCGCTGTTCTGCTGATCAGTCTGATGATTCTGCTGATCATGAGCATCATCGGCATTGCCGCCATGAATACCACCACTATGGAAGAAAAGATGGCGAGCAACAACCAACAGCGTCAGCAGGCTTTCCAGGCGGCAGAAACGGCTTTGCGTGATGCGGAAGCTTGGTTGACCGATAATATTGTCAATGTCGCCGACCTAGGGCAATTCGATGACGGCGGCAATAGTTTATATGCACTGGAAAGAACCGCCCCTGGAGCCACCATTGTCCAGCCGACCTTCAATCTCCTGGACAGTAACGCATGGCTAGTCAACGGCGTGCAATCCGTCAACCTCTTACCGGGGCAGCCGCAGCCGCGCTATATAATCGAATATCTGGGCAAATTCGGTGATGGCGGTCCACCCCTGGACCCGAATAGTCCCGTAACACCGGCCCGATATGCTTTTCGTATCACGGCCATCGGCTGGAGTCAGGACGACACATCGCGATTTCTGGCATTGAGCCATTTCGCAAGGCGACTGAACTGACACATAGCGAATTATTAGATCGTTGACTGAGCGATCCTGGGAAAATCCTGGGGAGGCACCGACATGAGTAAGATTCGACAACACGATACCCGCGGCAACCACCTCCTGCTGAAGCTGTTGTGCGCAGCCATTGCGAGCGCACTCGCCGGCCAGACCCAGGCGGCTCCCGGGACTCTGGCCCAAAGCCCCTTGTTCCTGTCCACGTCAGTGCAATCGAACATCTTTCTGACAGTCGATGACTCAGGCAGTATGGACTGGGAGGTGCTCAAATCCGCAGGTGCCGAAGCCGCCTACACCGGCTCCTCGTTCCCTAATAGCGGCAACGTCGATATTACGCCTTCACGCAACGACCGTGACGAGATACTGGAATCCTGCGCCGGCTACAACACGCTGTATTACGACCCCACCAAGACCTATACGCCCTGGGCCGGCGTGGATATAAATGGCGTGAGCTATCCGAACCAGAGCATCACGGCTGCCCGCAACAACCCATACGATCCTGCAGCCGGCACAACCAATCTTCTCACTGCGGACGGGGCCAATGATTTCCCAGGCTACATGGCCTGGTCTGATAATGGCGATGGTGCATTCCAAGCGGGGGAATGCCCGGACCCGGGGCTATCAGGGTATGATTACGCCACCCAGTTCACGCCGACGACGACCATGACGGCCGCTGAGCAGACCAACTTCGCCAACTGGTTCAGCTACTACCGCAAACGCGAATATGTCGCCAAGCGCGCCTTGTCGGAGATCATCGCAGGATCGACCTCTCGTATGGGCCTGGCCACCCTCTGGGACAACAACAGCGTCCGCACACCCATCCGCGATGTGGACGACATCACTACACCGATCAATGCCACCGCCCGGACAAACAAGAATACGTTGCTGACCAATCTATTCCGCATCAATTCGAGTGGCGGTACCCCGCTGCGCCGGGCGCTGCAGAATACCGGCCGTTACTTCGAAAGCGGTTTGTCGTCCTGGGGTACTGCCTGGGCCAACAGCCCGATCCTACCTGAGAGCCAGGGGGGCTCCTGCCAACAGAACTTCACCATCATCATGTCGGACGGCTACTGGAACAGCGACTCCAACTCGGAAATCGTCGCCAACAATGCCGATGGCGACGGCAACACCGCCTGGGACGGCAGGTCCTATGCCGATGCCTACAGCGACACCCTGGCCGACGTGGCCATGTATTACTATGAACGCGATCTGTCTGCCCTCCCCAACGAGGTACGCCGCACCGCCAGCGATCAGAACAATGCGCAACACCTAGTGACCTTCACGGTTGCCTTCGGTGTGAATGGCACATTGTCGATCAATCCGACAGACCCCACGGCGCCCTTCGCCTGGCCACAAGCCGTTGCGGATACACCGACAGCGGTCGACGATATGCGGCATGCCGCCTGGAATGGCCGCGGGCAATTTCTGAACGCCGGCAATCCTGACCAACTGATTACCTCTCTGGGCAATGCCATCGCGGACATCGATGCCCGGAGCGGTTCCGCCGCCGCGGTATCGTTCAACTCCACCAGCCTGCAGAACGACACTATGATCTTCCAGGCGGTGTTCGACTCCGCGCGCTGGTCCGGCGACCTCAACGCGATCCCCCTCAGCACGACGGGCACGGTCGGCAGTACGGCCTGGACGGCCGCCAACGGCGCTGCCGCGGACGCCAATGGCTTGGATGAGCGCGATCCCGCCTTGCGCAGAATTTACACGTTCGATGGCACCTCCGGCATAGACCTGTCCTGGGCTAATCTGACGACAGCGCAACGGAACGATCTCAAGACGAACCCCGATGCCACCCTGGCCAATGATGCGACGGGTATGGCCCGGCTCGGCTATATCCGCGGCGATCGCAACTGTGAACAAGGCAGCTCCGCTGCGGCCATATGCAGCTATAGTGATGGCACTAATACTTATAACAGCAAGACCTTCCGTGACCGTGGCAGCCGATTGGGTGATATCGTGCATTCGAGCCCGCTTTTCGTCGGCGGTCCGAACACACCGTATCCCGACAGCATCGAATCAGTACCATATTCCAATTACGCAAATTCTTCAGCCAAGAACCGCCGTGAGGTCGTCTATGTCGGCTCCAATGACGGTATGCTGCACGCCTTCGATACCGAGAATAGCGGCCGGGAGCTGTTCTCCTACGTTCCGAATCTCCTGTTCACGACCAGCAGCGGAGCCGGCTTGCACTATCTAACCGACCCGACGTTCACGCATAACTGGTACGTGGACCTTTCCGCCACCGCGGCCGATGTCTATATCGGCAACTGGAAGACACTGCTGGTCGGCGGCCTGCGCGGCGGCGGCAAAGGCGTATTCGCGCTGGATATCACTGATCCCTCTACCTTCAGCGCGAACGACGTCTTGTGGGAGTTTACCCATGCCGACCTTGGTTACACCTTCAGTGATATTCGTATCGGCAAGCTGAACAATGGGAAGTGGGCGGCAATCTTCGGCAATGGCTACAACAACGACCCATCCGGTGATGGGCGCGCCAAACTGTTTGTTGTTTATCTGGACGGTTCCAATCTGAGCAATCCGATCATTATCAGCACAGGCACGGGCAATGTGGTCAACAACAACTGTGGCGACCCCGCCAGCGACTGTAATGGCCTGTCCTCGCCCGCACTCGCTGATCTCAACGGCGACGGCACAATCGACCGGGTCTATGCCGGTGATCTACACGGAAATCTATGGGCGTTCGACATTGGCAGCAACAATACTGCCAGCTGGGGATTGGCCTACACGGGTACACCGCTAGCCCGTGCCTGTACCTCCGCCACCTGCACCAGCGGAAACCGCCAGCCGATTACCTCACGGCCGTCATTGGCACGCCATAAAACCCAACGCGGGGCCAGCACCTCGCCTAACATCATGGTGTTCTTCGGCACAGGTCAATACATTGCGACGAATGACAATGACAACACGCTGAGGCAGACGTTCTATGGGATCTGGGACTCCGGCAGCGGCGGCGTGATCCGGAGCGATCTTCAGGCGCAGACATTGACCACGGACACATCCAATGGACAGGTCGTACGCAAGTTGACCAACAACACCGTCAACTATGCAACCCAACGGGGCTGGTACATCGATTTGCCAATCACGAAAGAGCGAGTTGTCACCAGCTCGGTCGCATTCGGGGACCTGGTATTCTTTAACAGCATGATTCCATCGACCAATATCTGCGGTTATGGCGGATCCGGCTGGCTGATGCTGGCCACTCAACTGAACGGCGGCACCCCACAGTTCGGCGCTGTAGATGTCAATGGCGATGGCGTGATCGATGATGCCGACCTGACTGCGTTGGGAGATTTCGTTTCCGGCATACAATCCGACGGCATACCGACCGAGTCACGATTCATCTCCGACAAGCGCGTCACAACCGATTCTTCGGGCGCCATCAAAGTGGACAATGTGGAGGCATTCGAACAAAGCGCTCCGGCACGCACGTCCTGGAGCCCGCTCGAGTTCTGAAGTGCGTCACAAATTACGCAAAAGGTACGACCATGAGCATACATTGGCTTAGAAATATCTCGACTACACTGGTCTTCGTCATCGCTAGTGCCGGAGCCGTTTCCGCCACGATACACGGCGCTATACCCTTCGTCGATCACGGTATTGTCGACAGTGCTCCCGCAGATGGGGCTCTGGTGATCTCAGATAGGGTATTTCGGTTGGGCGCCAGTACTGTCATACGGAAGCTGGATGGGAAGCCGGCATCATTGAATGACCTAAAATTGAAAACCAAAGTCGGCTTCAATGTCTATGACATGCAAGCGCCCTATTTCATTTCCGAAATCTGGATTCTACCGAGTACATTCGATTTTCGCAGCCTGGACGAAGACTGATCCGACAACACGGCAGATCGCAATGATACGTCAAAAAGCGAGATAGCTTATGCAACACAAATCAAACAGCTCCGGCTTTACACTGATAGAACTCATGATCGTCGTGGCGATCATCGCGATCCTGGCGTCAATCGCCTATCCAGCCTATACGGACCAGATGCGCAAAACACGTCGGGCTGACGCCAAGGGCGTGCTGATGGATTTTGCTCAACGCGCGGAGCGCTTCTATACGCAGAACGGTTCCTATAATGGGTTCGTTCTTCCGTACGTGCAGAGTCCTGCGGACTCTAGTACAAAATTCTACAATATCGGCCCAAGTCCGATCACTACGGCACAGTCATTCACCCTTACCGCCACACCCATAAATGGTCAGGCCAGTGATCCGTGCGGCACTCTGAGCATTACCCAGACTGGCGCCAAGGCGGCTTCGGGCGGCACCAATGAGAATTGCTGGGCGCGCTAGCCGATCGTTCACCCGCGCAACCCCTGCGGCAGCGCAAAAGTAATCGTCTCCTCCCGCCCCCGC
>CAYWKV010000159.1:0-7086 GCA_964458835.1 uncultured Gammaproteobacteria bacterium | reverse complement strand
TGGTGCACAAGACCGTGCGCGCCCCCGATCCGCAGCTAGTGGCCACACAGCACTACGCCGCGGCCATCGCCCGCCTGCGCGACGGCGATCAGGCCGGCGCGGAAACCGCTCTGCACGAGGCGCTGCTGGCCGTGCCGGGGCATGGCGATGCCGCCCAGGCGCTCGCCGCACTGCTGGTGCAACAGGGTCGCGGCAGCGCGGCCGAGACGCTGCTGGCCGACGCGCTGGCGGCGAATCCGCGCCAGCCCGCGCTGGTGCTCCTGCGCGCGCGGCTGCTGGCCGACGCCGGTCGCGACCGCGCGGCGGCGGCCCTGCTCGAACACCGTGACGACGTCGAATCGCTGGCCCTGCTCGGCGCGCTGCAACAGCGGCTGGGCGACGACGCCGCGGCGGCGCGGACCTACCGCCGTGCACTGACCCGCGCGCCGCAGCAGGGCGCCTGGTGGCTGGGGCTGGCGATCAGCCTGGAGCGGACCCGCGAGCCGGCTGCCGCTCTGGACGCCTATCGCCGGGCACTGGCCGACGCGCGGCTCGATGCGCAGGTCGACGCCTACGTCCGCGCGCGCATCGCCGCACTCGGCGACGGCCGGGGCTGAGGACAACGCCATGGCCGCCGCCCCCAGACGCGTGCGCATCGGCGACCTGCTGGTCGAGCACAAGATCATCTCCGAGGCCCAGCTGCAGACCGCGCTGGCCGACCAGAAGAAGAGCGGCCGCAAGCTCGGCCGGGTGCTGATCGAGAACGGCTTCGTCAAGGAAGACCTGCTGCTGGAGCTGCTGTCGCGCCAGCTCGCCATCCCCTTCGTCGACCTCACCACCTTCGAACTCGATCCCGAGCTGGTGCAGAAGCTGCCCGAGACCTACGCGCGCCGCTACCGCGCCATCGTCATCAAGCAGACCAACGACGGCCTGCTGGTCGGCATGGGCGATCCCACCGACATCTTCGCCTACGACGAGCTGGTGCGCATCCTCAAGCAGCCGGTGCGGCTCGCGGTGGTGAAGGAATCCGACCTGCTGCATTCCATTGACCGGATCTATCAGCACGGCGCGCAGCTCAAGAGCCTGGCCAGCGAGGTGGGCCAGGATCTCGCCGCCAGCGCCTTCGATCTGGGCCAGCTCGGCGTCGACACCAACCAGAGCGACGCGCCGGTGGTGCGGCTGCTGCAGACGCTGTTCGAGGATGCCGTGAAGGCGAACGTCTCCGACATCCACATCGAGCCCGACGAGGACGCGCTGCGCATCCGCCGCCGCATCGACGGCGTGCTCTATGAGCAGGTGATGGACGAGAAACGCATCGCCGTGGCGCTGGTGTCGCGCCTGAAGCTGATGGCCGGTGCCGACATCTCGGAGAAGCGCCTGCCGCAGGATGGCCGCTTCAGCCTGCGCGTGCACGAGCGCAACATCGACGTGCGCCTGGCCACCATGCCGACCCAGAATGGCGAGTCGGTGGTGATGCGCCTGCTCAACCCCGACAGCAACCGTTTCGGCATCAATCAACTCGGCATGCCGCCGGAAATGCTGGAACGCTTCCGCCGCGCCATCCATCGCCCGCACGGTCTGATCCTCGTCACCGGCCCGACCGGCAGCGGCAAGACCACCACGCTGTACGCGGCGCTGACCGAGCTCAACCGGCCGCAGAAGAAAATCATCACCGTCGAGGATCCGGTGGAGATCCGCCTGCCGCGCATCAACCAGGTGCAGGTGAATCCGAAGATCGATCTGGACTTCGCGCGCGTGCTGCGCACGACCCTGCGTCTGGACCCGGACATCGTCCTGATCGGCGAGATGCGCGACGCCGAGACCGGCGGGATCGCCCTGCGCGCGGCCATGACCGGTCATCTGGTGCTGTCGACGCTGCACACCAACGATGCCGCGAGCACCGCGTTGCGCCTGATCGACATGGGTCTGGAGCCGTATCTGGTCGCCTCCACCGTGCAGGCCATCGTCGCGCAGCGGTTGGTGCGGCGGGTCTGCGAGAAATGCCGTACCGAGACGGCGCCGGACGCCGCCCAGCAGGCCTGGCTGCGCGGTACGCTCGGCCCGGATGCGAATGGGGAGGCCGCCCAGGCGACGTTCTACACCGGTGCGGGTTGCGGTCAGTGCAACCATACCGGCTACCGCGGCCGTATCGGGGTGTACGAACTGCTCGAAATGGACGCGCAGCTCATCGACTGCCTGCGCCGCGACGACCAGGGCGGCTTCGAGAAGGCCGCGCGCGCCCAGCCCGGCTACCGGCCGCTGGTGCGGCACGCCCTGGAGCTCGCGCGCGCCGGCGTCACCACGGTCGACGAGGCGATGGCGCTGGCGGGGTGGCTGGAATGAAAGACGCCCTCGCGATGCGCAAGCCCGTTCCACCTGTCGGAGCGGCCTTCGGCCGCGAACGGCGTGTGCGCAAACCCGTTCGTGGCCAAGGCCGCTGCTACGACAGGCGGCATTGACGCATGGCGGTCTTCACGTACAAGGCGAGGGGTCCGCGCGGCGACGCGATCATCGGCACCATGGAGTCGGCCAGCGCCGACGGCGTGGCGACGCGCCTGATCGAAGGCGGTCTGACGCCGGTCGACATCCGGCCCGTGCATACCGGGCGGAGCCTGTCGAACGACCTGTCCAGTTATTTTCCGCAGCCGGTCGGGCTCGTGGACCTCATCCAGTTCAGCCGCCAGATGCACAGCCTCACCCGGGCCGGCGTGCCCATCCTCAGTGCGCTCGCCGGCCTGAGTGCCACGACGCGCAACCGCACCCTGGCCGGCACCCTCGGCGATGTCCGCGAGATGCTCGAGGCGGGCCACGATCTGGCGAGTGCGCTCAACCGGCATCCCAAGGTGTTCTCGCCGTTCTACGTGGCGATGGTGCGCGTCGGCGAGACCAGCGGTCGTCTGCAGGAGATCTTCCGCCAGCTGGCCTATTACCTGGAGCGCGAGAAGACCACCCGCGACCAGATCAGGAAGGCGCTGCGCTATCCCGCCTTCGTGCTGGCGGTGATCGCGGCCGCGGTGTTCGTGATCATGCGTTACGTCATCCCGCCCTTCAGCAGATTCTTCGCCAGCTTCGACGCCGAACTGCCGCTGGCGACGCGCGCGCTGATCGGCCTGTCCGATTTCGTGGTGGGCAATGGCCTGTGGCTGCTGGCCGGTGCCGCGCTGGCGATCGGGGGCACCATCCACTACCTGCGTACGGAGGACGGCCGTTACCGCTGGGACAAGCTGAAGCTGCGCCTGCCCCTGGCGGGTCCCGTGATCTATCGCGCGACGCTGGCGCGCTTCACCCGCCTGTTCGCCATGGCCCAGGCCGCCGGCGTGCCCCTGATCAATGCGCTGACGGTCGTGGCGCGGGCGCTGGACAACGCCTATGTGGAGGAGCGCGTCCTGACCATGCGCAACGGCATCGAACGCGGCGAGTCCATCGCCGGGACCGCGGCGGGGATCGGCATCTTCGATCCGCTGTCGCTGCAGATGCTCGCCGTCGGCGAGGAGTCCGGCACGCTGGACGAGCTGCTGGACGAGGTCGCGACCTATTACGACCAGGAGGTCGAATACAGCATCGGCAAGCTCGGCGCGGCCATCGAACCCATCCTCACGGTGGTCGTCGCGGGCCTGGTGCTGGTGCTGGCCATGGCCATCTTCCTGCCGCTCTGGGACATCGGCGGCGCCGCCCTGCGACGCGGAGGATGAACGCCATGTAGATGCCAAAAACATCATGTTGGACGCCGTTCGCGCCTCAAGTCCCGCGGGGCGGCGGACGCTACCTTCGCAGCATCCGGAAGCGGAACCGGACGATCCGCGGGAACACCCAACCCCGCCACAGGGAGATTTCAGCACATGAACAAGCAGACCGGCTTTACCTTGATCGAACTGGTGATGGTCATCGTCATCATCGGTTTCCTCGCCGCCATGGCGGTGCCGCGGTTCTTCGACATGACGACCGAGGCGCGCGATGCCGCGCGCGAGGGCACGGTGGGCGCGGTGCGGTCGGCGCACGCCATCGCCATCGCCGAGCTCAAGCGCAATCCGTCGGTGACGGAGCTGGCGGCGCGCGTCACCAGCAACGGCGCAGCGGCCACCGCGGTCGCCACCGGCGTCCAGGTCAGCATCGACGGCACCAATTACACGGTGCTGACCTACACCGACAGCGGCTGCACGGCCGGCAGTGCGACCGGCGCGGTGGGTGACACCGTCGCCTGTGTCGGCAACATCACGCCGTAATTCGCGCAGGCCACGCCCGCGCGGGCCGGGGGGCGGGCATGACAGCCCGCCCCTTTTGTTTGCGGCGCCAGGGATGCCCATGAACCGCAGGATGCCTGTCTTCCATCAGCGCGGCGTCACGCTGCTCGAGCTGGTGATGGTGCTGGTCATCGCCGGCCTGCTCGCGGTCATCGCCGTGCCGCGGCTGTCGCTGACCGATGCGGGCGTGCACGCCCAGGCCGCGCAGCTCGCGCGCGACATCCGCCACGTGCAGATGCTGGCCATGAGCCAGGGCCGCACCCTGACCTTCGAATCGCTCGGCGGCGGCTACCGCTGCGTCGACACCGCGCCCACGCCGGCGGTCATCACCGATCCGGCCACGCAGCAGCCCTTCAGTCTCACGCTGGACCATGGCGTCACCGCCACCACCGGCAGCGTCAGCTTCGACAGCCTGGGGCGCCCGGTGAACGGCGGGGCGCTGCTCGGCGGAGCGGTCGGTTTCACCGTGAGCGGCGGCGGCCAGAGCGCGACGCTCAGCATCAGTCCCGTCACCGGCTTCGTCACGGTGTCGCCATGAACGTTCGTGCAGCTGTGCGCCAGCAGGGCGCCACCCTGATCGAGATGGTGCTGGTGCTGGTCATCGTGGCCATCGCCGCGACGACCATCATGGACCCGTTCGTCACCAGCGCGAACAGCTACCGCATCAACGAAGCGCTGCAGACCTCGGCGCAGCTGGCCCAGGAATGTGCCGAGCACGTCCTCGCCACGCGCCGCCTGCAGGGCTACGCCGCGGCCTTGGCCGCGACCTGCCCGGCGCTGCCGCCCGCCTATGCCGCGGCGGGCTACGCGCGCACCGCGAGCCCGGGCGCGGCGCCGGCCACGTGCGCGGGCGCGTCCTGCGCACAGGTCGACGTGATCGTGACCCACGACGCCACCGAACGGGCGCGCGTGGTGTTCATGCTGGGGAGCTACTGAGCATGCGCGTCCGTGTGCCGCGACCTCCCGCACCGGGCGCGCTGGGCGCGGCAGGCGGACGTTCCGAGCGGGGATTCACGCTCGTCGAACTCGTCATGGTGCTGGTGGTCGTGGGCATCGTCGGCGTCACGCTGGCGGCATTGCTGAGCGGCGGCGTCGGCGCCTTCATGGCGGGACGCGAGTCGGTGGACACGCTGTCGGAACTGCGCCTCGTCAGCGAACGGCTGGCGCGCGAGCTGCGCACCGTACGGCGCGATCCGGTTACCCCGGCGAATTATGATTTCATTGTCCGCACACCCACCCGCGTGCAGTTCCGCCGGCTGGAGAACGACGGCTCGACCGTGACCACCGTGACCACCGTGACCGTCGACACCAGTGGCGGCGATCTGCGCATCGCCTACGACACGCCGGCCGGCACCTACACGCTGACCGACCGGCTCGGCAGCCTTACATTCACCTATCTGCAGCAGGACGGCGCCACGGCTGCCGGCGCCGACAACAGCCTCGTCGCCTTCGTCGACATCGACCTGAGTCTCACGGATGCCTACGGCAACGACTACCCGCAGCGCACCCGCGTCGCCCTGAGGAACCGGCAATGAACGCGCGGCCCGCCAGCCCCGCCTCGCAGCGCGGCGCCGCCCTGCTGATCGCGGCGGTGTTCCTGCTGGCGATCATCGCCCTGATCGGCGGCATCGGCCTGCGGTTGGCGGGCACGGACATCACCGATACCGCCCTGCAGAGCGACAGCGTCGACGCGCTGTTCCTGGCGGAGAGCGGGCTGGAACGCGCGATGCAGCGGCTGGCGGGCGGCACGGACTGCGCGGCGCTGGTGCCGGATGCGGTGCAGACGCTGGGGCGGGGTGAGTTCCAGGTGGTGCAGACATGGGACCTCGGCGCGCTGTGTCGGGTGCGTGTCCGGGCCCAAATACTCTCGGCCGGCAGCCTGCGCGCTCAGCGTGTGATCGAGGCCGACATCCAGCCGGCGGCCGGCAACACCTGGGCGGTCGGCAACGGCGGTACGATCCTGGGCTGGGACGGATCATCCTGGGTGCCCCACGTCTCGGGCGTGACCAGCGATCTCAACGACGTCGCCTGCGCGTCCGGGAGTTCATGCTGGGCGGTGGGTGCGAACGGTGCGGCCCGGCACTGGTCGGGCGGCGCCTGGGTACCGGGCGACACCGGCATTGCCGGCGCGACGACGCTCAATTCCGTGGCCTGCGTACCCGACAGCGCCGACGACTGCATTGCGGTCGGCGAGTGGCTCGGCATCTTTGGCGCCGTCTACCAGTACACGGGCGGCTCGTGGAATCTGATCGATCTCCGCCTGTTCGCCGACTACACGGACGCCTTCTGCACACCCACCGAATGCTACGCGGTGGGCGGGAGCGGGCTCATCGGTCGACGGGGCGGCGGCTGGAACATCGAGAATGCCGATACCGGCCAGGACCTGAACGGCGTCGCCTGCACCTCGGCCACTGACTGCTGGGCCGTGGGACCGCGGCTGGGCAACGGTTTTTTCTATGACCGGCGCAGCGCCGGCGGATGGAGTCCGCAGGCGGTCAACGATCCCGGCGATCGCCGGGATCTCTACGACGTCACCTGCCCGGCCGCGAATGACTGCTGGGCCGTGGGCGAACGGCGCGCCGGCAACCGCTACACGCTGACGCACTGGAACGGCAGCGGCTGGGCAGCGAATTTCGTCGGCCTGGGCGACGCCGGGAATCTGAATGCCGTATCCTGTGCCGACAGCAACGCGTGCTGGACGGTGGGCGACAACGGCGACACGCTGCGCTGGAGTGGCGGCGGTTGGTCGGCCGTCCCCTCCGGTACGACCCAGGACCTCAACGGCGTCTACGCGGCGCCGGCCGGTGGCGGGAACGCCGTGACCCTTCAGCGCTGGCGGGAGATCATCTCGTGACGCACCGAAGCG
>CAYWKV010000158.1:823-7253 GCA_964458835.1 uncultured Gammaproteobacteria bacterium | reverse complement strand
GCGCAGCGACGCGGCAATCTCCAAGCTGTTGATCTGCCGTCGAAGGAGATTGCTTTACCGAAGGGTATCCTTTAGGGCGCTTCGCTCGCAATGACGGTACGACGAATTAATCAGAGGTTCCCTACCTAGAACCTAGCACCTAGCACCTAGAACCTGAATTTATGATCGGCGTCTTCGGCGGCACCTTCGACCCCATCCACTTCGGACACCTGCGCTGCGCCTGGGAGATCGCGGAGCAGCTGGCGCTGCGCGAGGTGCGCATGCTGCCGGCGCGCGTGCCGCCGCACCGCGAGCCGCCGGTCGCCAGTGCCGACCAGCGCCGCCGGCTGCTGGAACTGGCGCTGGCGGGGCAGGCGCTGCTGCGCCTGGACACGCGCGAGCTGGAGCGCGATGGACCGTCCTACATGGTCGACACGCTGAGCTCGCTGCGCGGTGAGGTGAACGACGAGCCGCTGTGCCTGATTCTCGGTCAGGACGCCTTCAACGGCCTGGCGACCTGGCACCGCTGGCAGGCGATCCCCGAGCTCGCCCATCTGGTGGTGATCACCCGGCCGGGCAGCGCGCCGGCGGACAACGGTCCGGTGCGTGACCTGGTCGAACGCTGCGGCGTCGCGAACGCGGACGAACTGCGGGCGCGGCCGGCCGGCGCCGTGCTGTTCCGGACGGTCACGCCGCTGGCGATCTCGGCGAGCGGCATCCGCAGCCTGCTGGCCGCGGGCCGCAGTCCCCGCTACCTGCTGCCGGACGCGGTGCTCGACTGCATGCGGCGCGAAGGCCTGTATCTCGATTCCAATTGACGGCAAGCCGCGGCCCGACGGCGGCGAAAGGAAGACAACGGCGTGACGGAAAAGCTCTCGACGGAACAACTCAAGGCCCTGGTGCTGGCGGCGCTCGACGACCTCAAGGCGCAGGACGTGCAGGTGATCGACGTGCGCGACAAGGCCTCGTTCACGGACCTCATGGTCATCGCCAGCGGCACCTCGGACCGGCACATCAAGGCGCTGGCCGACAACGTGGTGGAGGCCGCCAAGAAGCACGGCGCGCAGCCGCTCGGCGTCGAGGGCGAGACCTCGCGCGAATGGGTGCTGGTGGATCTCGGCGACCTCATCGTGCACGTCATGCACCCGCAGACGCGCGCCTTCTACAACCTGGAGAAGCTCTGGTCGGTCAGCGAGGAGCAGACCCTGGCCGGCCGCAAGGGCCAGACGCCCTGACGCCGGGGGCGCGGCGTGCACATCCATATCATCGCCGTCGGCGACCGTATGCCGGACTGGGTCGAGGCGGGCTACGGGGAATACGCCAAGCGGCTGCCGCGCGAGTGCGGGCTCCGGCTGGTGGAGATCGCCCCGGGCCGACGCGGCCGCAACGCCGACGTCGCGCGCATCGTCCGTGACGAGGGCGAACGCATGCTGGCGGCGATCCCGCGCGACTGTCATGTCGTCGCCCTGGAGGTCGGCGGCAGGTCCTGGTCGACGCCGCAACTGGCCGTACAGCTCGAGGGCTGGATGTGCAGCGGCCGCGACGTGGCCCTGCTGGTCGGCGGTCCCGAGGGCCTGGACGACGCCTGCCGCGCCCGCGCCGACCAGCTCTGGTCGTTGTCCGCCCTGACCCTGCCGCACCCGCTGGTGCGCGTCGTGCTGGCCGAGACCCTGTACCGCGCCTGGAGCGTCATGGCGGGTCATCCGTATCATCGGGAATAACGATAGTTCGAACCGCCAAGGCGCCAGGGAACCCCGTTTTGAACCGCCAAGGCGCCAAGGCGCCAAGAAAATCTGGGTGGGATCTTGAGGTGATTTCAGAAATTGCAGTGACTGCCTCGCCAAAAGCTCGTTGCCCCAACTTCCACAAACAACCAAACCATTCTTGGCGCCTTGGCGGTTCAGATCTGTCTTTCTTGGTGTCTTGGCGGTTCAAAACGGGGTTCCCTGGCGTCCTGGCGGTCGAGCAGAACCATGACTGCAGCGGCGCACCGGCAAGGCTTCTGGTAGGCTGCGCGGATGAGCGAATACCGGATCTACCTGGCGTCCAATTCCCCCCGCCGGCGTGAACTCCTGGACCAGATCGGGGTCACCTACCGGGTGCTGCACGTCGAGGTGGACGAGTCGCCCCGGCCGGGTGAGGAGGCCGCGGCCCTGGCACAGCGGCTGGCCCTGGCCAAGGCGCGCGCCGGCCGGGTCGCCCTGCCTACGGACGACGGTCGGCCGGTGCTGGGCGCGGACACCGTGGTGGTGTGCGACGGGCGGATCCTGGGCAAGCCTCACGCGCGGGAGGCGGGCCTGGCCATGCTGGCGGCGCTGTCCGGCCGTGCGCACGAGGTGCTGACCGGCGTCGCCCTGGCGAACGGCGTGCGCGAGGCGGTGCTGCTCAGCCGCAGCCAGGTCCGCTTCCGCGACATCGCGCCGGCCGAGGCGGAGGCCTACTGGGCGAGCGGCGAACCGGCCGACAAGGCCGGCGGCTACGCCATCCAGGGCCTGGGCGCGGCGTTCGTCGCCGACCTCGCCGGCAGCTACTCCGGCGTCATGGGCCTGCCGCTGTTCGAGACCGCGCGGCTGCTGAGCGAATTCGGAATCGAGGTGTTGGGGCAGTGAGGAGTGAGGAGTGAGGAGTGAAAGGCAAAACCCCTGTTGGCCACGGAAGCACACGGAGACACACGGAACAAGGTGTGTTCAGTGAACATATTTCCGTGTTGTTCCGTGTGCTTCCGTGGCCGACGAATGGTTTTCAACTCCTCACTCTTCGCGCCTCACGCCTCACTCTATAAACCATGAGCGAAGAGATTCTCGTCAACGTCACCCCGCAGGAGACCCGTGTCGCGGTGGTCGAGAACGGTGTGCTGCAGGAGGTGCTGATCGAGCGCGCGCGGGCACGCGGGCTGGTCGGCAGCCTTTTCAAGGGTGTGGTCAGCCGCGTGCTGCCCGGGATGCAGGCGGCCTTCGTCGACATCGGCCTGGAGCGCGCCGCCTTCCTGCACGCCTCGGACATCGTTGCGCGCGAGGTCGAGGGACTGCGCCCCGAAGGCAAGCGCACCGAGACCATTTCCCAGTTGCTGCGCGAAGGCCAGGAACTGCTGGTGCAGGTCATCAAGGACCCGCTCGGCACCAAGGGCGCGCGCCTGACCACCCATATCACCATCCCATCGCGCTATCTGGTGTTCATGCCCGACGTCACCAACGTCGGCGTTTCGCAGAAGATCGAGGGCGAGGCCGAGCGCGCCCGGCTGCGCGAGATCGTGGCTCAGTACGCCAACGGCGAGGCGCAGGGTTTCATCGTGCGTACCGCGGCCGAGGCCGTCAGCGCCGAGGCGCTGGTGGCCGACATGGATTTCCTGCGCAAGCTGTGGGCGGCGATCCGCGAACGCGCCCAGACGGCGATGCCCGGCAGCCTCGTCCACGAAGACCTGCCGCTGGCGTTGCGCGTGCTGCGCGATCTGGTCGGAGACGAAGTCGACAAGCTGCGCATCGATTCGCGCGAGACCTACCAGCGGGTGAGCCAGTTTGCCGCCGAGTTCATCCCCGAGGTCACCGAGCGTCTGGAGTACTATCCCGGCGAGCGGCCGGTGTTCGATCTGTACGGCGTCGAGGACGAGATCCACAAGGCGCTGGAGCGCAAGGTGCAGCTCAAGTCCGGCGGCTACCTGATCATCGACCAGACCGAGGCGATGACCACCATCGACGTCAACACGGGCGCCTACGTCGGCCACCGCAATCTCGAAGAGACCATCTTCAAGACCAATCTCGAAGCGGCGCAGGCAATCGCGCGCCAGCTCCGGCTGCGCAACCTCGGCGGCATCATCATCATCGACTTCATCGACATGTCCGACGAGGACCACAAGCGCCAGGTGCTGCGCGCGCTGGAGAAGAGCCTCGAGCGCGACCACGCCAAGAGCCACATCAGCGAGGTGTCCAGCCTCGGCCTCGTGCAGATGACGCGCAAGCGCACCCGCGAAAGCCTGGAGCACGTGCTGTGCTCGACCTGTCCGACCTGCAGCGGGCGCGGCTCGCTGAAGACGCCCGAGACCGTGTGTTACGAGATCTTCCGCGAGATCCTGCGCGAGGCGCGCCAGTTCGATGCGCAGCAGCTGTTGGTGCTGGCGGCGCAGGAGGTGATCGATCTGCTGGTCGACGAGGAATCCACCAGCCTCGCCGAACTCGAATCCTTCATCGGCAAGCCGATCAAGCTGCAGGTCGAGGCGCTCTATACCCAGGAACAGTACGACGTGGTGCTGCTGTGAGCCGCCCCGCCGCGCGGTCCTGCCGCATCGCCGCACGCTAGAGAACTCTCGCCATGCTGCGGCGCCTGTTCATCGGCCTCTGGTATATCGGCGCCTCCCTGGTGGTGGCCGCGGCCCTGCTGTTCAGCGTGGGGCGGCTGCTGCTGCCCCTGCTCGAATCGCACGAAGGCCGGCTCGAGACACTGGTCAAGGAGGCCGTCGGGCAGGACGCACGGATCGGCGAACTGGAGCTGAGCTGGCGCGGCCTGGGGCCGGAGGTGCGCGTCACCGACGTCGCCCTGTACGACCCGCATTCGGGCCGCGACCTGCTGACGGCGCGGGAGCTGCGCGTCGGCGTCGATCTGTGGGCGTCGCTGCGGGCGTGGCGGCCGGTGCCATCGCAGGTGGTTCTGGTCGGCAGCGAGGTCGGCCTGTACCGCGACGCCGCAGGCCGCTTCCGCATCGAGGGCGTACAGTTCCAGGCGCCGCGCGCCAATCCCTGGCTGCTGGTGCTGTCGCAGCCGCGTGTCGAGCTGCGCGACATCCAGGTGCGTTGGCGCGACGAGACCGGGGCGCTGCCGGCACTGATCTTCCGGGATGCCAATCTCCAGCTGCTCAACCGCGGCCGCCGCCACCAGCTGCAGGCGCGCGTGCGGCTGCCGGCGGAGTATGGCGCGGAACTGCAGCTCGGCGCGGATCTGCGCGGCGAGCTCGGGGCGCTGGAGGACTGGAACGGCAGACTGTTCATCGACGTCGACGGCGTGGACATTGCGCGCTGGCTGGGCAGGCGGCCGCCGGGCGGCTTCCCGCTGCGCGGCCGGGCGCACACCCATCTGTGGGCCGACCTGGCCGGCAGCCGCCTGCAACGGATGCGCGGCGAGATCGATATGCTGGACCTCGCCGTCGGCAGCGCCCGCCAGGGCGGCGAACTGTTCGAGGCCGACCGCCTGACCGGGCGTTGGGAGTGGCGGCGCGCCGACGGCGGCTGGACGCTCGATCTCGATCGGGTCGGTCTGGTCCAGAACGGCGAGGCCTGGCCCGAGACCGGGCTTGCCGTCGTGGTGCGCGACGGGGTCGAGGGCGCCCACGACGTGCAGCTCGGCCTGCGTTACCTGCGTCTGGAGCTCGTCGCGCCCTGGCTGGGCCATCTGCTCGAGGACGTGCCGCAGCGCAAGGCGCTGCTGGAGGCCCTGCAGGCCGGCGGTGAGGTGAAGGGCCTGCAGCTCGCCTTCCGCGCGCAGGATGGACGGGTCGAGGACATCGCCTATCAGCTGCGTTTCGAGGGGGTGCGCACCGCGGCTGCCGACCGCCTGCCGGGCGTCACGGCGCTCAGCGGCCGCCTCGCCGGTACCCGCGACTACGGCGCCGTGGAGCTCGACAGCCGCGGTACGCAGCTGGCGTTCCCGCACCTGTTCCGCGACCCGCTGCGGCTCGAGCGGCTGCAGGGCCGTCTGCTGTGGCGTCGCGGCAGCGACCGGCTGCGCATCGAGTCGTCGTCCATGATCGCGGAGAACGCCGACATTGCCACCGAGTCGCGACTGCGCCTGGACATCCCGCTGGACGGCTCGCGGCCGTTCCTCGATGTGCACAGCCGCTTCCACCGTGGCCAGGTCGGCGCGGCCCACAAGTACCTGCCGGCCGGCATCATGCCGCCGCGCACCGTCGCCTGGCTGGACCGGGCGCTGGTGGCCGGTGAGATCAGCAGCGGTGCCTTCCTGTTCCACGGTCGCCTGGGCGAATTTCCCTTCGACCAGGCCTCCGGCCGCATGGAGGTCCGGGCGACGGTCAACGACGCGATCCTGGACTACCGGGAGGGCTGGCACCGCATCGAAGGGCTGGAGGCGGAGCTCGCCTTCGTCAACCGCGGCATGCACATCCGCGGCGTGGCCGGCAAGATCCTCGGCGCCGATCTGGAGGCGGTCGACGTGCGCATCGACGACCTCGCGCACGCACGCCTCCATCAGCCGCCGCGCCGTCCCGCGGCCGCGCCACTCGGGCGCCACCGCCACCCCCGCGATCCCGATCATCGGCACCGCCCTGCCGCCGAAGTGCTGCCCCATCGGGATGCGCAGCAGGCACGCCCGAACCTGGCCCTCCTCCTCGAGCACGCGCACGTGCTCGAGGCCGGAGTTGCAAAGCCACTGCGAAGCGCCCTCCGCGGGCATTGCGCAGGCGTGCGCGATCAGGCGCGCGCCCACCGGCCGCTCCGACTCCCACTCG
>CAYWKV010000158.1:0-813 GCA_964458835.1 uncultured Gammaproteobacteria bacterium | reverse complement strand
TGAGCGGCGGTCCCGGGGACACCCTGGGCGCGGTGCAGGCCCAGGGGCCGGCCGAGCTGCGGCTCGGCCTGGTCATTCCGCTGGCCGAACACGGACCGGCCCGGGTCGCCGGGGGCGTGCACCTGGCCGGCAATCGGCTCGCACTGCCGGCCTGGGATCTGGACTTCGATCAGGTGCAGGGCGAACTGGGCTTCACCGAGCGCAGCGTGACGGCGCGCGGCCTCGTGGCGCGCCTGAACGGCGTACCGGTCGCGGTGGAGGTCGGCGATGCGCGAAGCGACGGCCGTCCCGCGACCCGGGTCGCGGTGCGCGGCGCGCTGCCCCTGCTGCAGCGGCTCAAAGCGGATGCGGACGATCGCCTGTGGGCGCGGGTCGACGGCGACAGCGAGTGGATCGCACGGGTCGACCTGCCGCGCGAGGCGCCGCGCGGGACGCCGGTGACGCTGGAATTCGAGTCCGATCTGCGCGGCACAGCGGTGGATCTGCCCGCGCCCTTCGGCAAGACGGCGGACGAGGTCTATCCCCTCCGGCTGCGCACCACCGTCGCACCCGGCGACGGCCTGCGGCCGCTGTACCTGCGGTACGGCGAGCACAGCGCCGCCGCCGAGTTGCAGCGGCAGGGCGACGCGTGGCGGCTGATGCGCGGCGAGCTGCGCCTCGGTGCCCCCGACGCGGGCCTGCCGGCCGGGAAGGAGACGCGCATCCGCGGCAGCCTGCCGCGCTTCGTCTGGGACGAATGGCGGCCGCTGCTCGCCCCCGCGGGCCCCGCCCCCCCCGGCGCCGCCGGGGGCGCCCGCCACCCCCGCCCGCCGC
>CAYWKV010000157.1:2122-7260 GCA_964458835.1 uncultured Gammaproteobacteria bacterium | reverse complement strand
CCCCTTTCCTCACGGGCGCTTCTCAGCAGGACTGCGTGATGGCCGAGCTGAGCAGCGCCTCGGCCTCGTCCTCCGACTGCACGCCGATGGCGCGGGTCTGGCCGTCGATCAGCACGGCCGGCATGATCTTCAGGTGCAGGCGTCCGGCCGTCTCTTCGCCGGCCGGCGTTTCCAGATCGAGGATGTCCAGGGTCACGCCGTGGCGTTCACAGACGCGGCGCCAGATCTCCTGCGCTCGATGGCAGGACGTGCACCAGGGTGCCACCAGCAGCTGTACATGCATAAGTCACCTCCCCTCCTTGGCCACCGACAATCGGTAGGTCGCATGACATGCCACGCATTGGCTCAGGATCGCGCTCAGCTGGCGCAGGCCGTGGGCAGCGTCGCCCATCTCCTCGGCGTCCAGCGCGAGCTGATCGAAAGCGGCATGCACGCCGCGCCCCAGCGTCTTGAATTCCAGGGGCAGCGCCTGCATCAGCGAGGGCGGCACCTGGCCCATGGCGGCCAGCCCCATCGCCCGCGCCTGCGTGGCCACGGCCGTCAGATCCTCGCGGGTGAGCGCCTCGGCGATGCCCTGCACGGCGCCGAGGAAGGCGCGCATCTCCGCCAGCACCAGATCCCGGTCGGCGGCGGGCAGGGTGATCTCGGCCCGTCCGTCGCTGGCGGTCCCGGTCGGCGCCCCGCCGATCAGCCGGTAACCGATGCCGACGACCAGCGCGCACAACAGCGCCAGCAGCACCCAGCACACCCCGCAACCGCGACCTGTCGTCATGGTGCCCGCTCCATTCTCGCTATTTTTCTAGAGGGTTATGCTGGCGCACGGTTGGGGCCGCCCACCGGCCGTGGTTATAATGGCGCTCGCCCGCCATTCCGGCAGGCCATAGGGCACATTAAAAACCGGCAGGCACCGCCGCCTTGACCTCGATCAACCATGGAAACGTCCTCCGGCGCACAGCGCGCCGGCGCCGCGACCAAAGGATACGACCTCGATGACCGATCCCGGCGAATTCATCCCCTGGCTGCGCCGCACCTACCTGTTCTCCGCCCTGGACGAACGGCAGCTCAAGACGGTCATGGAGACCATGCAGGAGATCAATGTCGAGGAGGGGCGCATCCTGTTCGAGCACGGCCAGCCCGCCGACCGCTTCTATCTGCTGCTCGAGGGCCAGGTCAAACTCTATCGGCTGTCCGAGGAGGGCGACGAGAAGGTCATCGAGATCGTCCGCCCCGGCGAGACCTTCGCCGAGGCCGTCACCTTCATGTCCGGCAAGTTCTATCCCGTGAATGCGGATGCGCTGGTCAAGAGCCGACTGCTGGCCTTCCCCAACTCGACCTTCCGCGAGTTGCTGGGCAGCTCGGTCGACACCTGCTTCCGGCTGATGGCGGACATGAGCCAGCGCCTGCACCGCCGGCTGAACGAGATCGACAGCCTGACGCTGCACAATGCGACCTACCGCCTGGTGAGTTTCCTGCTGTCCGAACTGCCCGAAGGCGTGATGGCATCGCAGGAGATCGTGCTGACCACGCCGAAGCACATCATCGCCTCGCGCCTGTCGATCAAGCCCGAGACCTTCTCGCGCATCCTCACCAAGCTGTCGCGCGACGGCCTGATCGTGGTGCGCGGCAACAGCATCGTCCTCGAGGATCTGCCGCGGCTGCGGGAGCTGGTGGAGATCTGACGCCGGGCACTTCCTAGATGTGCGACACCAGCCGCGCATCCGGCACGCGCAGCTGCACGGCGCTGGCGATCTCGAAGCGGATGCCCATGATCGGGCGTATCGACACCCACAGCAGATTCAGCCTGAGATTCAGTTCGGCGAAGACCACCGCGTGCTGAAAGCAGGCCAGCACGGCATGGATGTCGTAGAGGGTCTGCTGGATGAGCATCTGCGGCTTGTCGCGCAGACCCGGGATGATCATCATGAAGTCGGACAGCGCCTTGCCGTTCTCGTCCACGGCCGGCGCGCGCTTGCCGAGCGGCTCCGCCGCATCCATGAAGGGAAAGAGTGACAACTTGGGCAGGTTCATGGGCGTTCTCCCGAAGCCGTGCCTGATCAAGCGACGCGAGGCTCCGATACTACGCCAGACCACCGCGCCGTGAAACCGCGCGCCGGGCGGGGCACCGTCCCTCAGGCGGCGAGCGCCGCGCCGACCCGCTGCAGACGTCCACGCACTTCCTGGGCGAGTTCCGCAACACCTTCTTTTTCCACCAGCTTCAGCACGGCGGCGGGGTCCATGAAGGCGACCGTGACCGAGCCGTCCGCCTCCTCGCGGACCACCACGTTGCAAGGCAGCAGCAGCCCGATGTCGGGGTCGGCGCTGAGCGCCTGGTGGGCGAGCTTCGGATTGCAGGCGCCGAGGATCTTGTAGGGACGCTGGTCGATGTCGAGCTTCTTCTTCAGCGTCGCCTTGACGTCGATCTCGGTCAGCACGCCGAAGCCTTCCTTCTGCAGTTCCTCGGTGACGCGCTGCACCGCCTGATCGAAGCCTTCCTTCACCTTCACGTTGAAACCGTACATCGCATGCTCCTGTGACAAATTCGTCCAATGACGTAGACAGGCCGTCCTCACATGGCGGCAGGTGTCGGCGGCATGGACGCCGCCGTCAAGCCTACAGGGACGTATTCACGGCGCCCTGCCGCCATGTGAGGACGGCGGTATGTGAACGCCGCCCTCAGGCACGATACAGATCGGCGCGCCGCAGCGGCAGCGGCTGCCGTGCGTGCCGGTGTCCCGCCAGGATCTGATACACGCCCAGGCCGCCTTCACTGAAGTAGTGCGCCGAGCCGGCCATGTACAGGCGCCAGATGCGCCGCACGATGGCGCCGGCGACGGCCTCGGCGCGCTCGCGGCTGGCGTCGAGCGCCTGCAGCCAGTGCCGGAGCGTCATGGCATAGTGCGGACGCAGGCCTTCGACGTCGAGGATCTCGAAACCCGCCTGCTCCATCGCCGCTTGGACCACACTGACGCGGGTGAGTTCGCCGTCGGGGAAGACATAGCGGTTGATGAAGCGCTGGCTGGGACAGTTCACCCAGCCGCTGTCGTTGGTGATGCCGTGGTTGAGAAACAGTCCACCGGGCGCCAGCCTACGCTGCACGGCGCCGAAGTACACCGGGAAGTTCTTCACGCCGATGTGCTCGAACATGCCCACACTGACGATGCGGTCATAGCGGGCATCATGCGGCAGGTCGCGATAGTCCCGCAGTTCGATGTGCACGCGATCGGCCCAGCCCTCGCGCGCGATGCGTTCCCGCGCATGCCCGCACTGCTGCTCGCTCAGCGTGATGCCGTGCACCTCGACGCCGTAGTGGCGTGCCGCCCACAGTGCCAGCGCGCCCCAGCCGCAGCCGATGTCCAGCAGGCGCTGGCCGGGTTCCAGGCGCA
The DNA here is from genome assembly GCA_964458835.1 of uncultured Gammaproteobacteria bacterium. Classification (GTDB taxonomy): domain Bacteria; phylum Pseudomonadota; class Gammaproteobacteria; order Thiohalobacterales; family Thiohalobacteraceae; genus JAHJQQ01. The sequence goes on along the minus strand of CAYWKV010000157.1, from coordinate 3,877 downwards.
GCTTGCGGCAGATGTAGTCGAGCTTGTCGCATTGCGCGTCGGCCAGCGGCTGCGCGGCATCGCGGAAATAGGCGCAGGAATACACCATCTCCGGATCGAGCCACAGGCGGTAGAAGTCGTTGGAGACGTCGTAATGATGGGCGATGCTCGCCCGGCTGTTGGCGCGCGCGGCGCCGTCGGCCCGGGTCTCCTTCAGCGGCGCGCGGGAGGCGGTGCGCGGCAGCCGCAGGGCGATGGCCATCAGCCGCAGGCGCTCCGCCCAGGGGAGCCGGCGCCGCTCGAGAAAATCGGCGATGTCGAAGGCGACGTCCATCCGGCCCTCGACCTCGACCGCGCCCAGCACGTAGGCCTCACCCAGGCGCACCAGATCGCCGTGCAGGACCAGGTCGCGCAGGGGGTCCGGCCGGCGGAAGCTCAGCGTGGCGGGCGCATCAGCGCCCCCGCGGGCATAACTGCCGTCCCACAGCCGGACGGCGACCGGGCCGTCGTAGCCACGCAGCAGGACATCCAGCAGTCTACGCCCCGCCTCGGCCGGCGCCGCGACGGGGGCGGTCGTGAATTCATCCAGGGATTTGTGCAGCAGCTTGTGTGACGGCATCGCTACCCCTCCATCGTCCCGGCGCGGCCGGGCCACGCCGCTCCATCTGTCAGGGGTAACTATAGACAAAGGCCGTCGGGTGTCCGGGCGGGCGGCACCGGCAGGGCCGACGGAAAAATGCCGGCAGCGGCCCCCCGGCTCAGGAGACGCCGGTCAGACGGCGCTGCGCCTCGCGGTACTTCTCGGCCGTCCTTTCGATGACCTCGGCGGGCAGCTTCGGCCCGGGCGGGGTCTTGTCCCAGTCCAGCGTCTCCAGATAATCGCGCACGAACTGCTTGTCGAAGCTCGGCGGGCTGACGCCGGGTGCGTACTGATCCACCGGCCAGAAGCGCGAGGAGTCCGGCGTGAGCGCCTCGTCGATCAGCACCACCCGACCGGCCTCGTCCAGGCCGAACTCGAACTTGGTGTCGGCGATGATGATGCCGCGCCCCAGCGCGTAGGCCGCGGCTTCCTTATAGATGCGCAGGCTGATGTCGCGCACCTGCGCGGCGATGTCCGCGCCGAGCAGCTGCTCGGCCTGGGCGAAGTCGATGTTCTCGTCGTGGGTGCCGAGTTCGGCCTTCGTCGACGGCGTGAAGATCGGCTCGGGCAGGCGGTCGGCCAGCGCCAAACCCGCCGGCAGCGGGATGCCGCACACCGTGCCGGTCTTCTGATAGTCCTTCCAGCCCGAGCCGATCAGATAGCCGCGCACGATGGCCTCGACCGGCAGCGCCTTCAGCCTGCGCACGACGATGGCGCGGCCCTCGACCTGGGCGCGCTCGGCCGCGTCGGGCAGCACCTGCTCCAGCGGCAGGTCGACCAGGTGATTGGGCACGATGGGGCGCATGCGCGCGAACCAGAAATTGGACACCGCGGTCAGCACCGCGCCCTTGCCGGGGATGGGCTCGGGCAGGATCACGTCGAAGGCCGACAGCCGGTCGGTGGTCACGATCAGCAGCTTGTCGCCGCCCACACCCCCCGGAATCCCATAAACGTCGCGCACCTTGCCGCGGTAGACCAGGGGAAGGCTCTTGAGGTCGGACTCATACAGGGACGCTTGCATGCCGCGGCTCCGGGGGCTGGGTTTGGAAGCAGGGCATTGTAGCGCAGGCGTGAGGGGTGAGGAGTGAGGAGTGAGGAGTAGCGGGGGCCCGCGGGTTAATGTGGGGCCCCGGGTG
>CAYWKV010000157.1:0-2112 GCA_964458835.1 uncultured Gammaproteobacteria bacterium | reverse complement strand
CCGGCGGTTGGGTGTCGTTTCGCTCACCACGGGGCAACCCCTTTAAGGTCGGCCCCCCGGCTTCCCCACGAACCGGCAACTCTCCGGACCGTTCGCGGGCGAGCCCGCCCCTACAGGTGCATGGACTCGCCTTCGCAGGCACGACCGTACTGCTTCGATAGCCCCTAGCCCCTAGTCCCGAATCCCGGCTGCCGAATCCCGCCAGGGGTGCTAAAATCCGCCGTTTCCGCGGTTTGGCGGACCCGGCAGAGGGCACCGAGAACATGAACGAAACACCCCGTATCGGCCTGGTCATGGGCAGCGACAGCGACTGGGAGGTCATGCGCCACGCCGTCGCCATGCTGGAACAGATCGGCCTCCCCTACGAGGCCCGGGTGGTCTCCGCCCACCGCACCCCGGACCTGCTGTTCGACTACGCCGCCACGGCGCGCAGCCGCGGGCTGGCCTGCATCATCGCCGGGGCCGGCGGCGCCGCGCACCTGCCGGGCATGCTGGCGGCCAAGACCACCGTGCCGGTGCTGGGCGTGCCGGTGCCGTCACGCTACCTCAAAGGCATGGACTCGCTGCTGTCGATCGTGCAGATGCCCAAGGGCGTGCCGGTCGCGACCTTCGCCATCGGCGAGGCCGGTGCGGCCAATGCCGCGCTCTACGCCGCCCAGATCCTCGCGGTCGCGGACGGCGCCGTCGCCGCCCGGCTGGAGCGCCTGCGCCAGGATCAGGAACAGGCCGTGCTGGGCATGCGGCTGCCGCCGGAGCCTGCGCAACCGTGATCCTGCCGGGAGCCACCCTGGGCGTCCTCGGCGGAGGGCAACTCGGCCGTATGTTCGCGCAGGCCGCCCGGGTCATGGGCTATCGGGTCATGGTCCTGGATCCGGACCCCGCCAGTCCGGCCGGCGCCGTCGCCGACATCCACCTGCAGGCCGACTACCAGGACGCCGCGGCCCTGGCCCGCATGGGCGCGGAATGCGCCGCCATTACCACCGAGTGGGAGAACGTGCCGGCCGCCACCCTGGAGACCCTGGCCGCCCACTGCCCGGTGCGTCCGGGCGCGGCCGCCGTCGCCGTGGCCCGCGACCGCATCCGCGAGAAGACCTTCGTGCGCGACCTGGGGCTGGCCACCGCGCCGTTCTTCCCCATCCACCGCGAGGCCGAGCTCGCCGCCGCCGTGGCCGGCCTGCGCCTGCCGGCGCTGCTCAAGACCGCCACCCTGGGCTACGACGGCAAAGGCCAGATCACCGTGAACGGCCCCGACCAGGCGCGCGCCGCCTTCGCCCAGCTCGGCGAACGCCCCTGCGTGCTGGAGGAGAAGGTCGAGCTCGCCCAGGAACTGTCGGTGGTGCTGGCGCGCGGCGCCAACGGCGAGACCGTCTTCTACACGATCGGCGAAAACGTCCACCGCAACGGCATCCTGCACACCACGCGCGTGCCGGGCCGCGTGGCCCCGGCCGTGGCCGAACTCGCCACCGGCATGGCGCGGCGCGTGGCCGAGGCACTGGACTACGTCGGCGTGCTCGCCGTGGAATTCTTCTTCACCACCGACGGCGAACTGCTGATCAACGAAATGGCGCCGCGCCCGCACAACAGCGGGCACTTCAGCCTGGATGCCTGCGCGACCTCGCAGTTCGAGCAGCAGGTACGCGCGCTGTGCGGCCTGCCGCTGGGCGCCACGCGGCTGCTCACGCCGGTGACCATGCTGAACCTGCTGGGCGACCTGTGGGGCGCAACGCAGCCCGGATGGCAGGAGGTGTTCGCCCACCCGGAGGCGAAGCTGCACCTCTACGGCAAGCGCGAGGCGCGCCCGGGGCGCAAGATGGGGCACATCAACGTGCTCGGCGAAGACGCCGACGCCAACTTCGAGCTCGCCGAACGGCTGTTCACCGCGTTGCGCACCGCCGCCAGCCCCTGAAGGCGTAGGGCGCATCGGGCGCAATGCGCTCCGCTGATGCGTCTTACGCTATCGCGAGGCCGTTTAGAAAGGAACGGGGACAGACTTATTGGGCATTACCTAACCGGTTGACACTTGTAGGGGCGGGCTGAAGGTGAGGCGCGTGCGCCGAGAAGCCGCCCTGGGGCGTTGCCCGCGAACGGTCCGGAGATCTGCCGGTTCGCGGC
>CAYWKV010000156.1:0-7301 GCA_964458835.1 uncultured Gammaproteobacteria bacterium | reverse complement strand
GTGGCCGACCGTCGAAAAAACCATACTCACCCACGCCCCACTCCCCACTCCTCACTCCTCACCGCATCGGCACATGCGTGCGCGAAAAGTACTCGTCCCGCAGTTTTTTCACCAGCCCGGCGAGCAGCAGCAGGGCGATGAGGTTGGGGATGGCCATCAGGATATTGGCGATGTCGGCGAAATTCCACACCAGCTGCAGCGGCACGGCGGCGCCGAAGACCACCAGCAACGAGAATACGACGCGGTAGGGCATGACCGCGCCCTCGCCGAACAGGAAGCGTGCCGAGCGGTCGCCGTAATAGGACCAGGAGATGATGGTGGAAAAGGCGAACAGCGTCAGGCCGACACCGACCACCCAGGCGCCGGCGGCGCCGAGCGTCGTGCCGAAGGCGTGTGCGGTGAGCGCCGCGCCGACCAGCGTCTCCGGCCGGTCGATATAACTGCCGGTCACGACGATCACCAGGCCGGTCATGCTGCAGATCACCAGCGTGTCGATGAAGGGCTCCAGCATCGCGACCAGGCCTTCGCGCACGGGCTCGTTGGTGCGCGCCGCGGCATGCGCCATGGGCGAGGAGCCGAGGCCGGCCTCGTTGGAGAACAGGCCGCGGGCCACGCCCCAGCGGATGGCCTCGCCGACGGCGGCGGCGCCGACGGCCGACACGTTCAATGCACTGTTGAAGACGGTGGTGAGCGCACGCGGGATGTCGGCGGCATGATTGAACAGCACCAGCAGCGACGCGACGATATAGAACAAGGCCATGAACGGCACGAGGATGGCGGCGACATGCGCGATGCGCCGGATGCCGCCGAGAATCACCAGCGCCACCAGGGTGGCCATGCCCAGGCCCAGCAGCCAGGCGAACGCGCGTGCCTCGGGAAAAATATAGGTGATGCCGTCGACCACCGAATTGGCCTGCACCATGTTGCCGATGCCGAACGAGGCGATCAGCGCGAAGCCGGCGAACAGGGCCGCCAGCCGCTTCATTTTGAGCCCGTGCAGCAGCGTGTACATCGGCCCGCCGGCCACCTCGCCACCGGGGCTGACCTCGCGGAACTTCAGCGCGAGGGTGCATTCGGCGAACTTGGTGGCCATGCCGAGGAAGGCGGTCATCCACATCCAGAACAGGGCGCCCGGCCCGCCCAGCGAGATGGCCGTGGCGACGCCGGCGATGTTGCCGGTGCCGACCGTCGCCGACAGCGCCGTGGACAGCGCCTGGAAGTGCGAGACCTCGCCGACGTGCCGCGGGTCGGTGTACTTGCCGCTCAGCAATTGGGTGCCGTGGCGGAAGCCGCGCAGCTGGACGAAGCCCAGGCGCAGGGTCAGGTAGAGGCCGGTACCGAGGAGTACCGCCAGGGTGACGGGGCTGGTCCACAGCAGGCTGGACAGCGCGCCGCTCCATTCGGTGAGCCGGTTCAGAACATGGTCCATGGCGATGTCCGCTCGTGACTTGTTGTTCGGCTTGTCACCGCAGCGCGGCCCCGGCTTTCAGCGCAGCGGCCGCAGGGTCAGCGTATCGCCGCGCTGGGTGAATTCCAACCGCTTGAGCACGCTCATGCCGAGCAGGACATCGTTCTCGCGATAGGCCGGGTTGATGCTGGCCGGCACGTCCTGCAGCACCAGTTCGCCGAGTTCCAGGCGGTCGATGCGCGTGCGGTAGCCGGTGACGGTGCCGTTGGCGGTCTGGTAGGTCAGCGCCGCGCCGCGCTCCAGGCCGAGCCGCGCGGCGAGCGCGCCCGGTACCGAGACGTCGCTCGCGCCGGTGTCGACCAGGAACTCCACGCGCTCGCCGTTGATGCGACCGGTCGCGACGTAGTGGCCGTAGCGGTTGCGCTGCAGCACCACGTCCACGCCGCCGTCGCCGTCCACGCGACTGAGGACCTGGCGGTTGGGATTGCGCTCGCGTTCCAGGAGGTCGCTGAACAGCAGGGTGAGCAGGCCCAGCCCGACGATCCAGGCGGCGACGATCATGCCGCGGCCGAAGGGCGCGTGGGGTTGCTGTTCGGGCGGGGTGGGCATGCGGCGATTATACACGCCGTGCTTCCGCAGTCCCGTCGGGCGTCAGCGCTCGTGGCTCCGCCGCCAGGCCTTCTCGGCCTCCACCAGCAGGAACACGCCCACCGCCATCGCCCAGATCGGTATCCAGGTGCCCAGCGTCAGCGGGGCAGTCCGGAACAACGTCTGCATGAAGCCGGCGTAAGTGAACAGCAGCTGGATCACGCTGACCAGTGCGGCCGCCAGCAGCGCGTAGCGGTTGCCGAACAGCCCGGCGATGCTGAAGCTGGAGGCGCGCAGGTAGCGGCTGTTGAACAGATACACGATCTCGCCGCCGATCAGGGCGTTCACCGCCGCGGTGCGCGCAACCTCCAGCGTGCCGCCCTGATCCAGCACCCACAGGAAGATGCCGTAGCTCATGCCCACCAGCAGCAGCGAGACCAGGGCGATCCGCCACAGCAGGAACCCCGACAGCAACGGCTCGTCGGCGTGGCGCGGCCGCCGCGTCATCAGGCCGGGCTCGGCCGGCTCGAAGGCCAGCGCCAGCGCCAGCGTCACCGCCGTCACCATGTTGACCCAGAGGATCTGCACCGGCGTCATGGGCAGCACCTGGCCGAGCAGCACCGCGATCACGACCACCAGGGCCTCCGCGCCGTTGGTCGGCAGGATGAACAGGATCGCCTTGCGGATGTTGTCGTAGACGGTGCGGCCCTCTTCGACGCCGGCGACGATGGAGGCGAAGTTGTCGTCGGTGAGGACCATCTCGGCGGCCTCCTTGGCCGCCTCGGTGCCCTTCACGCCCATGGCCACGCCGATGTCGGCGCGCTTCAGCGCGGGCGCGTCGTTGACACCGTCGCCGGTCATGGCCGTGACCGCGCCTTCGGCCTGCAGGGCGGTCACCAGCCGCAGCTTGTGCTCGGGGCTGGCGCGGGCGAATACCTCGGTATCCCGCACCACGCCGCGCAGGGCGTCGTCGTCCAGGGCCTCGATGTCGTGACCGGTGAGCGCGGGGGTCCCGTCGCCGATGCCGAGTTCGCGGCCGATGGCCGCGGCGGTCACGGCATGGTCACCGGTGATCATCTTCACGCCGATGCCGGCCGAGTGGCAGTTCGCCACCGCGCGGATCGCCTCCTCGCGCGGTGGATCGATCAGACCCACCAGGCCGAGCAGGGTCAGGCCGCTGTCGACGTCCTGGAAGTGTAGCGTGTGCTGGTCCCCCGGCAGGACGCGGAATGCCAGTGCCAGTACGCGGCGGCCGCGCGCGGCGAGGGCTTCGGCCTGCCCCTGCCACCAGTGGGGATCCAGCGGCCGGTCCTCGCCCTCGGCGCGCTGGTGGGCACACATGGACAGCACGCGTTCCGGCGCGCCCTTCAGATACACGAAGGCGTGGCCGGCGTGGTCGTGATGCAGCGTCGCCATGAAGCGGTGGTGCGCATCGAAGGGCACGACGTCGATGCGCGGGAGCTCGTCCTTCTCGCGATCGGGTTCCAGGCCGCCCTTGCGCGCGGCGGTGATCAGCGCCGCCTCCATCGGATCGCCGTAGGCGTGCCATTCGCCGTCGCGATCCTCCAGTACGGCGTCGTTGCACAGCAGCGCCGCGCGCAGCGTGTCCTCCAGCGCCGCATCGTCCTGCGGCTCGATCTCCACGCCATCGCGGCTGAACAGGCCGTGCGGCGCATAGCCGGTGCCGCTGACGTCGGTGGGGCCGGCGTGGGTGATCACCGTCCCGACCGTCATTTCGTTGCGGGTCAGCGTGCCGGTCTTGTCCGAGCAGATGATGCTCACCGAGCCGAGCGTCTCCACCGCGGGCAGGCGGCGGATGATGACGTTGCGCGCGGCCATGCGCTGCACGCCGATGGCGAGCGTGATGGTGATGACCGCCGGCAGACCCTCGGGGATCGCCGCCACGGCTAGTGCGACCGCGGCGAGGAACATGTCTGCGAGCGACTGGTCCTGCACCCAGACGCCCCAGGCGAAGGTGAAGCCGGCGAGCGCCAGGATGATGGCCGTCAGCGTCTGGCCGAAGCGCGCGATCTGGCGCAGCAGCGGCGTGGTCAGCGTCTCCACCTGCGCCAGCAGGGCGCTGATGCGGCCGATCTCGGTGTCGCCGCCGGTGGCGACCACCAGCCCGAATCCACGGCCGGCGGTGACCAGCGTACCGGAGTAGGCCATGCCCGTGCGGTCGCCGAGCAGCGCGTCGGCGGCGACGGCGGTCCCGTTCTTCTCGACCGGCACCGACTCGCCGGTCAGCGCCGCCTCCTCGACCTGCAGCTCGCGCACCCGCAGCAGGCGCAGATCGGCCGGCACCTTGTCGCCGGCGGCGAGCTGCACGACGTCGCCGGGCACCAGCTCCTCGGCGGGGATCTCGTGCAGCCGGCCGTCGCGCAGCACCGCCGCGTGGAGCGAGAGCATCTGCCGGATCGCGTCCATGGCCTGCTCCGCCTTGCCCTCCTGGATGAAGCCGACGACGGCGTTGATGACCACGACGCCGAAGATCACGCTGCTGTCGATCCAGTGCCCGAGCAGCGCGGTGATCACGCCGGCGGCGAGCAGCACGTAGATGAGCAGGTTGTGGAACTGCAGCAGGAAGCGCAGGAACGCGCTGCGCCGCGCCGGCGGCGGCAGGCGGTTGGGGCCGTGTTCGGCGAACCGGCGCGCGGCCTCGTCGGCACCGAGACCGTGCGCGGTGCTGCCCAGCTGCCGCAGGCAGTCGTCGGCGGACAGGGCGTGCCAGACGGAGGCGTCGTTTCGCTGGCTGGGGTCAGTCATGGTGGATACCGTCGTCCTTGGTTCGGGTGGTGGTCATAGGACAGACCGCGCGACCACGCGTTGATTCACCGGGCAGCGTCGATCGGCCTGCTGTCGCGCGGCTTGATTGTTCCGAGAGGGGGTTCATACAATGCCCTGAAGGCAGCATACCCGACATGCGCCGGTCGGGTCATGTGCCGGGACGTCGTCGTCAGTCGCCGTGCGTGCCGCGCGAACGCCCATGGCAGAGGATCCGTCTTGAAACAGCAATTGATGGCGTTCTGGCACAGCGTGCGGGGCAGCACGCGCGATCTGCTGCCGATCTTCCTGGTGATCGGCTTCTTTCAGCTGGTGGTGCTGCGTCAGCCGATTCAGGATCTCGGCAGCCTCCTGCTGGGCATGCTGCTGGTCGTCATCGGTCTGGCGCTGTTCGTGCGGGGCCTGGAACTGGGGCTGTTCCCGATTGGCGAGAACATGGCCTATGCCTTCGCCCGCAAGGGCAGTGTGAGCTGGCTGTTGCTGTTCGCCTTCGCCCTCGGATTCGGCGCGTCGGCCGCCGAGCCGGCTCTGATCGCCGTGGCCGACAAGGCGGCCGGCGCCGCGGTCGATGGCGCGCTGGTCACTGAAGAGGGGCGCCGGGCCTATGCCTGGGGCCTGCGGCTGATGGTCTGCCTGGCGGTCGGCATCGCGCTGGTGATCGGCGTGCTGAGGATCATCTTCGCCTGGCCCATGCATGTGCTGATTTCGGCCGCCTACGCGGTCGTGGTCCTGATGTCTCCGTTCGCCCCGCGCGAGGTCATGGCGATCGCCTACGATGCCGGCCCGGTGTCCAACTCCGTGATCACCGTGCCGCTGGTCGCCGCGCTCGGTGTCGGACTGGCGTCCTCCATCGAGGGGCGCAATCCGCTGGTGGACGGCTTCGGGCTGGTCGCCCTGTCCACGGTGATGCCGATGATCTTCGTGATGGCCTTCGGGATACTGATCTGATGGACTTCCTCGTCACCGGCATGGAGGTGCTGGTTTCGGCGCTGCTGGCCGTTCTGCCGATCGTTGCGGTGGTGCTGTTCTTCCAGTTCGTGGCGATTCACCGACCCTTGCCGAACCCGCGTCGCGCCGTACTGGGGCTGATCTACGTGGTGGTGGGACTGGTGATTCTGCTGGAGGGTCTGGAGTTGTCGCTGTTTCCCCTGGGGGCCATGATGGCCGACCAGCTCACCGCCCCCGCCTTCGTCGCTCCGGGCGCGGTGGAGCCGATCGGCATCGACTGGCGCAACTATTATTGGGTGTATCTGTTCGCCGCGGCGCTGGGCTTCGCGGCCAGCATCGCCGAACCGGCGGTGATTGCGGTCGCAGCCAAGGTGCGCCACGTGTCCGGCGATACCATCAGTCAGTGGGGACTGCGGCTGGCCGTGGCGTTCGGCGTGGGGCTGGGGCTGCTGCTCGGCACCCTGAAGCTGGTGCTCGGCATCCCGCTGCATCATTTCCTGATACCGTTCTATCTGCTGATGCTGGTACAGACCTGGTTCGCGCCGCGCAGCATCGTCCCGGTCGCCTACGATTCGGGCGGCGTCACGACCTCCATCATCACCGTGCCCCTGGTCACTGCGCTGGGGCTCGGTTTGGCCGGTGCGTTGCCGGGGCGCAGTCCGTTGCTGGACGGGTTCGGGCTGGTGGCCTTCGCCTGTCTGTTTCCGATCATGTCCGTGATGGGATACGCGCAGTTGAGCGTGTGGTTCGCCCGGCGCGCTGCACGCAAGAGTCAAGTCGGAGGAGGTTGAGGCATGCATTTCAAATTGTTGATCGCCCTCGTCGAGGACGACAAGACCGGCGCCGTGCTCAAGGCCGCGCGCGAGGCCGGCGCCACCGGTGCCACCGTCATCAGTCAGGCGCGCGGCGAGGGCGTGCAGAAGGCCAGGACCTTTTTCGGGCTGGCCCTGGAGACGCAGCGCGACATGCTGCTGTTCCTGGTCGAGGAGCACCTCAGCCGATCCATCCTGGAGACCATCGCCACGGTGGGCGAATTCGACAGCAAGCCGGGCACCGGTATCGCCTTCCAGATCGACGTGGAGGATGCCGTGGGCGTGACCCGGCAGATACGCACTCTCAGTGACGTGGTGGAGGAAAAACTATGAGCGAGAACAAGCCGATCGTGCGCGTGCGCGAGGTCATGAAGCCCCGCTTCGATCTCGTCGACGGCATGATGACCGTGGCGGAGGCGTTGCGCACCATGCAGCATGTCGAGACCAAGACGCTGATCGTGAAGAAGCGCGACGACGACGACGAATACGGCATGGTGCTGATCTCCGACATCGCCCGCCAGGTGCTGGCCCGCGACCGCGCCCCCGAGCGCGTCAACGTCTACGAGATCATGACCAAGCCGGTCGTCGCCGTCGATCCCGGCATGGACATCCGCTACTGCGCCCGCCTGTTCGAGCGCTTCGACCTGTCGCGCGCGCCGGTCGTCGAGCACGGTGAGGTGATCGGCATCGTCAGCTTCACGGACATGGTGCTGCGGGGTTTGGTCAGGGGGAGTGAGGAGTGAGGAGTGAGGAGTGAGGAG
>CAYWKV010000155.1:0-7351 GCA_964458835.1 uncultured Gammaproteobacteria bacterium | reverse complement strand
TGTTTTCGTGGCCGACCTGTGTTTGCCGTGCGATCAGGTTTTCGAACCGACGTTCAGATCGCGGAAACGCTCGATCGCCGCGTTGGGTTCGAAGTCCTCCAGTTCGTACAGTTGCCGGACCTCGATCTCGGCCTCCGCGCCTTCGCCGGCCGGATTGGGGAAGCGCCGCGCCCACTCCAGGGCCTCCTCGCGCGATTTCGCCTGAATCAAGGTATAGCCCGCGATCAGCTCCTTGCTCTCGGTGAAGGGCCCGTCGATGACGGTGCGCCGGGTGCCGGAGTATCTGACGCGCCAGCCTCTGGCGCTGGGCTGCAGCCCGGAGGCATCCAGCAGGGCACCGGCCTTCGCCAGTTCCTCGTGATAGCCCGCCATGGCGGCGAGCAGCGATTCCTCCGGCATGACACCGGCTTCCGAGTCCGCAGTGGCTTTGACGATGATCATGAAGCGCATGGTCCTGTCTCCTCCGGTGTTTCGGCGCTCACTGCGCCACGATGACCATCCACGACACGCCGAAGCGGTCGGCGACCATGCCGAAGCACGGCGAGAAGAACGTCTTGCCCAGCGGCATCTGCACCTGCCCGCCGTCGGCGAGGGCGGTAAACTTCCGGTCGGCCTCCGCCGGGTCGGGCACCGACAGCGACAGCGAAAAACCGTTGAAGGCCGGCTGTCCGGCGCACAGGCCGTCGGAGGCCATCAATACCGTGTCGCCGATGCGCAGGCTGGTGTGCATCACCTTGTCGCCGGGCGGCGTCGGGCCACCGGCGCAGGGCTCGGGACTCTCGTCGAAACGCATGAGCATCTCGACCTCGGCGCCGAGCGCGCGGCGGTAGAAGTCGATGGCCTCGTCGCAGCGGCCGTCGAAGAACAGATAGGGTTGGATCTGCATGGCGTCACCTCGGTCGTCGGTTCCGAGCGGGCAGGGGCCCGCTTCATTCAGTACGACGAATGAGGGGGGGTGGATTCGACATGGCCCGCGAATCCTGCGCCGGTGGCGGCATGGCGGGGCGGCAGGGCCAGGGCAAGGTGTGGTAAGGTAGCCTCCTCGGCTGAACAAAAATCAGGCTTTTTCCGCAAGTTACGTCCGCAGTTCTGCGGCTTCTCAGCCCGCCCGCGGGGCCGCGCCGGAAACCGGCGCAGCGTGCCCTGCACCCGCCTGCGCCCAGCCGGCCGGGTGCCGCCGGCAGGAAAAACAGCGGCCTCCGCGGCCGTCACGCCTGATCGTCCCGTGCGTCGCGCCACCGGCGCGGCGCTGCCCCGTCAGTCCGTCACAATGGAAGGAGCAGCATGAAACCGCAACGACACCGCATCCAATTTCCTCAATTCGGCGCCCATAAGCTTGCCCAGGACGAGGCGTATTTCTATGTGCTCGGCATGGACGGCGACAAGACCCGGCTCAGGTTCCACGACTACGACGAGATCTATCGGATCCCCGGGCTGTACGAGCAGGTGTTCTACGACCGGCTCAAGTGCAGTTCGCCGGAGAAGGTCGCCGAGATCCTCAAGTCCGCGGTCGATCAGGCGCGGGAAAACTTCACCGGGCTGCGCGTGCTCGATCTCGGTGCCGGCAATGGGCTGATGGGCGAGGCGCTCAAGGACTACGGCGTGTCGCGGATGGTCGGGGTCGACATCATCCCCGAGGCACAGGCGGCGGTGGAGCGCGACCGGCCGCACCTGTACGACGCCTACTACGTTACCGATTTCTGCAAGCTGTCCGCGGATGAGAAGGAGGAATTCCGTTCCTGGTCGCTCGATTGCCTGACCACCGTGGCGGCGCTGGGCTTCGGCGATATACCGCCCAAGGCGTTCATGGAAGCGTTCAACCTCATCCGGCCGGAGGGCTGGGTGGCGTTCAACATCAAGGAGACCTTCCTGCGCGAAAGCGACTCGACCGGCTTCTCGCGCATGATCCGGGATCTGATCTTCTCCGAGTATCTGGATATCTATCATCTGGAACGCTATCGCCACCGCCTGTCCATGGAGGGCGAGCCGCTCTACTACTTTGCCATCGCCGGGCGCAAGAAGGCGGACATCCCCGAGGCGTTCTTCGGGAAATACACGGACAGAGGCTGATCGCCGCTGGCGGCACCCCGGCGGAGGCGCCACGGCGAACACGAGCGCCTCCCCGGCGGCGCAGCGGTGATCCCGAAGTGCTCAGGGTGTGGCCGGCCCGGTCTGGCTGGCACCGACCAGCTGCTGCAGGCCGCGCGCGAAGGCCGACAGGCTCGCGCTGCGCAGGACCATGAAGGGCTTGGCCTGCTGCCGGCAGATGCGCTTCACGCGGGCCATGGCGCCGTGGCTGATGCAGTCCGCCGGGCAGAGCACGGCGTCGGCGCGCGGCAGCAGGGCGGCCAGCGCGGCATCGGCCTCCTCGCGGCCGCCGTCGTGATGCAGGAATTCGCCGTTCGCCCGTTCGACCAGCTGGCGCAGATGTTGACCGAGTCCCGGCCGGCCGCCGACATAGAGGATGCGGCGCCGGCACAGATCGAACCGTGGGCAGTCGCTGGTGCAATCCTGCGCGCAACTGCCGGCCGGATCCCGCATCAGTTGTTCCAGGCTGTCGCGCTCGGCCGCCGCCACGGCGAGTTCGGTGGCGCTGTGCGCGGCGGTGCGCTCGGCCTCGCGGCAGCGTTCGGCCCAGCGCCGCGCGTCCGCGGCGTGGCGCTCGGCCGTGAGGCGGGCATGGGCGAGCGCCGCCGCCATGTCCTCGCTGCGGGCGCGGGCCAGCTGCAGCGCCTCGCCCTGTTCGAGCTGCGCGACGCGGTCGCGCAGCCGCTCGAGTTCCCGTTCGGCGTCACAGGCCTTCAGCAGCCGCTGGTTGAGCGCCTGGATGAGGGTATGGCGTTCGGCGGCGGTCTGGCGCTCTTCGTTCAGCCACTGCTCCAGCAGCCGCAGGCGCTGCTGCAGCCGTTCGCTCCGCTGCAGCTCGGTACGCCGTGACGCGCCGGCCAGATGGGACAGCATGTGCACCTCACCCGCCACCCGCTCGCACAGCGACGGCCTGGCACAGGGATGGCTCATCAGCGCCCAGTACGCCCCGGCGATTTCGCCGCTGGCCTGCGCCGCCTCCCAGAGCCCGGCGAGCGCCGTCTCGTCCCGGGCCGGCGCGAAGCGGCGCAGGCTCTCCCGGTGGCGGTCGTCCAGGCGCCGCTGCAGCAGGCGGGTGGCGTGACAGGCGCGGCCGGCCAGATCCACGAAGGCATGGTGGAGCTCGTAGTCGCCGACGTCCGCCTCGAGGACCACGCCCGCGCGCCGGCAAAGCCGGCGCAGATCGGCGAGCGTCAGGCAGGTGCCGATGAGGCTGCAGTGGAAGCGCGCGTCGATTTCCCACAGCCGGCGGCGGCGCGTCGTGGATCGTTCTCGGGTCATCTCCGGGGCCTCCCTCTGATTTGTCGTAGCGAATGATAATCATTCGCATTCTAATGTCAAGGGCGGCACGGACCGGGGCTCCGTGCGCCGCGACCGGGGTTCGGGCAGAATGGCGCCGCACGCAGCGGCCGCCGGGGCCGCGCTCCACGGCCTGCGAACCACGGCATCCCGGCGCGTGCCGGGAGGCCGGATCATTCGGAACACACTCGTTTTTCTTCATATCGGCATGACGTCCCTTCCGCACTCCGCACGACCCGCCCGGGAGGCATGTTCGGGAGTCCGTCCGGCATGAGCGGCTGGCGGTTCTGGATCGACCGCGGCGGCACGTTCACCGACATCGTCGCGCGCCGGCCCGACGGCGGGCTGGTCACCCGCAAGCTGCTGTCCGACCACCCCGGGCGCTACGACGATGCCGCGCTGCACGGCATCCGCGAGCTGCTCGGCCTCGGGCCGGACGCAGCGGTGCCGGCGGACCGCGTCGACTCGGTACGCATGGGCACGACCGTTGCGACCAACGCGCTTCTGGAGCGCAAGGGTGCGCGCACGCTGCTGTGCATCACGCGCGGCTTCGGCGACGCGCTGCGCATCGGCTACCAGAACCGGCCGCAGATCTTCGCGCGCCGCATCGAGCTCCCCGAGCTTCTATACGAACGGGTGATCGAGATCGACGAACGCGTGACCGCCGAGGGCGAGGTGCTGCGGGAACTGGACGAGACGGCCGCGCGGCGCGCGCTGCGGCGCGCCTACGTCGACGGTTTCCGCAGTGTCGCCATCGTGTTCCTGCACGCCTACCGCTTTGCCGACCACGAGCGAAGGCTGGCCGCCATCGCGCGCGCGCTCGGCTTCACGCAGATTTCGGCGTCGCACGCGGCGAGTCCGCTCATGAAGCTGATCGCGCGCGGCGACACCGCCACCGTCGATGCCTACCTCTCGCCGGTGCTGCGCCGCTACGTGGACCAGCTGGCCAGCCAGCTCGCCGGCATCCGCCTGCTGTTCATGCAGTCCAACGGCGGGCTGGCCGATGCGCGGCGCTTCCAGGGCAAGGACGCGATCCTGTCCGGTCCCGCCGGCGGCGTGGTCGGCGGCACGGCGGTCGCGCGCGCGGCCGGCTTCGAACGCGTCATCGGCTTCGACATGGGCGGCACCTCGACCGACGTCTGGCATTTCGACGGCGGCTTCGAGCGCAGCTTCGACGCCGAGGTCGCCGGGGTGCGCATCCGTGCGCCGATGATGTCCATCCACACCGTCGCCGCCGGCGGCGGCTCCATCCTGCGCTTCGACGGCGCGCGCTGCCGCGTCGGCCCCGATTCCGCCGGCGCGGACCCCGGGCCGCGCTGCTATCGGCGCGCGGGGCCGCTCACCGTGACCGATGCCAATGTGATGGTGGGCAAGATCCTGCCGGCGCATTTTCCCAGCGTCTTCGGTCCGGACGGTGATCGGCCCCTGGACGCCGAGGCGGTGCGGGCGGGCTTCGCGGACCTGGCTGCCGAGATCCGTGCGGCCACCGGCGACGTGCGCACGCCCGAGCAGGTCGCGCACGGCTTCATCGGGATCGCGGTCGCCAACATGGCCAACGCCATCCGCCGCATCTCGGTGCAGCGCGGCCACGATGTATCGCGCTATGCGCTGTGCTGCTTCGGCGGCGCCGCCGGCCAGCACGCCTGCCTGGTCGCCGACGCGCTCGGGATGAAGACGGTGCTGATCCATCCGCACGCGGGCGTGCTCTCGGCCTACGGCATGGGGCTCGCCGATCTGCGCGTGCTGCGCGAACAGGCGGTCGAGGCGCCGCTCGACGCGGCCTCGATGCCGCGCCTGGGGAAACTGGCGGCCGGGCTCGAGGCCGAGGGACGGGCCGAATTGGCTCGGCAGGGCGCGGCTGCGGCAACGCTATCGGCACTGTACCGGGTGCTGGTGCGTTACCAGGGCACCGATGCACCGCTGCTGGTGGATCTCGGCTCTTCGGATGAGATCAGGCGGGCCTTCGAGGCGGCGCACCGCGCGCGCTTCGGCTTCGTCGATGCGGACAAGCCGCTCATCGTCGAGGCGCTGTCGGTGGAGGCGATCGCCGCGGCCGCCGAACGCGCCGGCACCTCCGCCGCGACGGCTACCGATGCGGCCGCTGCGGCGCCGCTCGGCCATGCCGGGCTGTACACCGTCAACGCCGCCCGCGACGGCGAAGGCCGCTGCACCGCGCCGGTGTTCGCCCGCGATGGTCTGCGCGAGGGCGCCGCGATCGTGGGACCGGCCGTGATCGTCGAGCCCAATTCCATCGTCGTCGTCGAGCCGGGCTGGCAGGCCGACCCGAAGGGCGGCAATCTGCTGCTCACGCGCACGGCCCCGCTCGCACGTACCGCAGCCGTCGGCACGCGGGTCGATCCGGTGCAGCTGGAGATCTTCAACAACCTCTTCATGTCCATCGCCGAGCAGATGGGCGAGACGCTGGCCAAGACCGCGCATTCGGTCAACATCAAGGAGCGCCTGGACTTCTCCTGCGCGCTGTTCGACCGCGCCGGCGGTCTGGTCGCCAACGCGCCGCACATTCCCGTGCACCTGGGGTCGATGGGCGACAGCGTGCGCGCCATCCTGCGTTCGCGCCGTGGAAACGTCCGGCCGGGCGACGTGTTCGTCACCAACGCGCCCTACAACGGCGGCACGCACCTGCCGGACATTACCGTCGTCACCCCGGTGTTCGATGCGCGCGGCGAGGAGATCCTGTTCCATGTCGCCTCCCGCGGCCATCACGCCGACATCGGCGGCAGCACGCCGGGCTCGATGCCGCCGCACAGCCGCCGCATCGAGGAGGAGGGCATCCTCATCGACGATTGTGTGCTGGTCGAGGCGGGCCGCTTCCGCGAGCCCGAGCTGCGCGCGCTGCTGGCTTCGGGCCCGTACCCGGTGCGCGCTGCCGACCAGAACGTCGCCGATCTGAAGGCGCAGGCGGCGGCCAACGAGAAGGGCGCGCAGGAGCTGCGGCGCATGGTGGAACAGTTCGGTCTGGAGACGGTCGCGGCCTACATGCGGCATGTGCAGGACAATGCCGAAGAGTCGGTGCGCCGCGTGATCGATGCGCTGGCCGACGGCGAATTCGCCGTGGTGATGGACGACGGCCATGTCATCCGGGTCGCCGTGCGCATCGACCGTGCCGCACGCCGCGCGCGCATCGACTTCACCGGCACCTCGGCCCAGCACCCCGGCAATTTCAACGCACCGCTGGCGATCACCCGCGCCGCCGTGCTCTACGTCTTCCGCACGCTGGTCGACGACGACATCCCGCTCAACGAGGGCTGCCTGAAGCCGCTGGAGATCATCGTGCCCGAGGGTTGCCTGCTCAATCCGCGGCAGCCGGCCGCGGTGGTGGCGGGCAATGTCGAGACCTCGCAGCTGATCGTCGATGCGCTCTATGGCGCGCTCGGCGTGATGGCCGCGTCGCAGGGCACCATGAACAATCTCACCTTCGGCAACGCCGCCTACCAGTATTACGAGACCCTCTGCGGCGGCGCCGGCGCCGGGCCGGACTTCGACGGGGCCGACGCCGTGCACACCCACATGACCAACTCGCGCCTCACCGACCCCGAGGTGCTGGAATGCCGTTTCCCGGTGCTGGTGGAGACCTTCGCCATCCGCCGCGGCAGCGGCGGTGCCGGCCGGCACCGTGGCGGCGACGGACTGATCCGCCGGCTGCGCTTCCGCGCGCCGATGCGTGCGGCGATCCTGTCGGGGCGGCGGACGGTGGCACCGTTCGGACTGAACGGCGGTACGGCTGGCGCGGTGGGGCGGAACCGCGTGGAGCGCGTCGACGGTACGGTCGGGGAACTGCGCGCCTGCGACGAGATCGACGTCGCCGCCGGCGACGCCCTGGTCATCGAAACGCCGGGCGGCGGCGCGTACGGGCGGGGCTCCTAGCGCCAATGGCAGTTGCTTAAGGAACCCCTGATTAATCCAACTGCTCCCGTCATTGCGAGCGAAGCGTGGCAATCTCGTAATG
>CAYWKV010000154.1:0-7439 GCA_964458835.1 uncultured Gammaproteobacteria bacterium | reverse complement strand
CCGTGGCCAATGATTTTCCGGATTCCCGACGCACGCCATGCCCCGTCCGCTGACCGTGGTACAGATGCTGCCGGCCCTGGAGGGCGGCGGGGTGGAGCGCGGCACGCTGGAGGTGGCGGATGCGCTGGTGGCCGCCGGGCACCGCTCCATCGTGATCTCGGCGGGCGGCCAGCTGGTGTCCCGCCTGACCGGCCGCGGCAGCGAGCATCTCACCTGGCCGGTGGACCGCAAGTCCCTGCTGACGTTGCGGCTCGTCGGGCAGCTGCGCGACTGGCTGCGCGCCGAGCGGGTCGACATCCTGCACGTGCGCTCGCGCGTGCCGGCCTGGATCGCCTATCTGGCCTGGAGGCGCATGGACCCGCGCAGCCGGCCGCGCTTCGTGACCACCGTGCACGGGTTGTATTCGGTGAGCCGCTACAGCGCCGTCATGACGCGCGGCGAGCGCGTCATCGCCGTCTCCGAGACCGCGCGCCGCTACATCACCGACAACTACCCCCGGACCGACCCCGCACGCATCGTCGTCATCCCGCGCGGCGTCGATCCCCGGATGTTTCCCTACGGCCACCGGCCGCCGCACTCCTGGTCGCAGCGCTGGTTCGACGAGCATCCCTATCTGCTCGACCGCTTCGTGCTCACCCTGCCGGGCCGGCTCACGCGCCTCAAAGGCCACGAGGACTTCATCGAGCTGATCGCCGCGCTGGTCGCCAAGGGCGTGCCGGTGCACGGCCTGATCGTCGGTGGCGAGGATCCGCGGCGGCAGCGCTATGCCGAATCCCTGCGCAGGCGCATCGTCCGGCTCGGCGTTGCGGAGCACGTGACCTTCACCGGCCAGCGCATGGACATGCGCGAGGTCTACGCCAGTTCCAACATCGTGCTGTCGCTGTCCAGCCAGCCGGAATCCTTCGGCCGCACCGTGCTCGAGGCGCTCAGCATGGGCGTACCCGTCATCGGCTACGAACACGGCGGCGTCGGCGAGGTGCTGAACCGGGTGTTCCCGGAAGGCTGCGTGGTGCCGGGCGACAAGGCACTGCTGCTCGCCAAGGTGCAGGACTTCCTGGGCCGGGCGCGCGTGGTGCCGGAGGGGCATCCGTATATGCTGGAGCGGATGCTGGCGGGGACGCTGGCGCTGTACGAAACGCTCGCGGCCAGCCGCGGGGACAGCAATATTCAAAAGTGAAAACGTGAGAGAGAGTCGTCGTGCTGGAGCGGGTGAGAGAATCGTTTTTCCGGGTCGGCTGGATGTTGCCGGCGCTGGTGCCGACGGCCGCGGCGCTCGGCCGCGCGCTGGGCAATATCCTGTTCTTCGGTTATCTGCTGTGGGCGCTGTTGGCGCTGCGGCCGCGCGATCTGCGTCTGGTATCGCGTCCAGTCATGTGGCTGCACGTCCTGGTGCTGGCGGCCTTCCTCCTGGGTGTCGGCGCGGCGGCCGCGCCCGATGAGGCGCTGCACACCTGGTTCCGCTGGCTGACCTATTCGATGGTGCTGCCCATCACGCTGGCGGTCCTTGCGCAGCGCCCGTTGGACGATGCCCGGCTGGTGCGTTGGCTGGGCAGCGCGGCGCTGGTGGCGCTGGGCTATTTCCTGTTCAGGCTGGGCGTCGCCTGGTGGCGGGGTCTGGAACCCGCGAAGGCGGTCAACGGCATGGCGCTGGCCTATCTGCTGCCCTTCCTGGCGGTATGGCTGCGGGACGCCGTGGGCGGTGCATCGGCGCGCTGGGTCCAGGCAACGCTGCTGTCGATCGCGCTGGCCGGGTTGCTGCTGGCCGACAGCAGCACGGAGGTGCTGGTCGCCTGCGGCGGGCTGGTGGTGCTGGCGATGTTTCTGTCCCGTTACGGCCTGCGTCTGGTGTGGGTCCTGGCGCTGCTGCTGCCGCTGGTGCTGCTGGTCGAACTGCTGCCCAAGCTCGATCAGGCCAGGGATCTCGACTGGCTGGCGCTGCTCGATGTCTGGTCCAGCCGCCGCACGACGCTGTGGATCGGGGCCTTCCAGTCACCGCCGCCGGATATCTGGATCGGCGTCGGCATGGGCAACGCGCGGCTGTTCGATCCCGTGGCCGCCGTCGAGGTGAAGCACTTCCACAATTTCATGGTCGATGCCTGGTACGAAACGGGTATCCTGGGTCTGGTCGCGCTGCTGGCACTGCTCGCCTATCTGCTGGCGACCGTCCTGCGCGCCCTGCGCGCGGCGTCGTGCGACGTCAAGCGGCGGGCCGCGCCCTGGGTTGCCGGAATCGCGGCCGTACTGATCACGGCGAGCCTGGACAACTCCTACGGATCGCTGTCCTTCTGCTTCTTCATGCTGTTCGAGCTGGCGGTGCTGAAGGTCCTGTTGAAAGTATCGGACGCTGTCCACGCATGATCGCCCAGCTCCTCCCGCATCGCGAACGTTTTGCGCATTCGGGCGCCGGCGCAGTGGGCCTGGTGGCCTGGCACATGGGAGCCGCCAGTCGCTACCGGGACCGTATCGGCATTCTGGGGGCGGCGGTGGATGCTCCACTGGATCCGGCACGCTTCGTACCAGTCTTCCCCGGCGGGTGGTGGTATGGCGGTGGTACCACACGGTACCTCAGCGGCGCCGCATGCGTGTTGCAGCGCCTGCGGCCGGGGCTGATCGAGGTCCACAACCGGCCGGCCTATGTGCGTTCGCTGCGGCGAAGCCTGCCGGACGTGCGGTTGATGCTCTATCTGCACAACGACCCTCGTGCCATGCGCGGCGCGCGCAGCCCCAAGGAGAGGCGGCTGCTGCTCGGCCGGCTGGACGCCATTGTCTGCGTCAGCGGCTTCATCAGGGATTGCTTTCTCGAGGACGTGGACGACCCGGATGGCAAGCTGGAGGTCGTGCACAATGCCGTGGACATGGCTGCGATGGGCACGGTGGACTTCGCGGCCAAGTGCAAGGAGATCATCTTCGTAGGCAGGACGATCCCTGACAAAGGCATGCATCTGCTGGTGGAGGCGGCGCGGACTCTGCTGCCCGCCTTCCCCGACTGGCGGGTGACCGTGGTGGGCGGGCGCCGCTTCACCGCCGGCAGCGTGGGCGAGCGGGGCTACGAACGCGAACAGATGGTGCGCCTGTCCGAGCTGGGTGCGCAGGCGGAGATCGCCGGCTATCTGAGCCATTCCGATACGCTGGCGCGGCTCAAGCGCGCCGCGATCGCAGTGCTCCCTTCGCTGTGGGACGAGCCCTGCGGATTGACGCACATGGAGGCCATGGCCGCCGGCTGCGCCCTGGTCACCACGCGGCGTGGTGGTATCCCGGAGATCGCCGGCGATGCCGCGCATTATCTCGAAAGCGAGAATGCCGCGGGTGTCGCCGCGCGGCTGTTGCCTCTGATGACGGACCGTGCTTTCCTCAGAAGCAGCCAGGAGCGCGCACACCGGCATGCGGAGGCGCGGCTCGACATCCGTCCGGCGGTTGCGCGGCTGGACGCGATCCGCGCACACTGCCTGGCGCGTCCGGCATGACGGGGGCGCGGGCCATGCGGATTTGCCAGGTGCTCTGCGGAACCGGCTACGGTGGGCTCGAACGGCATGTCCTGGAACTGGCCGGCGGCCTGGCCGAGCGCGGTCACGAGGTGACGCTGGTGGCCTCCCCGGCGTATGCGGGACGGCTTGCGCCGGGGGTGAAGCATGAGCCGCTCGATCTGACAGGGTGGCGCTTCAGCCCGGCGCTGCTGGTGCGGCTGCTGTCGGTGCTGCGCCGGGCACGGCCGGACATCGTGCATGCCCAGGCGAACAAGGCCGCGGCGATGGTGGCGCTGATCATGCCGTTCCTGAGCGCGCGGACGGTTGCGACCGTGCACAATCTCAAGCGGCAGACTGCGGCGTTTCGCCGCTTCGACGGCGTCATCGCGGTGAGCCGGGCCGCGGCCGGGCAGTTGCAGCACGGGCTCGTCCGGGTGATCCACAATGGCATCCAGCCGCAGGCCGTCGCGCCGGCGGCGGACTACACGGCGACCGCGCTCGCGCGGCCGCTGCGGCGACCGCTGGCGCTGGCGGTCGGACGCCTCGTGCCCGCCAAGGGTTTCGACCTGTTGGTCGACGCGTGGACCGGGCTGGACGCCACCCTCGTGATCGCCGGCGAGGGGCCCGAGCGTGCCCGGCTCGAAGCGCTCATCCGGGGCAAAGGGTTGCAGGGGCGCGTGCTGCTGGCGGGGCACAGGGACGACATTCCCGCGCTGCTGGCCGACGCCGATCTGGTGGTCATCTCGTCCCGGCGCGAGGGTTTTCCCTACGCCATGGTCGAGGCGCTGCATGCACGCAAGGTCATAGTCGCCACCCGCGTCCCGGGGGCCGACGAGGTTCTTCCGGCCGGCTACGTGGTGGACCGCGAGGACGTCCCGGCGCTGGCGGCGGGCATCCGTGCGGCCCTGGCCGATCTGCCGCGCGCCGGGCGCGACTATGCACAGGCCTGGCATTACGCCGCCGAGGAGCTGACGGTCGCGCGTATGGTAGCGCACACCGAGGCCTTCTACCGGACGGTGCTGGCGCGATGACGGCGCGCATACTCATCATCAAGTGGGGTGCTCTGGGCGACGTGGTCGTCAGTTCGCCGCATATCCATACGATCCTGGAGGCGCATCGCGAGGCGGAACCGGCCCTGCTCACCGCCCCCGCCTTCGCACCGCTCTTCGCCGGGCATCCGCGGCTGGAGGTCGTCGCTTTCCCGCGCAGGGGTGCACGCGCCATGTGGGGCGCGCAGCGCTGGGTGCGTGGCCAGCACTTCGCGGTGGTCTACGACCTGCAGGGGTCGAACCGCAGCCGCATTCTCACGCTGCTGTCCGGCGCGCCGAAGCGCGTCGGTCTGGGACCGCGCTGGATCTATACGCACCGTCCTGCGGGTGACGACGTCCGCGAGCACATCTTCCTGCGCCTGAACCGCCTGCTCGAAGGTGCGGGTCTGCCCGCCGCCGAGCCGCGGCCGCGGCTGTGGCCGGCCGCGTCGGAACGCAAGCTGGTGGAGGATCGTCTCGCGGCGGAGGGCCTGGCCGGCCGGCCCGTCGCCCTGCTGCACGCCGGTTACAGCGCCCGCTGGCCGGCCCAGCGCTGGGGGGCGGCGCACTTCGCCCCGCGGGCGCGCGGCATCGAGGCGGCCGGTGTCGCCGTGCTGTGGGTCGGCGGCCCGGACGAAGCGGAACTCAACCGCACCCTGGCCGCGCAGGCGGGCCGCGACATGACCGGGGCGTTCTCGATTCCCGGTCTGACTGTGCTCGCCTCCCGGGCGCGCTTCGCGGTGGTCAACGATTCCGGCCCGATGCACCTGCTGTCCGCCGCCGGCATCCCGGTCTACGCCTTCTTCGGCCCCACCGACTGGCGGCGCCATCACGCCATCGGCCAGGGTGGGCGCGTGTTCGTGCATCCGGTCGAGTGCAGTCCGTGCTATCTGGGTGCGTGTCCGCCCGAACGCCGGCATGCCTGTCTGGCTGAGATCGCACCGGAGCAGGTGCTGGGGCGGCTGCGGGCGGACGGCGTGTTGCCATCCCGCTGATCCGGCGCACCCTGCAAGGCGAATGGCCACGGAAACACACGGAAATACACGGAAGGCAGGGGTGCAGCGGATGTTGCATTCCGTGTATTTCCGTGTGCTTCCGTGGCCATCATGGATGTTGACGGCTTAGGCCTCACTCAGGTCAGCGCTCTGACCTCCGCGGCCACGGTCTCCGCGCTCAGGCGGTTCAGATCGTTCTCCGGACTCGTCAGCCAGCGTGCCCGCGCCCCCCAGGGGTGATAACGCTGCGGCTCGCCCGGGCCGAACAGCGTGACTGTGGGCGTGCCCACGGCGGCGGCGAGGTGGCCGAGGCCGGAGTCGTTGCCGACGAACACCGTCGTGCGGGCGAGCACGGCGGCGGCCTCCAGCAGTGCGGTATGGCCGGCGAGGTCGATGCAGGGGAGCGGGCAGTCGCGGGCGACTTCGCGGCAACGCTCGGCATCACCCGGCCCGCCGAGCAGGATGACGCCGTCGAAGGCGTCGCTCAGTTGTGCGATCAGCGCCCGGAAGCGTTCCGCCGGCCAGATCTTCGGCGCCCAGTTCGCGCCGGGGCCGAGGGCGAGCCAGCGCCCGCCCGGCAGCGGCCGGAGGCGCTGGGCGGCGTCGCGTTCCAGTTCGGGCGCGAGCCAGATCCGCGTCGGCGGGATGTCGAGACCGCCGAGGATGGCGATGACGCCCATGTGCCGTTCGACAGCGTGTGGTCCGCGCGGCCGGCACCGCCACTTGGTCAGCCGCCGGCGCGCGCGCAGCAGATACGCGAGCCCGTCGGTGCGCAGATCGACGATCAGGTCGTAGCGCATGCGCCGCAGCTCGCGCACCAGCTTCAGCGTGCCGCGCCAGCCGGCACGCTTCTCCTTGAAGACGATGCGGCCTCGATAGGGGCAGTGGGTGAACACCTCGCTGGAGCGGCGGTCCGTGACGAGATCGATCATGGCCTGCGGGTAACGCCGGTGCAGCGCCTCCAGCACGGGCGTGGTCATGACCGCATCGCCGATGTTGCTCAGCGTGATGACCAGGATGTGGCGGGTCGGTGAATTCATCTTCATATCCGCCCCTTGTAGACCGGCGCCGCGCCCGGCGGCCGCGTCTTGAAGCGCCGGTGTGCCCACAGGTATTGCGCCGGCATCCTGCGGATCTCGGCCTCGATGAGGTCGTTGACGCGCTGGGTGTCGGCGGTCTCGTCGTCGGTCGGGAAGTTCTCCAGCGCCGGATAGAGGCGCAGGCGATAGCCCTTCGATCCCGGCAGGCGCTCCTGGAAGAACGGCACCACCCTGGCGCCGCTGATGCGGGCCAGGCGCGCGGTGGCGGTGATGGTCGCGGCGGGGATGCCGAAGAAGGACACGAAGACGCTGTGCTCGGCGCCGTAGTTCTGGTCGGGGGCATACCACACCGGCATGTTGGCCTTGAGGCTCCTGAGCATGCCGCGCATGTCGTCGCGCGGAATCGCCTTCTCGAAATGGCGCTCGCGGGCGCGCTGCATGACGGCCTCGAAGGCGGCGTTCTTGTGGCGGCGGTAGAGCACGTGGAAGGGCGCGTGTAGCGACAGCAGGCGGCCGCCGATCTCCAGGGTGGTGAAATGCGCCGACAGCAGGATCACGCCGCGGCCGGCATCCAGGGCGGCATGCAGGTGCTCGAGTCCCTCGATGCGCGCCAGACGGCGCAGTCTGCCGGTCGGCGTCCACCAGCTCATGGCCGTCTCGATCACGCCGCTGCCCAGCGCGCGGAAGTGCTCGCGCAGCAGTGCGCGGCGCGCGTCGGTGTCGAGCTCCGGGAAACACAAGCCGAGGTTGGTGCGGGCGACGCGCCGCCGGCCGGGCATCAGCCAGTAGGCGATGCCGCCCAGCAGCCGGCCCAGCGCCATCTGCACCGGAAACGGCAGCCGCGCGATCAGCCAGCCCAGCGCCAGGCCGGCGTGCACCGGCCAGTAGCGGGGCGACCACAGGGAGGGGCGG
>CAYWKV010000153.1:3359-7478 GCA_964458835.1 uncultured Gammaproteobacteria bacterium | reverse complement strand
CCGTGCCATGGCTTTTACGCCGTGTGGTGGGGGTGGCCTGTTAATCTTCCGCGGCGGGGGCGGGTCCCCGGCCCGTCGCCGCCGATCAAGCTTAGCCGCTCGCTGCGGCAATGCAAGCGGTGAGACGCGGCGGCGCAAGACAGCGCCGCATGGCCCGCATGCCATGTGGCGACACTGACGGGGCGCTCACCCGCCGCCGACCCGCACGGTGAGCATGCGCTCCGGCTGCAGGCGGCGCTCGAAGGCGTCGTGGATCCGGTCGAGCGTGAGGGCCTCGACCTTGGCGTTGAAGGTCTCGAGATAGTCCAGAGGCAGATCGTAGAAACCGATCACGGCGAGGTATTCGAGGATCTTGCGGTTGCTGTCGATGCGCAGCGCCTGACCGCCGGTGATGTTCTTCTTGGCCGCCTCGAGCTCCTCGGCGGTCGGGCCTTCGGTGACGTATTGCGCCAGCGTGGCGCGCAACACCTTCAGGGCCTCGTCCGCCTGATCGTTGCGCGTCTGCAGCCCCATCTGGAACGGCCCCTGCTGCGCCATCGGCAGGAAATAGCTGTAGACGCTGTATGACAGGCCGCGCTTTTCGCGCACCTCGGCGTTCAGGCGTGACACCAGCCCGCCGCCGCCCAGCACATAGTTGCCGACGTACAGCGCGAAATAGTCGGGATCGTCGCGCCGCATGCCGGGCTGGCCGATGAGAATGTGCGTCTGGCTGGACGGATGTTCGATATGCCGTTCGGCGGCCGCTGACAACGCCGGCACCGGCGGCAGCTGCGGTGCGCGTTCGCCTTCCGGCAGTCCGTGCGTCAGCCGCGCGGCCAGCACCTCGGCCTGCGCGCGGTCCAGCGCGCCGACGATGGCGACGACGGCGTTGCGCGCGACGTAGTAGCGGGCGTGGAAGTCGCGCAGCGCGGCGCGGTCGATGGCTTTCAGGCTCTCCGGTGTGCCGTCCGGCGGCGCGGCGTAGGGATGATCGCCGTACAGGCCGGCGTAGAAGGCCTTCTCCGCGACCTCGCCCGGCTGCTGCTGGGCGTACTGCAGGCCGATCAGCAGGCGCTCGCGTTCGCGGTCGACGTCGGCGGCGTTGAAATCGGGGCGCGTCAGCACCTGGGTGAACACCTCCAGGGCGGGATCGAGGTATTTGCGGTCGCTCAGACTGCGCAGCGTCAGCACCGCCATGTCGCGCAGCGACTCGCCGCCCATGCGCGCGCCTACACCCTCGAGCTTCGCGGCGATGGCGTCGGCACTGAGGCCGCCGGCGCCCTTGTCGAGCAGGTGATGAGTAAACTGCGCGAGTCCGGCGCGGCCGCCGTCGCGCGCGCCGCCGGCGTCGAACACCACCTGCACGTCGACCATGGGCAGCTCCGGCACCGGCACGAAATAGACGCGCGCGCCGTTGTCGGTACGCCAGTGCTCGATGGGCGCCATGGCCGCGGCCGGCGCCGCGAAGCAGGCCAGCGCGCAGATCACCGCATAGAACCAGCCGCGCGGATCAGTGACCATGGCCGCCTCCCATCGCCGCCGCACCGGCACGGGCGCGGGCCTTGCCGTCCATGGGCTGCGGATCGAGCACCGCGACGCTGAGGCGGTCGTCGGTGAGATATTTCTTCGCAACCTCCTGCACCTGCCCGGCGGTGACCGCCTGGATGCGCGGCAGGTACTCGTTCATGCGCTCCCAGCCGAGACCCAGGGTCTCGAGCTGGCCGATCTGCATGGCCTGATAGAACACGGAATCCTCCTGATAGACGCGATCGGCGAGGACCTGCGCCTTGACGCGCTCGAGCTCTTCCATCGCGACGGGCGCGTCGCGCAGTTTCGCGATCTGCGCGCGCAGCGCCTGCTCCAGGGCGGCGACATCGTGGCCGTTGGCCGGTGAGCCGTCCAGCAGGAGCAGGCTCTCCTGCCGGTCGTAAAGGCTGTAGCCGGCGCCGGCGCTGACCGCGATCTGACGGCCGCGCACCAGCTCGCGCGACAGACGCGCGCTGTCGCCGCCGTCGAGGATGCCGGCCAGCACCTCCAGCGCATAGGGCTCCCAGCTCTGTTCGGCGGTCGACAGCACCGGCACCTTGTAGCCCATGATCAGGTAGGGCACTTCGGCCGGCGCCTTCACCGTGATGCGGCGCTCGCCCCGCTGTTCAATCTCAGGGCGCGGCCTGGGCGGCGTGACCGTGTCCGGTTCGAGCGGGCCGAAATGACGCTCGGCCAATGCGCGCACCGCTGTGGGGTCGACGTCGCCGGCGACCACCAGAGTGGCGTTGTTCGGCGCATACCATTTGCCATACCAGGCGCGCAGGTCGTCGAGCTTCAGGCTCTGGAGATCGCCCATCCAGCCGATGATGGGGATGCGGTAGGGACTGTTGAGGAAGGCCACTGCGTTAAACTGTTCGTAGGTGAGCGACTGGGCGCTGTCCTCGGTGCGCAGGCGGCGTTCCTCCATGACCACCTTCACCTCCTTGGCGAACTCGGCCTCCTGCAACTGCAGGTTGCGCATGCGGTCGGACTCCAGCTCGAAGGCGACCGGCAGACGGCTCTTCTCCAGGCTCTGGAAATAGGCCGTATAGTCGCGGCTGGTGAAGGCATTCTCGCGGCCGCCGTTCTCGGCGATGATGCGCGAAAACTCGCCCGGGCCGTGCTTCTCGGTGCCCTTGAACATCATGTGCTCGAGCACGTGCGAGATGCCGGTGATACCGCCGCGCTCGTAGCTGGAGCCGACCTTGTACCACACCTGCGAGACCACCACGGGCGCGCGGTGATCCTCCTTGACTATGAGCTTCATGCCGTTGTCAAGCATGAACTCATGGGTGCGGGCGTCGGATGCGGCGGGGGGCGCGGCCGCGGGCACGGCGGCCGGCAGCGTCATGAACAGGAACAGCAGCGTGAAGCGTGTGATCCGTTGCAGTGTCGGGTTTTCCATAATCCCTCGTGTTACCTTGGGCGAGGCCGGGTGGTAGGATAAGCCGGTCCCTCGAATTCTCCTAATGACCGCAAAGATGATATTTGGTTTCGGACGCAAGAAATCCGGCGACGACGGCGGCGACAAGACCACCGAGCAACCCGCGCAGATCCAGGAGCAGCCCGCCGCGGCCGCGCAGCAGCCGCCCGCGTCGGGAGGCGGCCTGTTCGCGCGCCTCAAGGCCGGTCTGGCGAAGACCCGCAGCGGACTCACCGAGGGCATCGCCAATCTGGTACTGGGACGCAAGCAGATCGACGCCGAGCTGCTGGAGGACATCGAAACCCAGCTGCTGGTGGCCGACGTCGGCGTCGAGGCGGCACAGGGCATCATTGCTGACCTCACCCAGCGCGTGGCGCGCAAGCAGCTGACCGATGCCGAGGCGCTGATGGCGGCGCTGCGCGAGGACATGGCCGCCATCCTGCGGCCGTGCAGCCGGGCGCTCGCCGTGGACGCGGAGAGGAAGCCGTTCGTGATCCTCATGGTCGGCGTCAACGGTGTCGGCAAGACCACGACCATCGGCAAGCTGGCGCGCCGCCTGCAGGACGCCGGCAAGTCGGTGATGCTCGCCGCCGGCGACACCTTCCGGGCCGCCGCCGTCGAGCAGCTGACGGTCTGGGGCGAGCGCAACGGCATTCCGGTGATCGCGCAACAGCAGGGCGCGGACTCGGCCTCGGTGATCTTCGATGCGCTGCAGTCGGCCCAGGCGCGCGGCGTCGACGTGCTCATCGCCGATACCGCCGGCCGGCTGCACACGCAGTCGAATCTCATGGAGGAGCTGAAGAAGATCAAACGCGTGCTCGGCAAGCTCGACGCCAGTGCGCCGCACGAGGTCATGCTGGTGGTCGACGCCGGCACCGGCCAGAACGCCCTGAACCAGGCGCTGCAGTTCAACGATGCGGTCGGCCTGACGGGCATCACGCTCACCAAGCTCGACGGCACTGCCAAGGGCGGCATCATCTTCGCCATCGCCAAGCGTCTCGGCGTGCCGATCCGCTTCATCGGTGTCGGCGAGGGCATCGAGGACCTGCGCGAATTCGACGCCGACCAGTTCGTGGCGGCGCTGTTCGGGGAGTGAGGCGTGAGGAGTGAGGAGTGAGGAGTGACGCGGGGGGGGGGGGGGGGGGTGGGGGGTGGGGGGGGGGGGGGGGGTGGGGGCGGGGGGGGGGGGG
>CAYWKV010000153.1:0-3349 GCA_964458835.1 uncultured Gammaproteobacteria bacterium | reverse complement strand
CGGGGAGTGAGGAGTGAGGAGTGAGGAGTGAGGAGTAGAAGCCCTTTTATGGC
Organism: uncultured Gammaproteobacteria bacterium; assembly: GCA_964458835.1. Taxonomy (GTDB): domain Bacteria; phylum Pseudomonadota; class Gammaproteobacteria; order Thiohalobacterales; family Thiohalobacteraceae; genus JAHJQQ01. The sequence goes on along the minus strand of CAYWKV010000153.1, from coordinate 3,296 downwards.
CACGGAAGCACACGGAAATACACGGAAAGTCGATAATGAAAAAGCCCAGGTAGCAACCGCGCGGCTTGATCGCCGGGCTGCTGCAATAGCTTCTTTCCGTGTATTTCCGTGTGCTTCCGTGGCCAACAACGGTTTTGCCTTCCACACTTCACTCCTCACTCCTCACGCCTCACTCCTCACCCTGCGCGCCTCACTCCTCGCACCTCGTGCCTCACTCACCCCATGATCCGCTTCGAGAACGTCAGCAAGCGCTATCCCGGCGGCTTCGAGGCCCTGAGCGGGCTGAACTTCCATCTGCCGCGCGGCCAGATGGCGTTTCTCACCGGGCACTCGGGCGCGGGCAAGAGCACGCTGCTCAAGCTGATCACGCTGATCGAACGCGCCGATCAGGGGCAGATCTTCATCGACGGCCAGAACCTCGCGCGCGTGCGGCGCCGCGGCACGCCCTTCCTGCGGCGCCGCATCGGCATGACCTTCCAGAATCACCGTCTGCTGTTCGACCGCACGGTATTCGACAACGTCGCGCTGCCGCTGATCATCTCCGGCTACGGCACGGACGAGATCGGCCGGCGCGTGCGCGCGGCACTCGACAAGGTCGGCCTGCTCGGCAAGGAGCGCGCCTATCCCATCACGCTGTCGGGCGGTGAACAGCAGCGCGTCGGCATCGCGCGGGCGGTGGTGAACAAGCCGATGCTGCTGCTCGCCGACGAGCCCACCGGCAACCTCGACCCGGATCTGTCGCGCGAGATCATGCAGCTGTTCGCGCAGTTCAACCAGGTCGGCGTGACGGTGCTGATCGCGAGCCACAATCTGGACCTGATATCGCACATGCACTACCCCATCCTGCGGCTGGACCACGGCCGCCTGATCGAAACCGGCGGGATTCCTTCGGCGTGAGACGCAAACGCAGACAGCGCGCGCCGGCACCCGCGCCGGCCGGTCCCGGCGCGACGCGGCGCACCCGCCCGGGCCTGAAGCAGTGGCTGCGCACGCGGGCACGCCTGCACGCCCAGGTGCTGATCGCCAGCCTCGGGCGCCTGTATCGCGCGCCCTTCTCCAGCCTGATGACCGTCGCGGTGATCGCCATCGCGCTCGCCTTGCCGAGCGGCCTGCTGGTGCTGCTGGACAATCTGCAGCGCCTGAATGCGGGCTGGGACGGCACCACGAGCATTTCGCTGTTCCTGCGGCAATCAGTGAGCGATGCGCGTGCCGACCGCCTCGCGGAGGAGTTGCGGGACTGGCCGCGCATCGATGCGGTCCGCACCCTGCACCGCGACCAGGCGCTGGCGGAATTCCGCGAACTGTCGGGCTTCGGCGAGGCGCTGGACGCGCTGGACGAGAATCCGCTGCCGGGCGTGCTGATCGTGCAGCCTGCGGCGAATGCCGCGCCCGATCAGCCGATCGAGGCGCTGGTCGAGGAACTGGGCCGCCTGCCCGAGGTAGAGCTGGCGCAGCTCGATCTGCAGTGGGTGAAGCGCTTTTCCGCGATGATGGACATCGGTCGGCGCGGCGTGCTGGTGGTCGGCGCACTGCTCGGCCTGGCGGTGCTGCTGATCGCCGGCAACACCATCCGCCTGGATATCCAGAACCGGCGCGAGGAAATCGAGGTCTGCAAGCTCATCGGCGGCACCGATGCCTTCATCCGCCGGCCCTTTCTCTACGGCGGCTTCTGGTATGGCCTGCTGGGGGCCCTGCTGGCCTGGCTCCTGGTCGCCGTCGGCCTGTGGCTGCTGGACGAACCGGTGCGGCGCCTCGCCGGGCTCTACGACAGCGGCTTCCTGCTCGGCGGACCGTCCCTGGAAGGCGTCGGGCTGCTGCTGGCAGCGGGCGTGGGCCTGGGTCTGGCCGGCTCCTGGCTGGCCGTCGGCCGCCACCTGCGCGCCATCGAACCCACCTGACGGCGCGGCCGGCGCCTAAGGCAAACTGGCGCTGCGCCGATAGCAGGGGGCAGCCCGGGCCGGATGCCTGGGCACCAACCGGCCCCTGCATGACATGAATCAACGCCTGACCCGCATCCTCGTCGTGGATGGTTCCGAGCTCGCCCGGACCATCGTGACCCGTGTGGTCGAGGAGGAAATGCCCAACGCCCGCATCACCCATTGCGGGACAGGGCAGGAAGCGATCACCCGCATGCAGGAGGAGCGCTTCGACCTGATCTCCACCGCCCTGATGCTGCCGGACATGGATGGCCTGGATCTCAGCCGGCGGGTGCGCACCGACCGCACCCACCAATACACGCCGGTGGTGGTCGTCTCCGGCGATGCCGACCAGCGGCTGCTGCGCGAGGGCTTCGCCGCAGGCGTCACGAACTACTTCGACAAGTCGCTGGGCTACCGCGCGTTCGCCGAGTTCATCAAGAACGTCTCGCGCTGCAACTGTGGCCTGGTGGGCCGCATCCTTTACGTGGAGGACAGTCCGACCGCGGCCGCCCAGACCATCCGCCTGATGGAAAAGCAGGGCTTGCAGATCACCCACACCATCACGGCGGAAGAGGCGCTGGAACTCCTGCAGGAGGCCGGCCGCGATGGCTGCAGCTGCAACTTCGACATCGTGATCACGGATTTCTATCTGAAGGGCCACATGACCGGCGGCGACCTGCTGCACGCCATCCGCGCCAAGCTGCGCATGTCTCAGCAGGAGATGCCGGTCCTGGTCATCACCTCGTCCGACGACGGCGAGAACCGCCAGGTCGAGGTGTTCCATGCCGGCGGCAACGACTTCGTCAGCAAGCCCATCGTGCCGGAGATCCTGCTCGCCCGCATCCGCTCGCTGCTGCTCATCAAGCAGCAGTTCGCGGCCCTGAAGTGCCAGACCGAGGAGATGCACCGGCTGGCCATCACCGACAGCCTGACGGGCGTCCGCAACAAGCGCTTCCTGCTCGATCATGGCGAGCGGTTCCTGACCGACCGGCGCAACCAGCCGGTGTCGGCGATGCTGCTCGATATCGACCATTTCAAGAAATTGAACGATAACTACGGCCATATCACCGGAGATCGCGTCCTCGAAGCCCTCGGCAACCTGCTCTCCGAGAAACTGCGCGAGGACACCATCGCTGTGCGCTTCGGCGGCGAGGAGTTCGCAGTACTCCTGCCCCGCTGCGCCCTGCGGGAGGCTCAGGGCCGGGCCGAGTCCCTGCGCCAGGAGATCGAGGCCCTGCGGCCCGCAGGCCACCCCATCACGGTCAGCATCGGACTGGCCTCCACGGCCGGCGACACCGACGTCGGCCTCACCGAACTGCTCACCCTGGCCGACCGCGCGCTGTACGCCGCCAAGGCCCACGGCCGCAACCAAGTCTG
>CAYWKV010000152.1:0-7504 GCA_964458835.1 uncultured Gammaproteobacteria bacterium | reverse complement strand
GCCACCGCCGCCGCCGCGATCACGCGGCTGGTTCGCCGCCGCAGCCGCTCCACACGCAGCGCCAGCGCATGGATATCGCCCCGCATGAGTTCGGCCGCGACGCGGCGGGCACTCCGGCTGGCGGCACGCTCGACGGCCGCGTGCGCCTCCGTGCGCGCAATGTGCGCGACCCGGGTGCATTGCAGCGGCCCGAGATTGTCCGTCCCGGCGGATTCCCGGACCCACCGCTCGACGTCCGCCGCGTGCCGTTCCAGGCGCTGTTCCAGGCGCTGCTCCAGCAGTTCCAGGACGCGCGGCAGGCGCTCGTCCAGCAGCTGTGACTGGGCGCGGGCCTGTTCGCCGCGCACCTCCTCCAGCGTACGGCGCCAGGCGGTGGCATGGCGCTCGATCCGCGCCTCCACTTCGGACTCCAGCGCTTCGCCGAGCACCTGATCCGCAGCCAGGCGCACCTCCGCCTTGAGGCCCGCGGTGCGCCGCATACGCCGTTCGACGCAGGTATCGCGGGGCTGCGGGGTAGGCGTGTCTTCGGATGACGCCGGTGCCTGCGGCAGGCGCACCAGCCGCGGCGTCAGCGGACGCTCGCGCGGCGCGCCGGCGTCGCCGAGTCTGGCGAGCAGGGCGTTGACGTCATCGGCCGTGAACGGTTTGCTGAGCACCCCGATCACGCCCCGCCGCGACAGCGGCCGGACGTCCGTCGCGTAATCGCGCCCGGTATAGAGGATGATCGGGATATCGGCGGTGCGTGGATCGGCGCCCAGGCGTTCGATGGCCTCGCCGCCTTCCGTGCCCGGCATCATGTCATCCATGAACACCACGTCCGGGCGGTGCCGGCGCAGGTAGACGAACGCCTGCTGGGCCGAATCGGCCAGTTCGACGCGTATCTGCCGCTGTTCCAGGAGACGTTGAAGGATACAGCGCGCTGAACGCGAGTCGTCGACCACGAGCGCGGTACGGATGCCCATCTGTCCTGCTCCCATCCCGATATCCGCGGGAAGCGCGATCCGGGCTTATTGTTATTGCTCGTTCTTGGCTGGCTGGGTGGCCATGACGGCATTTTTAGGGCATGCCGCCGGAAAAGTCCAGCGGAGGCGGGATGCATGGGCGGTAGCAAAAAGATCGTATCGCTGGAATCGCGGCAATGCATCACGCGCGCGCCACCGCGGGCCGCAGACGGTGCCATGTGCCGGCCGCCCGGCCGCCAGTTTCGCAGGTTGTGCAGCTGCGCCGCGCCCGCCCCCTGCGCGACCTACTCGCCCGCCACGGTCATGCGTTCGATGAGCACCGAGCCGGTGCGGTAGTTGCCGCGGCACTCGATGTCGCTGCCGATGGCGACGACGGCCCTGAACATGTCCTTGAGGTTGCCGGCGATGGTGATTTCCTCGACGGGATACTGGATCACGCCGTTCTCCACCCAGAAGCCGGCGGCGCCGCGCGAATAGTCACCGGTCACCATGTTCACGCCCTGCCCCATGAGCTCGGTCACCAGCAGGCCGCGGCCCATCTCGCGCAGCAGGCCGTCGAAGTCCAGCGGGCCGGAATCCACCGTCAGATTGTGCACGCCGCCGGCATTGCCGGTGGTCTGCATACCGAGCTGGCGTGCCGAATAACTATCCAGCACATAGCCCTGCAGCACCCCGCCGCTGACCAGATCGCGCGCACGCGTCGCCACGCCCTCGCCGTCGAAGGGCGCGCTGCCGAGTGCGCCGCGCAGATGCGGCTGTTCGTGGATATGCACGAAGTCCGGGAAGATCTGCCGCCCGAGGTGATCGAGCAGGAAGCTGGATTTGCGGTACAAGGCGCCGCCGCGGACGGCGCCGACGAAGCTGCGGAACAGGCCGGTGGCGATGTCGGCGGCGAAGATCACCGGGACCTGGCGGGTGGACAGACAACGTGCGTCCAGACGGCGCACGGCGCGCCCGGCGGCGCGCTGCCCGACCCGCTCGGCCGCCTCCAGCTCCTCGTGCCGGCGGGCGATGGTGTACCAGTCGTCGCGCTGCATGTGCTCGTCACGGCCGGCGATGACCGAGCAGCTGATGCTGTGGCGGGTGCTCGGATAGCCGGCGATGAAGCCGTGGCTGTTGCCGTACACGCGCAGGCCCTGATGGCTGGACAGCGTCGCGCCCTCGGAGTTGCTGATGCGCACATCGGCGTCGCGCGCCGCTGTCTCGCAGCGCCGGGCGATCTCGATGCCGCCCGCGGCGTCGATGTCCCACGGATGGCAGAGATCCAGATCGGGGATGTCAGTCGCCATCAATGCGGCGTCGGCCAGACCGGCGCAGGTGTCCTCGCTGGTGTAGCGGGCGATGTCGCAGGCCGCACGCACCGTCTCGCGCAGGGCCTGCGGCCCGAAGTCCGAGGTACTCGCCGAGCCCTTGCGCCGGCCGACGTACACCGTCACGCCGACACCGCGGTCGCGGTGGTATTCCAGGGTCTCGACCTCGCCCAGGCGCACCGTCACCGACAGCCCCGCCTCCAGGCTGACGCCGGCCTCGGCGGCGGTGGCCCCGCAGGCCTTCGCCTCGTCCAGCACCAGCCGCACGAGAGCCTCCAGTTCCTCCGGCTGCGGCAGCGCGGCACCGTGGGTTTCCACTGCTTGGTTCGTCATCTGCGACCTCGTCTGAAATCCAAATCCGATGGCCACGAAATCCACGAAACCCACGAACATGACGAATGGAGATTCCGCATCATTCATTTTCGCGGGTTTCGTGGATTTCGTGGCTAAATCATTTTCCCGCCCGCGCCTTCGTGGTTAAATCTCTTCGCATGAACCAGGACGACTTCGACATCGATACCGACGAGCGGCCCAGCCGGTCGCAGCTCAAACGCGACGCGGAGGCGTTGCAGGACCTGGGGCGCGAGCTGGTCGAGCTGCCGCAGGCCCGGCTGGATCGCATCGAACTGCCCGAGAAGCTGCGCGAAGCCATCGATCTGGCCCGGCGCATCACCGCGCACGGCGGCCGGCGCCGGCAGCTGCAGTACATCGGCAAGCTCATGCGCAACCTCGACGCCGAACCGATCCGTGCCCGGCTCGAGGCCATGCAGCAGGCCGACCGCCGCGCGGCGCAGCGCTTCCATCACCTGGAACAACTGCGCGACCGGCTCGTCGCCGAGGGCGACGCGGCGCTCGGCGCGATCCTCGACGATTATCCCCACGCCGACCGCCAGCACCTGCGCCAGCTCATCCGCCAGGCGCAGCAGGAACGCGACCGCAACAAACCCCCGGCCAGCGCGCGCAGCCTGTTCAGGTATCTGCGCGAGCTGGATGAAGCCGTGCCCTGACTACAGCACGAAAACCCATTTCTACCGCGAAGGACGCAAAGGCGCGCAAAGGAAAACCTCTATAGCCACGAAATCCACGAAACCCACGAAAGCTAATGGGTGTAAACATAAATCCTTTTCGTGGGTTTCGTGGATTTCGTGGCCATCATGTTTTCGCTTTTCTTCGCGCGCCTTCGCGTCCTTTGCGGTTAAAGTTGATACGGTTTACCCCGCGCTGGTACCGCCCACGGTCAGGCCGTCGACGCGCAGGGTCGGCTGGCCGACGCCGACGGGGACGCTCTGGCCTTCCTTGCCGCAGGTGCCGACGCCCTGGTCGAGCTTGAGGTCGTTGCCGACCATGGATACGCGCGTGAGCACGTCCGGGCCGTTGCCGACCAGCGTCGCGCCCTTCACCGGGCGCGTGACCCTGCCCTTCTCGATCAGGTAGGCCTCGCTCGCGGAGAACACGAACTTGCCGGAGGTGATGTCCACCTGGCCGCCGCCGAAGTTCACGGCATACAGCCCCTTGTCCACGGAGCGGATGATCTCCTCGGGATCGGACTGTCCGGCGAGCATGTAGGTGTTGGTCATGCGCGGCATGGGCAGGTGCGCGTAGGATTCGCGGCGGCCGTTGCCGGTGGGCTCCACGCCCATCAGGCGCGCATTCATCTTGTCCTGCATGTAGCCCTTGAGCACGCCGTTCTCGATCAGCACGGTGCACTGCGTGGGCGTGCCCTCGTCGTCGATGTTGAGCGAGCCGCGCCGGCCCGGCAGCGTGCCGTCGTCGACCACGGTGCACAGTTCCGAGGCGACCTTCTGGCCGATCCGGCCGGCGAAGGCCGAGGTGCCCTTGCGGTTGAAATCACCTTCGAGGCCATGACCGATGGCCTCGTGCAGCAGCACACCCGGCCAGCCAGGACCGAGCACCACCGTCATGTTGCCGGCCGGCGCATCGACCGCCTCGAGGTTCACCAGCGCCTGGCGCACGGCCTCGCGGGCGTGTTCGTAGGCACGCTCGCCCTCCAGGAACATGTCGTAGCCGCCGCGCCCGCCGCCGCCGCTGCTGCCCTGCTCGCGCCGGCCGTCGTGCTCGACGATGACCGACACGCTCAGGCGCACCAGCGGGCGCACGTCACCGGCCAGCGTGCCATCGCTGGCCGCGACCAGCACGACCTCGTGAACGCCGGCGAGGCTGACGATCACCTGCTGCACGCGCGGATCGATGCGGCGGGCCTCGGCATCGACACGCTTGAGCAGATCGACCTTGGCGTCGGCACTCAGACTATCCAGCGGATCGACCGGCCGGTACAGTCCCAGCGCGCCGCTCGGCCGCCAGGCCTGCACGCCCGCCTGCCGACCGCTGCGCGCGATGGCACGCGCCTGCCGTGACGCCTCGACGAGCGCCGGCATGACGATCTCGTCGGAATAGGCGAAGCCGGTCTTGTCGCCGCTGACGGCGCGCACGCCGGCACCCTGCTCGATGCTGTGGTTGCCTTCCTTGACGATGCCGTCCTCCAGCACCCACGACTCGAAGCGGGTGGACTGGAAATACAGATCGGCGCTGTCGATGGCGTGCCCCAGCAACCGGTCGAGCACGGTGCCGAGATCGGAGTCGCCGATGCCGGCGGGAGCGAGCAGCCGCTCGCGGGCGAGTTCAAGCGTGGAAGCCGTCATGGACTGTTCTGGTCGTCACTGCAAAGGGGTTCAAAGGTACGCGATGGGATGGCCGGACTCAACCCTGGGGTGGCCTGTGTGCGTGAAAAACACTTCGACCGCGAAGGACGCAAAGGCGCACAAGGGTAAATCATCGACGAGCGATAAACCAAAAAACTCATTTCAGCCACGGAAACACACGGAAGTACACGGAATGCAAAACCCGACGTGTCCTCAGCTTTGGTGTGTTTCCGTGTGTTTCCGTGGCAAATGCGGTTTTTGGATTCTTTATCAGTATTTCCTTCGCGCGCCTTGGCGTCCTTCGCGGTAGAAGTTGCCCTTATCGCGACTCATCACCCGCAATGGAGCCGCCGGTGGTCGACGGCGGGGAAGTGGCGGCGGGTGCTCTTGACGCGCTCCAGGTCGATGTCGGCGCAGACCACGCCGGAGCCGCGCGGCAGGCGGTCGAGCACCGTGCCCCAGGGGTCTACGATCATGGTGTCGCCGTGGGTCTCGCGGCCGTTGACGTGATAGCCGCCCTGCGCGGCGGCGAACACGTAGCAGAGGTTCTCGATGGCGCGGGTGCGCACCAGCGTCTCCCAGTGGGCGCGGCCGGTGATGGCGGTGAACGCCGACGGCACCGCGATCATGTCCATGCCCCGATCGAGCAGCGCGCGGAACAGCTCGGGAAAACGCAGATCGTAGCAGACCGCCAGGCCGAGCCGGCCGAAGGGCGTCTCCACCACCGCCAGGTCGCTGCCCGGCTCGATGGTCTCGGACTCGGTGTAGCGCTCATCGCTGCCGACCACCTGCACGTCGAACAGATGGATCTTGTCGTAGCGCGCCGCCCGCCGGCCGCGGTCGTCGTAGACCAGACAGGCCGCGCGCACCTTGGCCGGATCGCCGGCCTCCAGCGGGATGGTGCCGCCCACCAGCCACACGCCCAGGCGCTTGGCGGTATGCGCCAGGAACTCCTGGATCGGACCGTGACCGTCCCGTTCGCGCACCGCCACCTTGTCGGTCTCCTTCAGGCCCATGATGGCGAAATTCTCCGGCAGCACGACCAGGCGTGCGCCTTGCCGGCTCGCCTGGTAGACGAGCTTCTCGGCCTCGAACAGATTCGCGCCGACGTTCGGCCCGGAGGCCATCTGGATGCATGCCACTTTCGTCATTTTCCTGCCTCGCCGGCGGGTTCCGCCGTCCTCACTCCCAAACGTTCGCCCGGATGCCGTCGCCGGCCGCGGCCTAGCCTGAATAGCACTCACTTAAACCCGTCTTGGCCACGGAATCCACGGAACAACACGGAAAGCATGCATTGCGTAACCTCAGCATCATCCCTCCGTGGTCGGGTTTTCGCGTGTTTACAATGAGCCTTTTTCCGTGTCGTTCCGCGGGTTCCGTGGCCATTTTTTCAAGACATTGGCTTAAGGAACCTCTGATTAATCCGTCATTGCGAGGATGCCTTGATCCGAAGGATAAGGTACCCGTAATGAACCCCGAAGGGGTTCTATGGGCGCAGCGACGCGGCAATCTCCAAGCTGTTGATCTGCCGTCGAAGGAGATTGCTTCGCTTCGCTCGCAATGACGGTACGATGAATTAATCAGAGATTCCTTAAGTAAGTGCCACTCGGCCTAGCCTTCATTACACCCTACTGCGCGCCGCCCGCGTCCGGGTCGGCTTCCGATTTGTCCTGCAAGCCCCGTACCGGATTGCCGACCGGCTGCAGCTGCGGGTCGTCCCAGCTGCCCGTCACCGTGTACTGATAGCGCGCAAAGCGCGTCAGCTCCTCCAACTGTGCGGCAAACAACTTGTCCGCCAGCAGCAGGGCCGCACCGACCACCGGGCCGCCGGCCAGCGCCCCCGCCAGCGGCAGGCTCGACTGGACCTGCGGGATGACCGTCACCAGCTGATCGTAATCATGGCGCGCCAGGCCTGTGCGGCCGGAAATCTCGATGCGCGCCGCCGGCCCCTCGACCACCAGATCGTTGGTGTAGGCGTCCGAATCCAGCAGGGTGAAATGACCCTCGATGCGGTCGAAGCTGAAGCCCTTCTCGAACACGTCACTGAAATCCAGGGCCAGGCGGCGGCGCAATCCCTGCAGGCTGAACAGGCCGAACACGCGCCCGGCGCCGGCCTCGACGTTCACCAGCCGGCCCGCGCCGATGCGCAGCGCCAACGAGCCCTCGAGCTTCTGCAAGGCGAACTCCGCCGGGCTGCCGGGCCAGTTGGCGTCGATCTCGCCGCGGGTCTCGCCACCGACCACGGTGCCGGCATAGCCGAACGCCGCCAGCAACCGCCCCAGCTCGCCCGCCCGCAAATCGATGCGGAACCGCGAGGCGTCCGCGCCGGCCCGGCGGGTCCATTCACCGGTGGCGCCGAGCTCCAGCCCCCCAGCCGCGACGTCCAGCTGGCGCGCGGCGAGGCCGTCGGCCAGCGGGTGGCTGCGCAGGGTAACACGGCCCAGGTCGAGATCGCCAAGCAGGAAGCGGCCGATCTCGGCATCCAGGGCCGGCAGGCGCGCCGGCGCGAGGCGCGCCGCGGGTTCGGCCTCGCCCTCGGCCGGCGGCAGCCGCAGGTGATCGAGGCGCAGGT
>CAYWKV010000151.1:0-7533 GCA_964458835.1 uncultured Gammaproteobacteria bacterium | reverse complement strand
TACTCGTACCGCACTTCGACGATCTCGAAGTTACGGGCGCCGCCCGGGGCCTGCACGGTGGCGACATCGCCCTCCTGCTTGCCGATCAGGGCGCGGGCGATGGGCGAGTTCACGGAGATCAGGCTTTCCTTGATGTCGGCCTCGTCCTCGCCGACGATCTGGTAGGTCACTTCCTCGCCGCTGTCCTCGTCGGCGATGACCACAGTGGCGCCGAACACGACCTTGCCGGTGGCCGTCATCTTGGTCACGTCGATGATCTGGGCGTGGCTGAGCTTGCCCTCGATCTCCTTGATACGACCCTCCACGAAGCTCTGCTGTTCGCGGGCGGCGTGGTATTCGGCATTCTCCTTCAGGTCGCCGTGGGCGCGCGCCTCGGCAATGGCCTGGATGATGCGCGGACGCTCGACCGTCTTGAGCTGCTGCAGTTCCGCGCGCAATTTTTCGGCGCCGCGCACCGTCAGTGGCACCTTGCTCATGCGGGCAACTCCTGATGCAGCGTCTGCAGCCGGTTGACCTCGACATTGTCGAGACTGTCCAGCGCCATGCAGGTCGCCTTGCCGTGCGCCAGCGTCGTGCTGTAGTTGACCTTGTGCTGCAGTGCGTTACGACGGATGGCGTACGAGTCGGCGATGGCCTGCTTGCCCTCCGTCGTGTTGACGATATAGCGGATCTGATTGTTCTTGATCATGTCCACGATGTGCGGCCGCCCCTCGGCCACCTTGTTGACGATCTCCACCGGGATGCCGGCGGCGGCGATCGCCGCCGCCGTGCCGCGGGTCGCCACCCCCTCGCAGCCGCGCCGGACGAAATCGCCGGCCCGCGCCACCGCCGCCCCGCGCTCGGCCTCGCGCACGCTGATGAAGATCTTGCCGTTGGCGGGCAGCACCACGCCGGCACCCAGCTGGGCACGCCCGAAGGCGGCGCCGAAGCTGCGGCCCACGCCCATCACCTCGCCGGTGGACTTCATCTCCGGCCCCAGCAGCGGATCGACGCCGGGGAACTTGATGAACGGGAACACCGCCTCCTTCACCGAGAAGAACGGCGGGATGCGCTCGCGGGTGGCGTTCTGCGCGACCAGCGAGGTACCGGCCATGCAGCGCGCGGCGATCTTCGCCAGCGGCCGTCCGGTCGCCTTGGAGACGAAGGGTACGGTACGCGACGCGCGTGGATTGACCTCCAGCACATAGATGTCATCGCCTTTGATGGCGAACTGGGTGTTCATCAGGCCGACCACCTTCAGCTCCATCGCCATGGCGCGCATCTGCTCGCGCAGGCGGTCCTGGATCGCGGCACTCAGGGTGTACGGCGGCAGCGAACAGGCCGAGTCGCCGGAGTGCACGCCGGCCTGCTCGATATGCTCCATGATGCCACCGACCAGCACGTCGGTGCCGTCGCAGATGGCATCGACGTCGACCTCGACGGCGTCGTCGAGGAAACGGTCGAGCAGCACCGGCGATTCGTTGGAGACCTTCACTGCCTCGCGCATATAACGTCGCAGGTCATCCTCGTTGTAGACGATCTCCATGGCGCGGCCGCCGAGCACGTAGGACGGCCGCACCACCAGCGGATAGCCGATCTCGGCGGCGAGCTTGATGGCCTGCTCCTCGGTGCGTGCCGTGCGGTTGGGCGGCTGCTTCAGGCCCAGCTTGTCGATCATGTGCTGGAAGCGCTCGCGGTCCTCGGCAAGGTCGATGGAATCCGGGCTGGTACCGATGATGGGCGCGCCGTTGGCCTCCAGGTCGCGCGCGAGCTTCAACGGCGTCTGGCCGCCATACTGCACGATCACGCCCTTGGGCTGCTCCTTGTCGATGATCTCCAGCACGTCTTCCAGCGTCAGCGGCTCGAAATACAGACGGTCCGAGGTGTCGTAGTCGGTCGACACCGTCTCGGGATTGCAGTTGACCATGATGGTCTCGTAGCCGTCCTCGCGCATGGCGAGCGCGGCGTGCACGCAGCAATAGTCGAACTCGATACCCTGGCCAATGCGATTGGGGCCGCCGCCCAGCACCATGATCTTGTCGCGCGAGGTCGGCTGCGATTCGCACTCCTCCTCGTAGGTGGAGTACATGTAGGCGGTGCTGGTGGCGAACTCCGCCGCGCAGGTGTCGACGCGCTTGTACACCGGACGCACGCCGAGCTCGCGGCGCAGATCGCGGATCTCCTTCTCGCGGGCATCGAGCAGCCGCGCCAGGCGCCGGTCGGAGAAGCCCTTGCGCTTGAGCTGGCGCAGAAAGTCGGCCGTCAGGCCCGCATGCCCGGCGACGCGCACCTCGCCCTCCAGGCGGATGAGCTCCTCGACCTGCACCAGAAACCAGGGATCGATCCTGGAGATGTCGTAGACCTCCTCGACCGACATGCCCAGGCGGAAGGCGTCGCCCACGTACAGGATGCGCTCCGGGCCCGCCTCGTACAGCTCACGGCGCAGGATGTCGCGCGCGTCCTCGGCCTCGGGGTCGATGCGCTCGTCGAGACCGTCGATGCCGGTCTCCAGGCCGCGCAGCGCCTTCTGCAGCGACTCCTGGAAGGTGCGGCCGATGGCCATGACCTCGCCCACCGATTTCATCTGCGTGGTCAGGCGCGGATTGGCCTGCGGAAACTTCTCGAAGGTGAAGCGCGGCACCTTGGTCACCACGTAGTCGATGGACGGCTCGAACGAGGCCGGCGTGGCACCGCCGGTGATGTCGTTCTTGAGCTCGTCCAGCGTATAGCCGACTGCCAGCTTGGCCGCGACCTTGGCGATCGGGAAGCCGGTGGCCTTGGAGGCCAGCGCCGAGGAACGCGACACGCGCGGATTCATCTCGATGATGATCATGCGGCCGTCGACAGGATTGATGGCGAACTGCACGTTGGAGCCGCCGGTATCCACGCCGATCTCGCGCAGTACCGCCAGCGAGGCATCGCGCATGATCTGGTATTCCCGGTCGGTCAGCGTCTGCGCCGGCGCGACGGTGATGGAGTCGCCGGTGTGCACGCCCATCGGATCGAAGTTCTCGATGGAGCAGACGATGATGCAGTTGTCGTTGCGGTCGCGCACCACCTCCATCTCGTATTCCTTCCAGCCGAGCGCCGATTCCTCGATCAGCAGCTCATTGGTCGGCGAGAGGTCCAGGCCACGTTCGCAGATCTCGACGAACTCCTCCTTGTTGTAGGCGATGCCGCCGCCGCTGCCGCCCATGGTGAAGGACGGCCGGATGATGGTCGGGAAGCCGATCTGCACCTGCACCTGCAGCGCCTCCTCCATGCTGTGCGCGATGGCCGAGCGCGGCATCGACAGGCCGATCTTCTTCATGGCCTGGCGGAAGCGGTCGCGGTCCTCGGCCTTGTCGATGGCATCGCGGGTGGCGCCGATCATCTCCACGCCGAACTGCTCGAGCACACCATGCCTGGCCAGATCCAGCGCGCAGTTCAGCGCCGTCTGCCCGCCCATGGTCGGCAGCAGCGCATCGGGCCGCTCGGTTTCGATGATCTTCGCCAGCGTGCGCCACTCGACGGGCTCGATGTAGGTGGCGTCGGCCATCTCCGGGTCGGTCATGATGGTCGCCGGATTGGAGTTCACCAGGACGACCCGGTAACCCTCCTCCTTGAGCGCCTTGCAGGCCTGGGCGCCGGAATAGTCGAACTCGCAGGCCTGGCCGATCACGATGGGACCGGCGCCGAGGATCAGGATGCTGTGTATGTCGGTACGTTTTGGCATGAAATCAGGTTCTAGTAGCTAGGTTCTAGGTGCTAGGACGATGTTGGTTTCCCTCGTCCCTAGTCCCTCGTCCCTCGATACTGTTTGATCGACTCTACGAATCGTTCGAACAGTAGTGCGACATCGTGCGGGCCGGGGCTCGCCTCGGGGTGACCCTGGAAGCTGAAGGCCGGACAGTCGGTGCGTTCCATGCCCTGCAGGGTGCCGTCGAACAGCGAACGGTGCGTCGGCTTCAGGTTCGCCGGCAGCGTCGCCTCGTCGACCGCGAAGCCGTGATTCTGGCTGGTGATCATCACCGCGCGACTGGCGAGATCCTGCACCGGGTGGTTGGCGCCGTGGTGGCCGAACTTCATCTTCATCGTGCGCGCGCCGCTGGCCAGGCCGAGCAGCTGATGGCCGAGGCAGATGCCGAACAGCGGAAGCTTGCGCGCGGTGAACTCGCGGATCGCCGCGACGGCGTAGTCGCAGGGCTCGGGATCGCCCGGTCCGTTGGACAGGAACACGCCATCCGGCTTCAGCTTGAACACCTCACTGGCCGGCGTCTGCGCCGGAACCACCGTCAGGCGGCAGCCGCGGTCGACCAGCATGCGGAGGATGTTGCGCTTGACGCCGTAGTCGTAGGCGATCACGTGGTAGGGCAGCTTCTCCTCGATCGGGTGCGGCGCCGCCGGCAGACCGCCCTCCAGGGTCCAGCTGCCCTGCACCCATTCGTAAGGTCGATGGGTGGTGACCACCTGGGCGAGGTCCATGCCCGTCAGACCCGGGAAGGCACGCGCGCTGGCCAGGGCGGCCGCCTCGTCGAGGCCGTCGCCGGCCATGATGCAGCCGGCCTGCGCACCCTTCTCGCGCAGGATGCGGGTCAACCGGCGGGTGTCGATGCCGGCGATGCCGACCACCTTGCGCCGTGCCAGATAGGCTTCGAGGGATTCCTGGGCGCGCCAATTGCTGTGCAGCAGCGGCACGTCGCGCACCACCAGTCCGGCGCTGTGGACGTGCGCCGATTCTTCGTCTTCGGGATTGACGCCCACATTGCCGATGTGGGGATAGGTGAGCGTCACGATCTGCCGCGCGTAGGAGGGATCGGTGAGGATCTCCTGATAGCCGGTCAACGCCGTATTGAAGACCACCTCGCCCGTGGTCTGCCCGTCGACGCCGATGGATTCGCCCCGGAACGTACTGCCATCTTCCAGGACCAGCAGGGCCGGCTTCCGCAAGGGGACCTCCAAGTATCAGATATGCAAAGCGGGAGGGTCCGTCCGGACCGTCCCGCTCGATGGATTTGGATGTATGCCGCAGGGGCGACCACGGGGGCGAATTGTAGCGGACGCCGTCCGACCTGTCTATTCGGAACGACCGGATTTCGGGCCGGGACTGCACAGAGAAATCAATGCGGTACCGTGCGCGCCGGCCCGTGCGGGGCACACCGGCCGGCGCAGATCAGGTCTTCAGATCGAGCACGTCCTGCATGTCGTACAGACCGGTGCCGCGGCCCATCAGCCAGTCCGCCGCGCGCACCGCGCCCTTGGCGAAGGTCATGCGGCTGGAGGCCTTGTGGGTGATCTCGATGCGCTCGCCGATGCCGGCGAACAGCACAGTATGGTCGCCGACGATGTCGCCGGCACGGATGGTCTCGAAGCCGATGGTCTTGCGGTCGCGCTCGCCGGTGACGCCCTCGCGGCCGTAGACCGCACACTCCTTCAGGTCGCGACCGAGCGCGGCGGCTACCACCTCGCCCATGCGCAGCGCCGTGCCCGACGGCGCGTCGACCTTGTGGCGGTGGTGCGCCTCGATGATCTCGACGTCGACCTCGTCGCCCAGCACGCGCGCGGCCATGTCGAGCAGCTTCAGGCACAGGTTCACGCCGACGCTCATGTTCGGCGCGAAGACGATGCCGATGTCGGCGCCCGCCGCCTGCAGCTGCGCCTTCTCCGCGTCGCTGAAGCCGGTCGTGCCGATGACCATGCGCCGCCCGGCGGCGCGGCATACGGCCAGGTTCGCCAGCGTGACCTGCGGGCGGGTGAAGTCGATCAGCACGTCGAAGGCGCCGGTCGCGGCGGCGACGTCGGCGGACAGCGGCACGCCGATCCCGCCGAGCCCGGCGAGCAGACCGGCGTCCGAGCCGATCAGGCCGTGTTCGGGATGCTCGAAGGCGGCGGTCACGGTGACGCCCTCGGCCTGGCTGACGGCCTCGATCAGGGCGCGGCCCATGCGGCCGGCGGCGCCGGCGATGGCGATGCGGGTGGTCATGCGGTCGGTCTCGTCGTTCGCTGGTGGATGGGCGGGAAGACTAACCGATTCAGCGGGTTTGGGGTACCCGGGCGGGTGGCTTGGCGGTCCGTCGTGGATGCCGTCATTGCGGATTGCGGGAACCGTCATTGCGAGCGCGTGAGCCTTTAGCCGCGAGGCCAGAGGCCGTGGCGGGAAGCAATCTCCCTGCCGAGCGCTGCCCTGGCCGCTGTTTCGCCCCTGCTGGGGCGAGGTACTTTTCTTTGCTCCGCCAAAGAAAAGTAACCCGCCCAGTCAGGGCGGAAGAAAGGCCAAGGCGAGAGGCGGCTCTACGAACCGGGAGATTGCTTCGCTCCGCTCGCAATGACGGATAGCCGCCTGGACAAGTAGCCCCAATGTAGCTACATTGCGCCTACACAGCCGGCGCCACCCGCGACCCGCGTCAGGACCCCACACCCATGCTGCCGAATCTCAAGACCACCGATGTCCGCTCCCGGATCGAGCCGGACCTCAAGGAACGCGCCACCGAGGTGCTGGCCGATTGCGGCCTGAAGCTCAGCGACGCGATCCGCCTGTTCCTGCGCCAGGTCGTGGCCCAGCAGGGGCTGCCGTTCGAGGTCAGGACCCCGAATGCGACCACGCGCGCGGCGATGAAGCAGGCGCGTTCGATCCGCAAGGCGAAATTCGCGACCACCGAGAGGCTCATGGATGACCTCGAAAAGACCGGCGCGGGACAAGCGCGCAAGCCTGCCAAGAAGAAGCGATAGGACCCGTCAGTTCCTCAAGGACTGGGAACGCCTGAGCCGTTCGGGTCGGTACGATATGCAGCGCCTCAAGGAGGTGATGCTGCTATTGATCGCCAACGACGGGCCGTTACCGCCGGAACATCTCGATCACGGCCTCACCGGAGAATGGAAAGGTTTCCGGGAATGTCACATCGGCGGGGGATTTCCTACTGATCTACGATCTGCGGGATGATGGGGCCATCATCTTCACGCGTGCAGGCACGCACGCCGATCTGTTCGAATAACGGGCCTGAAGGCAAGGCTGGAAGTTCGGTTTTCGGTTTTCGGTTTTCGGTTTCCCCTCCCCGTCGGCGCAGCCGAGCACCGCAGCCCTTTTGCGATGAAGCGAGCCTCCTGTTTGAGCTGTTCGGGCGGTGCGGCGGCGCAGCCGACGCGCCGAACGGACTGCGAGTCAGGCGAGCGCGCAAAAGGGCGAGGAGCGCAGGGAACCCCGCGCAGCGGGGCAAGCCGTCGGGGTCGCCTTTCTTTTGGTTACTTTTCTTTGGCGAGACAAAGAAAAGTAACCCGCCCAGCCAGGGCGGAATAAAGGCCAGGGCGGTGCTCGGTGGGAGATTGCTTCGCTCCGCTCGCAATGACGAGGGAACGCTGCGCTCGCAATGACGGAGCCCGATTACAGCCCCATCCCGTCGAAGAATTTCTTCACCCCGTCCAGCCACGAACTCGCCTGCGGATTGTGGGTGCTGCCGCCTTGCTCCATGGTCTTCTGGAACTCGGCGAGTAGTTCCTTCTGCCGTGCGCTGAGGTTGACCGGCGTCTCGACGACGATGCGGCACAGCAGGTCGCCGATGGGACCGCCGCGCACGGGTT
>CAYWKV010000150.1:4723-7599 GCA_964458835.1 uncultured Gammaproteobacteria bacterium | reverse complement strand
GAACCGTTCGCGGCCAAGGCCGCTCCTACAGGTGCATTGGGCTCGCCTTCGCGAGCGCGGCAACCCCGCCTCGATAGTCCCTAATCTCTACCCCTTAGGCCCCTGGCCCTCGCCCCGCATCCTGTCAGGAACAGGTCCCACAGCCGCCCGAGCCACAGCTGTGCCCACCGGAGGAGGCCGTCGCGGCGCCGCCGCTGTCCTTTTCGGCGACGTTGCGCTTGTTCCCGGATTTGAAGTCGGTCTCGTACCAGCCGCCACCGGACAGGCGGAAGCCGGCTGCCGAAATTTGTTTTTGCAGCGCGGACTTACCGCATTCCGGGCAATCCGTGAGGGGTGGGTCGCTGAGTTTCTGCAGGGACTCCAGTTCGTGGCCGCAACTGCCACAGCGGTATTCGTAGATCGGCATGACATCACCCCCGGAACGAAGTCGTTTGGCAACGGCAGGCCCGTTGCTGATTCTGGCGCGAAACATGCGGTCCGGGGGTGGAAAAGTCAAGGCGGGCTCAGGCCAGTCCGAGCTCGCCGGCCTCCCGGCCCTGGGCCGCGGCCTCGGCCTGCCGCGCGGCCTCCAGGGCCTTCACCAGCAGGGCGTGCTCGTGCTCGTCCTGCCCGAACCTCACCAGCCGCTCCGTCAGCCTGAAGACCTCCTCCAGGTGCTGCAGACGGTCGCGCTGGTACAGCAAGGTCCTGGCGAGGAAGTGTGCGTCCTCGCCGGCGGCGCGCAGGCGCTCAGCCTCGGCGATCGCCGCGGCCCGCTGGTCGTCGCTAGGTTTCATGGCATGCTCTCCCGATTCACTGTCCAGGCCATGCTAGCGGCGCGGATATCCCCGGGCTGCAGGCGGGTTGTTTCCCCCGCGCCGGCGATTTTGTGAGAATGGCCGTTCACATCCGGATACCGACCATGCGCAGCTACGTCCACGCCACCGAAATGCCCGACGCAAAACCCAGCGACGTCAGGACGCTGCGCGCCCTCGCGCCGTTCCTGTGGCAGTACCGGGGCCGGGTGGTCCTGGCCCTGGCCTTCCTGATCCTGTCCAAGGCCGCCAACGTCGGCATCCCGCTGGTCCTCAAGGACATCGTCGACAGCCTCGACGGCAAGGTCCATCCCGAGCTGACGCTGCCGCTGGCGCTGCTGCTCGGCTATGGCGCGCTGCGGCTGGGCAGCTCGCTGTTCAACGAATTACGCGACGCGGTGTTCGCCCGGGTGCGCCACGGCGCCATGCGCACGGTGTCGGTACGGGTGCTGGAGCATCTGCACCGGCTGTCGCTGCGCTATCACCTGGAGCGCAAGACCGGCGGTGTGTCGCGCGACATCGACCGCGGCACGCGCAGCGTCAGCTCGCTGCTCAACTACATGGTGTTCAGCATCCTGCCGACGCTGGTGGAGGTGCTGATGATCGCCGGCATCCTGCTCGCAAAGTACAACGTCTGGTTCACCGTCGTGACCTTCGGCTCGGTGGTGCTGTATATCGGTTTCACCTTTCTGATCACCGAATGGCGCATGAAATACCGCGTCACCATGAACAACATGGACTCGCAGGGCAACACCCAGGCGGTGGACAGCCTGATCAACTACGAGACGGTGAAGTACTTCGGCAACGAGGCCCACGAACTGCGACGCTACGAGCACACCCTGCGCCAGTGGGAGGACG
Organism: uncultured Gammaproteobacteria bacterium; assembly: GCA_964458835.1. GTDB lineage: Bacteria > Pseudomonadota > Gammaproteobacteria > Thiohalobacterales > Thiohalobacteraceae > JAHJQQ01. Next base: position 5,947 of record CAYWKV010000150.1, on the reverse strand, counting down.
CCGCGGTCAAGAGCCAGACCTCGCTGTCGGCGCTGAACGTCGGCCAGTCGAGCATCATCGCGCTGGGCGTGACGGGTGTGATGATCCTGGCGGCGCAGGGCGTGGTGAAGGGCGAACTGACCATCGGCGATCTGGTGCTGGTCAACGCCTTCCTGCTGCAGCTGTTCATCCCGCTCAATTTCCTGGGCGTGGTCTACAGCCAGCTCAAACACGCCATCACCGACATGCGGCTGATGTTCGACGTGCTGGAGAAGCGGCCGGAGATCGTCGACCGGCCGGATGCGGCGCCGCTGGATGTCGGCAGCGGCACGGTGCGCTTCGAGGACGTGTCCTTCGCCTACGACCCCGAGCGACCGATCCTGCACGGCGTCAGCTTCGCCATCCCCGCCGGCCACAAAGTCGCGGTAGTCGGTCCCAGCGGCGCCGGCAAATCCACCCTGGGACGGCTGCTGCTGCGCTTCTACGACGTCACCGGCGGGCGCGTCCTGATCAACGGCCAGGACATCCGCGGCGTCACCCAGGACAGTCTGCGCGCCGCCATCGGCATCGTCCCCCAGGACACGGTGCTGTTCAACGACACGCTCTACTACAACATCGCCTATGCCCGCCCCGGCGCCTCCCGCGACGATGTGGAACAGGCGGCGCGACTGGCCAACATCCATGATTTCATCGTCGGCCTGCCCAGGGGCTACGACACCGTGGTCGGCGAACGCGGGCTGAAGCTGTCCGGCGGCGAGAAGCAGCGCGTGGCCATCGCGCGCGCCATCCTGAAGAACCCGCGCATCCTGATCTTCGACGAGGCGACCTCCAGCCTGGACTCGCATTCCGAGCAGGTCATCCTGGAGGCGCTGCACGCGGTCGCCGCCAACCACACCACCCTGGTCATCGCCCACCGCCTGTCCACCGTCATCGACGCCGACACCATCCTGGTGATGGACCAGGGCCACATCGTCGAGCGCGGCAGCCATCAGGCGTTGCTCGCGGAGGGCGGCGTCTACAGCCGCCTGTGGGCCCTGCAGCAGGAGGAACGCCGGCGCGAGGCCGGGCACGGCGCGGAACTGGAGGTCGTGGGGTCGTAGCGCCGGCCGCGAGACGGAACTGCCTTCAACACGAAGACACCGAAGGAATTTCTCAAAAAATCTTGGCCACGGAAGCACACGGAAAAACACGGAAAAAACCTTCTTTGCCACGAAACCCCCGAAATCCACGAAAGATATCCGAGGG
>CAYWKV010000150.1:0-4713 GCA_964458835.1 uncultured Gammaproteobacteria bacterium | reverse complement strand
GCCGAGGTCTTGTGTGTGACTTGTTCATAATCTTCCGTGTTTTTCCGTGTGCTTCCGTGGCCAAGAATATCTTTATTAGATGTTCCTTCGCGCGCCTTCGGCGCCTGCGTGTTGAAAAGTCTTCGGCGATACGTCAGGCGTCGTCCTCGCCGCGCTGGCGGCGCAGGAGCTCCGTTTCGCGCGACATGATGTGGCTGACCAGCAGATCGCGGTCGGATTCGCGGATGTGGACGTATTCCACCGCCACCCGCCACGGCCTGTCCGCGGACCCGTCATCGGGCCGCTCGCAGCGCACCACCTCCGATACGGTCAGGATACCGGTCATGCTGGGATGGAGCACCAGGCGGATTTCCAGCAGGTCGCCGGGCACGAATTCACGTGCCGCGGGGAAGATCACCCCGCCGGCGCTGAGGGTGACGTCGAGCCGCGGAAAGCCGCCTGCCTCGACCTCCTCGAGCACGAACAGGCGGGCGAGGTGATTGAGCTTGGCGTCCAGGGCCTTCATGTAGCGCGCGGCATCCGGCGAATCGGCCGCCACGCCGTGCAGGAGGCGCGCCATGGCGCGCGAATTCACGGCGAAATTGGCGGCCACCGTAAAGCGGTCCGGCACGCGGTCGGTGATGCGCTCGACGATGGCGTCGGCCTCACTCGCGTCGACCGGGCGCACCTTGAGCAGCACCTGATCGCCGATGCGGAAGTACTCGCGCCGCTCCCCGGGCTCCTGGATATCCTCGGCTTCGCTCACACCCTCCCCCTTCCGGTCCACCTGTCGGCGATCTTCCGCCGGAACCGCGCCGATTTCCACCCTGCGGCCGCCGCGGCGCCGCCGGACTCCCCCCGGGCGCTGAACTGACGGTACAATGCCGGCAGATCCGATCGAACCGACCGAGCAAGATCCATACCGAACCCCCGCACATGCAGCCACCCACGCCCGCGCCCAACCAGGACGCCCATCTGACCCTCAAGCGGATCGCCGTCGACACCTACCGGGAGAACGTCGCCTACATGAACCGCGACTGCGGGCTCTACCGGGCCGAAGGTTTCCAGGCGCTGTCGAAGATCGAGATCACCAACCACGGCCACCGCATCCTCGCGGTGCTCAACGTCGTGGACGATCCCGCCCTGGTGAGCACCTGCGAACTGGGACTCTCCGAGCAGGCCTTCGCCCAGTTCGGCTGCGCCGAGGGCGTGCAGGTCAAGGTCGCCCACGCCGAACCGCCGCACTCCATGGAGGCCGTGCGGCGCAAGATGAACGGCGAGCGCCTGACCCTGGACGATTTCCAGGCCATCACCCGCGACATCGTCGACAACCGCTACTCCAAGACCGAGATGGCGGCCTTCCTGGTGTCCTCCGGACAGACCGGCCTGGACCGGGACGAGATCCAGTATCTCACCCAGGCCATGCTGGAATCCGGTGACCGCCTGGACTGGGACGAACCGCTGGTCGCGGACAAGCACTGCATCGGCGGCATCCCCGGCAACCGCACGTCGATGCTGGTGGTGCCGATCGTCGCCGCGCACGGCATGCTCATCCCCAAGACCTCCAGCCGCGCCATCACCTCGCCGGCCGGCACCGCCGACACCATGGAGATGCTCGCCCAGGTCGAGCTCAGCCCCGACCGGCTGCACGAGATGGTACGCAAGCACCGCGGCTGTCTGGCCTGGGGCGGCACCGCACGGCTCGCGCCGGTGGACGACATCCTGATCGCGGTGGAACGCCCGCTCGGCATCGACGCCCAGGGCCAGATGGTCGCCTCCATCCTGTCCAAGAAGCTCGCCGCCGGCTCCACCCATCTGCTGATCGACATCCCGGTCGGACCGACCGCCAAGGTGCGCCAGATGCGTCAGGCGCTGGCGCTGCGCAAGCTGTTCGAGTACGTCGGCGACCGGCTCGGCCTGCACCTGGAGGTCGTCATCACCGATGGCCGCCAGCCCGTCGGCCGCGGCATCGGCCCGGTGCTCGAGGCGCGCGACGTCATGCAGGTGCTGGCGAACGATCCGGACGCGCCGGCCGATCTGCGCCAGAAATCACTGCACCTGGCCGGCCGCATCCTGGAATTCGACCCCGACGTGCGCGGCGGCCACGGCTATGCGATCGCGCGCGACATCCTGGAATCGGGCCGGGCGCTCGCCAAGATGAACGCCCTGATCGACGCGCAGGGCCGGCAGACGGCGCACGCGCTGCCGGGGCCGCTGCAGTTGGAGGTCGCGGCCGAACGCGACGGCGTGGTCGCGGCCATCGACAACTATCAGCTCGCCCGCATCGCGCGCATGGCCGGCGCCCCGATGGGCAAGGGCGCGGGCGTCGATCTGCTGAAGAAGCTCGGCGATCCGGTCACCGCCGGCGAACCGCTCTACCGCGTCCACGCCGAGGTGCGCGCCGATTTTGAATTCGCCCGCAACCTGTCGCGGCGCGACGACGGCTACCGCATCGAAGACCACTACGACGCGGGCCTGCCGTTCGCGGCGGAGAGCTGATGGCGCGGAAGTTCACAGAAAAAACTTTATTGCCACGAAATCCACGAAACCCACGAAAGTGGGATATGTAGGTTTACAAGAATACATTTCGTGGGTTTCGTGGATTTCGTGGCCATTTTTTTAAGGCATCGGCTTATTGAGCTTTCCACAATACATGGCATTTGTAGGAGCGGGCTGAAATGAGTCAAGTCCGATGATCCAGCCCGATACGACGTTGCTGCTCGGCTTTCCCGACTACGCGTCCCAGGCGCGCGCGCTGGCGGCGGCGCTCGGCGTGCCGTATGCGGAGATCGAACTGCACCGTTTTCCCGACGGCGAGTCGCGCCTGCGGCTGCCCGGGCAGCTGCCTCCGCGCGTCATTCTGTGCCGCAGCCTGGACGATCCCAACGCCAAGCTGGTGGAGCTGCTCATCGCCGCCGCCACGGCGCGCGAACTGGGCGCGCGTGAACTGATCCTGGTCGCACCCTACCTCTGCTACATGCGCCAGGACATCGCCTTCAACCCCGGCGAGGCCGTCAGCCAGCGCGTCGTCGGCCGCTGGCTTGCGGATCATTTCGATGCCGTCGTCAGCGTCGACCCCCATCTGCATCGCGTCCCCGACCTCGCCACCGCGGTTCCGGCGACGCGGGCACTGAGCCTGAGCGCCGCACCCCTGCTGGGCGAGTTCGCGGCGCGCAACTTCGACCGGCCGCTGCTGCTCGGGCCGGACGAGGAGTCCACCCCCTGGGTGGCGGCCGCCGCCCGGGCGGGCGGACTGCAGGGCGCCGTCGCGCACAAGCAGCGGCACGGTGACCGCAGCGTCGCCATCAGGCTCCCGGACGTCGACGTGCGCGACCGCGTGGTGGCGCTGATCGACGACATCGCCAGCACCGGCCGCACGCTCGCCTGCGCCGCCGGGCTGCTGTACGGGCGCGGCGCCGCCGCCGTGCATGCGCTGGTGACCCACGCACTGTTCGATCCGGACACCGAACGGCAGCTGCGCGAGGCCGGCGTGCGCAGTCTGCACAGCACCGACAGCATCGCCCACCCCAGCAATGCCATCGCGCTGAGCGGGCTGCTGGCGACAGGCTGCGCGGAGATCTGCGCCCGACCCGCCGAAGAGACCTGAGCCGATGCCCTTCTCGCCCCTGCATCTGCTGGCGCTGATCCTGATCTTCGGTCTGCTGCTGACCTTCGTGCAGATCGGACTGCTGGCCATCGCCTTCGAGAAGCTCGGGTTGTCGCCCGAGTCCGGGCTGGTGCTGCTGCTGTGCGCCTTGTTCGGCAGCCTGATCAATCTGCCGGTGACGCGCGTGCAGGCCGAGGCGCCGGAAGGCGGCACGCCGCCGCCCTGGCCGGGCCTGCTGCGCGGTCCGGAACTGCCGTTCACGGGCACCACGCTGATCGCGGTCAATGTCGGCGGCTGCGTCATTCCCGTGCTGTTCTCGCTGCACCTGCTGCACCGCATCGAGCTGCCGCCCGCCGAAGTGCTGCTGGCGATCGCCGCCGTCAGCAGCGTCGCCTACGGCTTCAGCCGGCCCATACCGCGGCTCGGCGTCGCCATGCCGGTGTTCGTCGCCCCCTTGACCGCGGCGCTCGCGGCGGTGCTCATCGATGTCGAGCACAGCGCCGCGCTGGCCTACATCAGCGGCACCCTGGGCGTGCTCATCGGCGCCGACCTGCTGCGGCTGCCCGACATCCGCAGGCTCGGCGCGCCCATTGCCTCGATCGGCGGGGCCGGCACCTTCGACGGCATCTTCATCACCGGCATCGTCGCGGCCCTGCTGGCCTGACGGCGCCCGTTTCGCAGGTTCGCGCCATGGCGGATTCACAAAAGGCCATCCTCATCACCGGCTGCTCCAGCGGCATCGGCCATTTCGCGGCCCACGGCCTCAAGGCCCGCGGCTACCGGGTGTTCGCCACCGCGCGCAAAACGGAGGATGTCGAACGGCTGTGCGCCGAGGGGCTGGAGAGTCTGCAACTCGACCTGGACCGCCCGGCATCCATCGAGGCCGCGGTGGGACAGATCCTGGAACGGACCGCGGGGCGGCTCTACGGACTGTTCAACAACGGCGGCTACGGGCAGCCCGGCGCGGTCGAGGATCTGTCCCGCGAGGCCATCCGCGCCCAGTTCGAGACCAACGTGTTCGGGAGCATCGACCTGACCAACCGCGTCCTACCGGTCATGCGCGCCCAGGGGGCCGGACGCATCATTCAGAACAGCTCGCTGCTGGGCCTGGTGGCGCTGCCCTACCG
>CAYWKV010000149.1:0-7643 GCA_964458835.1 uncultured Gammaproteobacteria bacterium | reverse complement strand
CTCTAAGCCCCCCTAGACCCTAGACCCTAGACCCTAGACCCTAGACCCTAGAACCTGAATTTATGAAAGACATCCTCGCGAAAGCCGCTCAGGTGAAACTGGTGATCTTCGACGTCGACGGCGTGCTCACCGACGGTTCTCTGTTCTTCGGTGACGACGGCCAGGAGTACAAGGCCTTCAACTCGCGCGACGGCCACGGCTTCAAGATGCTGATGAAGTACGGCGTCGAGATCGCCATCATCACCGGTCGGACCTCGCGCGTCGTCGATCACCGTGTCGCCAATCTGGGCATCAAACACGTATACCAGGGGGCGCACGACAAGCGCGCCTGTTTTCGGGATCTCATCGCCAGGCTCGGCATCGATCCGCAGGACACGGCCTACGTCGGCGACGACGTCGTCGATCTGCCGGTGATGACCCAGGTCGGCCTGGCCATCGCCGTGCAGGATGCGCACCCCTTCGTGAAGCAGCACGCCCACTGGCAGACGCCCAGCTGCGGCGGCCGTGGCGCCGGCCGCGACGTGTGCGAACTGCTGATCGAGGCCCGCGGACAACTCAAGGCCGAGCTGGAAAGCTACCTTTGAGACTGCCGCGCAACGCCGCGACCCTGCTGTTCATGACGCTGGCGGCGCTGTCGAGCTGGTGGCTCTACCAGCAGACCCGGGAGGGGCTGGCGCCGCGCGACGGCCGCCAGCGGCACGCCCCCGACGCCTTCGTCGAAGACGTCGATCTGTCCACGCTGGACGCGGCCGGACGGCTCCAGCACCGGCTGTGGGCGGAGCGCATGGAACATTTCCCGGACGACGACAGCACTGCATTGACCGCACCCTATCTGGAACTGTACCGTCCCGGCGAACCGCCCTGGCGCCTCCGTGCCCGCAGCGGCTGGGTCAGCGCGGGCGGCGCCGAAGTGCGGCTCGCCGGCGACGTCGAGATCCTGCGCGCCGCGGCGCCGGGCGTGCGGCCGGCGGAACTCTACACCGACCGGCTAACCGCCTTCCCCGACCGCGACTACGCCGAGACCGACGCCGCCGCGACCTATCGCAGCGCCGGCCTGGAGGTCAAATCCGTCGGTATGCGTGCCTATCTGGATCAGGGACGGGTAGAATTGCTGTCGCGCGTGCGCGCCGTCCACCAACCGCAAGGATCACGTTGAGCTCATGCACCCAGGCACCGCTGTCATTTTCCCGCTGCTGACCGCCCTCCTCCCCATGCCGGCCGCGGCGCTGAGCAGCGACCGCCAGCAGCCCATGCACATCGAGGCGGACCGCGCCGACCTCGACGACCAGAAAGGCATCAGCGTCTATCGCGGCAATGTGGTGATCACGCAGGGAACACTGCGGCTGACGGCCGACGAACTCACCGTCCACACTCAGGACGGCGAGGTCACCAAGGCCTTCTCCACGGGCGCGCCGGCCACCTACCGGCAGCGCCCGGACGGCAAGGACCAGGACGTCGAGGCACAGTCGCTGCGCATGGAGTACTACGCCGGCGAGGAGAGGATCATCCTGCTGCAGAAGGCCGAGGTGAAGCAGGCCGGCGACACCTTCCGCAGCGACAAGATCATCTACGACATCGCCCGCGACCACGTCAACGCCGGCACCGGCGCGCCGGGCGACCGCGTGCGCATCACCATCCAGCCGAAGCAATGACGGTGATTCGGGATTCGGGATTCGGGATTCGGTATTCGGGATTCGGGATTAGGGGTTTAGATGTGTCGACCGGAAGCGCGTGTCAGGCACCCAAAAAGGCCACATTCGCCGCGGAAACACGCGGAAAATACGGGCAAGATCACATGTTTCACGCAACAGGCCAATTCACCTGCCGAGCACCGAGCCGGAGCTTCACGACGCGGGTTCATTTCCGCGTCTTCCGTGTGTTTCCGTGGCTGAAATTTGCCGAATCCCGAATCCCGAATGCTGAATCCCGGATCCGATTAGTCGCAACCTGATCCCATGCCGCTACTCCAAGCCACGAATCTCGTCAAACGCTACCAGACCCGCGCCGTCGTCAACGACGTCTCGGTGCAGGTGGACAGCGGCGAGGTCGTCGGTCTGCTCGGCCCCAACGGCGCCGGCAAGACGACCTGCTTCTACATGATCGTCGGACTGGTCGGCTGCGACGGCGGCCGCATCCGCCTCGACGACCGCGACCTCACGCGCCTGCCCATGCACGCCCGTGCGCGCGCCGGGCTGGGCTATCTGCCGCAGGAGGCCTCCGTGTTCCGCAAGCTGAGCGTGCGCGAGAACATCCTCGCCATCCTCGAGACCCGCGCCGGCCTCGGCCGCCGGGACCGCGAGCGCATGCTGGAGGAGCTGCTGCACGAACTGCACATCGGCCACCTGGCGGAGCAACCCGGCATCAGCCTGTCCGGCGGCGAGCGCCGGCGCGTCGAGATCGCCCGCGCGCTGGCCACGGAACCGCGCTTCATGCTGCTCGACGAGCCTTTCGCCGGTGTCGATCCGATCTCGGTCATCGACATTCAGCGCATCGTGCGGCATCTTACCGACCGCGGCATCGGCGTCTTGATCACGGACCACAACGTGCGCGAAACCCTCGGCATCTGTGGCCGCGCCTACATCCTCAGCGACGGCCGCGTGATCGCCGCCGGGGCGCCGGCCGAACTGCTTGCGAATCAACAGGTGCGCGAGGTCTATCTGGGCCAGGATTTCCGCCTGTGAAAAAACCCCTTGGAAACACTGGCACAAATAATGCTTATTGGTTACATTAGGCGTTGGAAACATTGTCTCGCGTCTGCCTGAAGCTATGAAGCAATCCATCCAACTCCGTCTCGGCCAGCACCTGACAATGACGCCGCAGCTGCAACAGGCGATCCGGCTGCTGCAGCTGTCGACGCTGGAACTGCAGCTCGAAATCCAGCAGGCGCTGGACTCGAACCTGATGCTGGAGGCGGTGGAATCCGACAACGTCGAGCAGCCGCACGGCGCCACCGAGGCGGAAACCGCCGAGGCCGCCGCGCGCGACGACAGCCGCGCCGAGCCCGAGCCCAACCCCGAGGCGGACTTCTCCACGCCCGAGAAGATCCCCGAGGAACTGGCAGTCGACAGTGACTGGGATGCGATCTACGACTCGGGCGCGACCAGCTACAGCGCGCCGGCAGGCGACGACAACCGCGACTTCTTCGAAACACACAACGCCGGCGGCGAGACCCTCTACGACCACCTGATGTGGCAGATGGAGCTGACGCCCTTCAGTCCCACCGACCAGATCATCGCGGCGATGCTCATCGACGCCATCAATGACGACGGTTATCTCGGCGCTCCGCTCGAAGAACTTCTGGAGGGGCTCAACAAGGCGAATCCCGAGATCGAACTGGATGAAGTCGAGGCGGTGCTGCACCGCATCCAGCACTTCGATCCGATCGGGGTGGGCGCACGCAACCTGGGCGAGTGCCTGGAGATCCAGCTCAAAGAGCAGCCGTCCGGGACGCCCTGGCTGGCCGAGACCCTGAAGCTGGTCACCCAGCACCTGGACCTGCTCGGCGCGCGCGATTACGCCCAGGTCATGCGGCGCATGAAGATCGATGAGAGCGGTCTGCAGAACTGCATCGCCCTGATCCAGACCCTGAATCCGCGGCCCGGCTCGCAGATCTCCGGCCCGCCGCCCCAGTACATCGTCCCCGACGTGTTCGTCACCAAGCGCAACGGCAAGTGGCGGGTGAACCTGAATCCCGAGGCAGCGCCCAAACTGCGTATCAACGCCCAGTACGCCGGCCTGGTGAAGCGCGCCGACAACAGCGACGACAACAACTACCTGCGCAACCACCTGCAGGAGGCGCGCTGGTTCCTGAAGAGCCTGCAGAGCCGCAACGAAACCCTGCTCAAGGTCGCGACCTGCATCGTCGACCGCCAGCGTGGCTTCTTCGAATACGGCGAGGAGGCCATGAAGCCGCTGGTGTTGCGCGACGTCGCCGAGGCGGTGGAGATGCACGAATCGACCATCTCCCGCGTCACCACCCAGAAATACATGCACACACCGCGCGGCATCTACGAATTCAAGTACTTCTTCTCCAGCCACGTCGGCACCGCCGACGGCGGCGAATGCTCCGCAACCGCGATCCGCGCTATGATCAAGAAACTCGTCGCCGAGGAGGCCCCGACCAAGCCGCTCAGCGACAGCAAGATCGCCGAGTTGCTTGCCAAGGAAGGCATCCAGGTGGCGCGCCGCACCATCGCCAAATACCGCGAGGCGCTGGCGATTCCGCCTTCCAACGAACGTAAGCGCCTGGGTTGACCAGGCTACCCCCACTCTAGGAGTCGCATCATGCACATCATCCTTTCCGGCCACCACATCGACATTACCGATGCCCTGCGCGACTATGTCAACACGAAGATGGAGCGGCTGGAACGGCATTTCGACAGCGTCACCGACATCCATGTGGTGCTCAGCGTCGAGAAGCTGCGCCAGAAGGCCGATGCCACGGTGAACGTGTCGGGCAGCAAGCTGTATGCGGAAACCACCGATGAGGACATGTATGCGGCCATCGACGCCCTGGTCGACAAGCTCGACCGGCAGCTGAAGAAGCACAAGGAAAAGGTCACCGACCATCACCGCAGCGAAGGTTCGCTCAAGAACCAGGACGTCTGAACCCGGCACACCGCCCTGCCCGGCGACGAAGGATAGACCCACGATGGACATCTCCAGCCTTCTCACTCCCGAACGAGTCGTCTGCTGCCAGGAATCATCGAGCAAGAAGCGCACCCTGGAGCAGCTCAGTCAGCTGCTGGCCGCCTCTGCGCCCAACGTCGCGCCCGAAGAGATCTTCGAAGCACTGATCGGGCGCGAGCGGCTGGGCAGCACCGGCCTCGGTCAGGGGGTCGCCATTCCGCACGGCCGCATGGGCGGACTGACGGAGCCGGTGGGCGCCTTCATGCACCTGGAAGCGGGCATCGACTTCGACGCCATCGACCGCCGACCCGTGGATCTGGTGTTCGGACTGATGGTGCCGGCGGAATCCACCGACGAACACCTGCAGCTGCTGGCGCAGCTGGCGCAGATGTTCAGCGATGCCGCGTTCTGTACGCGGCTGCGCGAGGCGCACGACAGCCGGCGGCTGTACGATCTGCTGCACCACTGGGAACCCAGCCGAAAACTCGCATGAGCGAACCGCTCACCGCCGCCGCCCTGTTCGATGCCTTGCAGTCCAAGCTGCTGCTGGAGTGGGCGGCCGGCGAAAGCGGCCGCGACCGCCCGATCCGCTACCGGCCCGACGACGCGCGCTCCCGCGTGTCCCTGGTCGGCCACCTCAACTTCATCCATCCCCACCACATCCAGGTGCTCGGCGAGGCCGAGATGAACTACCTGGACGGCCTGCGCACCAACTCGCGCAAGGACGCCGTCAAGCAGCTGTTCGCTGTGACCACGGACGTCATCGTGCTGTGCGAGGATCAGCCACTCCCCGAAGACCTGCGCATACCCGCCGAGGCCACCGGCGTCCCGGTCTGGCGCTCGCCCATGCCCGGCCAGGAAGCGATCACTCAGATCCAGTACTACCACGGCGGGCTGTACGCCCAGCGCGCCACGCTGCACGGGGTGTTCATGGAAGTCATGGGCATTGGCGTACTGATCACCGGTGACCCGAGCATCGGCAAGAGCGAGCTGGCGCTGGAACTCGTCAGTCGCGGCCACCGGCTGATCGCCGACGATATCCCCGAATTCGCCCGCATCGCGCCCGACGTGCTGTCGGGCAGCTGTCCCGAGCTGCTGCGCGACTTTCTGGAGGTGCGCGGCCTGGGCATCCTGAACATCCGTGCGCTGTTCGGCGACAGCGCCATCAAGCAGAGCAAGTATCTGCGTCTCATCATCCATCTGCAGAAGATGTCCGAGGAGGACATCCGTCGCATCGACCGGCTGCGCGGCAACCGGCGCAGCCGCGAGGCCCTGGGCGTGGAGATACCCGAAGTCACCCTCCCGGTCGCGCCCGGCCGCAACCTGGCGGTACTGGTGGAAGCGGCCGCACGTACTCACATCCTGGCCATGAAAGGGTATGATGCCAGCCAGGTGTTCATCGAGCGTCAGCGGAACCAAATAGAAAAGAATGCGCCATGAGACTGGTGATCGTCAGCGGCTTGTCGGGTTCCGGCAAGAGCGTGGCCCTGCACACGCTCGAAGACCTGGACTATTACTGCATCGACAACCTGCCCATCGGTCTGCTCGAGCCCTTCGCCCAGCAGCTGCTGGACAATCCATCGCCGGGCCAGGACAACGCGGCGGTGGGGATCGACGCGCGCAACCAGTCGCACGAGCTGCAGCATTTCCCGGAGATCGTGCGGCGCCTGCGCGACCGGGGCATACGCTGCGAGATCCTCTACCTGCAGGCCGATGACGAAACCCTGCTCAAGCGCTTCAGCGAGACCCGCCGCAAGCACCCGCTGAGCAGGGCCGACGTCCCGCTGGCCGACGCCATCCGTCAGGAACGCTCGCTGCTGGAGCCGATCTCGGCCAACGCCTCGCTGCACATCGACACCACCCGCACGAACATCCACCAGTTACGCGATCTGGTGCAGGAGCGCGTGGCCGGCAAGACCGACGGCGCCCTGTCGCTGCTGTTCAAGTCGTTCGGCTTCAAGCACGGCGTCCCGGAGGACGCGGACTTCGTCTTCGACGTGCGCTGCCTGCCCAATCCGCACTGGGAGGCGCACCTGCGGCCCCAGACCGGCCTGGACCGGGAAGTGGCGGAATATCTCGACGCGCAACCCATGGTCGACGGGATGTTCGACGCCATCCGCACCTTCCTCGACACCTGGATACCCTGCTTCGAGAGCGAGAACCGCAGCTATCTGACGGTCGCCCTCGGCTGCACGGGCGGCCAGCACCGCTCCGTGTATCTGGCCCGCCGCCTGGGCGAGCACTTCCGTCAGCGCTATCCGTCGGTGCTGGTGCGCCACCGGGAGCTGTCATGAGTGTCGGCCTGCTGATCGTCACCCACGGGCGGCTCGGCGACGATCTGCTGAACACCGCCACGCAGATGCTGGGCGTCTGCCCGCTGGCGACCGCAGTCCTGCCGGTCGCCTTCGACTGCGATCCCGACGCGATCCTCGCGAAGGCCGAACGGCTGGTGGGGGAACTCAACGACCAGGACAACGGCGTGCTGATCCTGACCGACATCTACGGTTCGACACCCAGCAACATCATCAATCGCCTGCATGGCCATTATCCGGTGCAGATCGTGGCCGGCATCAACGTGCCCATGCTGGTGCGCGTGCTGAACTATCCGCGCCTGAGCCTCGACGAGCTGGCCGCCAAGGCGCTGAGCGGCGGCCGCGACGGCATCGTACTGTGCAAACCCGCGACGGGGCTCTGAGATGCAGAAGAAAGACATCGTCATCGTCAACAAACTCGGCCTGCACGCCCGCGCGGCGGCCAAGTTCGTGACCCTCGCATCGCAGTTCGAGAGTTCCGTGGAGGTTGCGCGCAACGGCCAGACGGTCAACGGCAAGAGCATCATGGGCGTGATGATGCTCGCAGCCTCCAAGGGCACGACGCTGACGGTATCGGTCGAAGGCCCCGACGAGACGGAGGCCCTGCAGCAGATCGAAGCGCTCATCCTGGACCGCTTCCAGGAGACGGAGTGAGGAGTGAGGAGTGAGGAGTGAGGAGTGAGGAGTGAGGAGTGAGGAGTG
>CAYWKV010000148.1:0-7707 GCA_964458835.1 uncultured Gammaproteobacteria bacterium | reverse complement strand
GCACCGCCGAACGCAGCGGCTCCAGCTCGGCCAGCGTCTGGCACTGCACGACGGCGTCGCCGACCCGCAATTGGATACGCTGCACGTAGCCCGCCACCGGTGCCGACACCACGTACCGGTCGATGACCCGCGTGCGCCCTTCCTCCTCGACCGTGACGCGCAACGACCCGCGTCCGGCCGCCGCGGCGTCCACCGGCACCGGCCGCGGCATGAAGCCCCACACCAGCGCCGCGACCAGCGCCAGTGCGGTCAGGCCCAGTCCCCAATGTCGGTGCAGCGTCATGCGGCTTCCTCCGTAGCCAGGAAAATTCTACCGCGAAGACGGCCTAAAACCATGATGGCCACGAAACCCACGAAAATCATTAGGGCCGACACCGGCCACGGAAAGCACGGAAAGCACGGACAGGTATAGGGCTGCAGACCTTGTTCCGGAGAGAGGGTTTTCCCTCTCATGTCTTTCGTGGGTTTCGTGGATTTCGTGGCCATCTCTATTCTTTTGTCTTCAGCACCGCGACCAGGTCCAGGCGGTCGAGGCGGCGGCGCACCAGGGCGCCGGAGATCAGGGCCGAGACCAGCACCACGCTGGCGGCCAGGGCGAAGGTGTCCGGTTCCAGGATCAGCGGCACACGGAACAGCTCCTGGTGGATGGTGGAGATGAAATAGAAGCTCAGGCCCCAGCCGACCAGGAAGCCCAGCGGGATGGAGGCCAGCACCAGCAGGGCCAGTTCGCCGAGCAGGATGTAGGCGATCTCGCCGCGCGTGAAGCCGAGCACGCGCAGGCTGGCCAGCTCGCGGCTGCGCTCGGCCAGCGTGATGCGCGCGCTGTTGTAGACCACGCCGAAGGTGATGGCGCCGGCCAGGCCGGAGATGAAGCTCACGAAGGTGAGCAGCAGCTCGCCGATGCTGGCGTAGTAGTTGCGGATGGCGTTCTCCTGCACCTCGATGCCGGCCACGCGCGGCATCCCGCGCAGACGTTCGTAGACGGCGGCGCGCTCCGCTGCGTCGACGGCGAGGAAGGCCCCGGAGATGGCCCGGCCCTCGCCGAGCAGGCGGTTCAGCGCCGCCAGGTCCATGTAGCCGCCGACGCCGATGTACTGCTTGACCAGGCCGACGACGCGCACCGCGCGGTGCGGGCGGCTGCCGTCCAGCACCTCGACGGTGACGGTGTCGCCGGGCCGCAGGTCGAGCAGTGTGCCGAGGTGGTCCGTCAGCACCAGGCCGTCGGGCGGAAAGCGCAGCGGCCGCAGATCGACATCCAGCGTGCGGTGCAGATCGGCGTCCGGTGCGAGACCCTGCAGGGCCGTCCGGTAGCTGCGATGGCCGTGCCGGAAGCGCACCGGCACCGCGCGCAACGGCTCGACGCGGGTCACGCCCGGCAGGGCGGCGAGCGCGTAGAGGGCGCGGTGGCTGGTCGCCTCGGTGAAGGTCACGGCGACGTCCTCGCGTTCGGCCAGCCGGAACTGAGCGTCCACCATGAAGTCCACGGCGTCGGTGAAGAAGGTGCCGGAGATGACGATGCCGCCGGTGAAGGCCATGCCCAGCACCGACAGCGAGGCCTTCAGCGGGTGGCGTTCGAGGTGGCGCAGGATCATGCGGCTGGGCTGCGACAGCCAGCGCTGCAGGCCGAGCCGCTCGACCACTGTCGCGCGGTACAGCGGCGGTGGCTCCGGCCGCATGGCCTGGGCGGGCGGCAGGCGCACGGCGTGGCGCAGTGCCTGCAGCGTGCCCAGCAGCGCGGCGGCGGCGGTGACCAGCGTCGCGCTCGTCACGATGACCGGCCGCAGCTGGTAGTGCAGATAGGGGAAGCGGTAGTACTCCATGTAGACGTGCGCCAGGCCCTGTCCCAGCCACACGCCGGCGATCACGCCGGCAATCACACCCAGCGCGACCACGGCCAGCACCAGCTTGGCGTAATGCATGCCGACGGCCAGATTGGCGTAGCCGAAGGCCTTGAGCGCGGCGATCTCCTCGCGCTGGGTGCGGATGACGCGGCCGATGACCATGTTCAGCAGGAAGGCCGACACGCCCAGGAAGATCACCGAGAAGGTGCGGCCCATCTGTTCGAGCTGCTGGAATTCCTGGGACAGGAACTGGTGCGAGATCTGGTCGTCGCGGCCGTAGGCGCCCAGTCCGCCGTAGCGCTCCAGCACGGCATCGAGCCGGTCGATGACGTCGGCTTCGCGCGCGCCCCGCGTCAGCGTCAGCGCGACGTTGTTGAACGCGCCCTCCATGTCGTAGGCGGCCGCCAGCGGCTCGCGCGCCATCCACAGCACGCCGAAGCGGGCGAAGTCGGGGAAGATCGCGCCAGGACCGATCTGATAGATGAACTCCGGCGACAGTGCGATGCCGACGATGGTGAGCTGCTTGCGCCGGCCGTTGATGATCACGCCCAGCGTGTCGCCGGGCGCGAAGCCGTGCGCCTCGGCGAAGGCGTCGCCGATCACCACCTCGTCGGCGCGGTAGGGGTCCATCATGCGCCCGGCGCGCAGGTGCAAGCGGTTGAGATCGGCGCGGCCGGGGCGCGGTGCCGACACCAGCAGTCCCTGGACGGGATCGGCGAAGTCCGGGATCTCGACCGTCACCGGTGCCCACACCCGCGCATCCACGCGGTCCACGCCCGGGATGGCGGCGATGCGCTCGGCGATGGCGGCGGGTGCGCGCTTGAGCGAGGCGAACACCTCGGCGAAGGCGTAGTCGCGGTAGTAGACGGCGCGGGTGGTCTGCAGCGAATCCAGCGTGCTGATGGACATCAGCACCGCCGCCATGCCGGCACCGATCACCATCGCGATGGCCAGCACCTGGCCGCGCAGCTGCCAGAGTTCGCGCAGCAGCTTGCGGTTCAGGGCACGCATGTGCGGTGGCCGCCTACCAGGACAGCTCGCGCGGCGGCGTGCGCGTCGCGTTGGCGTCGATGCGGGTGATCAGGCCGTCGCCGAGATGGACGATGCGGTCGGCCATGCGGCCGATGGAGGCGTTGTGGGTGATCACCGCAGTGGCCGTGCCCAGTTCGCGGTTGACGTGCTCGATCGCCTCGAGCACGACGATGCCGGTGGCCGAATCCAGCGCGCCGGTGGGCTCGTCGCACAGCAGCACTTCGGGGTTCTTGGCGATGGCGCGCGCGATGGCCACGCGCTGCTGTTCGCCGCCCGACAGCTGGGCGGGGAAGTGATCCTGGCGGTTGCCCAGCCCCACGCGTTCCAGCGCCTCTTCGGGGCGCATGGGTCGGCGGGCGATCTCGGTGACCACCGCGACGTTCTCGCGCGCGGTGAGGCTGGGGATGAGGTTGTAGAACTGGAATACGAAGCCGACGTGATGGCGGCGATACTCGGTCAGCTCGCGCTCGCCGGCGCGGGTGAGGTCGCGGCCGCGATAGAGCACCTGGCCGGCGGTGGGCGTATCCAGCCCGCCGAGGATGTTCAGCAGCGTGGACTTGCCGCTGCCGGAGGGGCCGAGCAGCACGATCAGCTCGCCGCCGTACAGATCCAGATCCACCCCGCGCAGGGCCTGCACCTCGACCTCGCCCATGGGATAGACCTTGGTGACGCCGCGCACGCGGAAGACGGGGTTGTCCTCGGCGGGGCGGTTCGGGGGCGTCTCCATGCGCCCATTCAACGACACAACGCCCGTGGGGCGCAACCGGCGCGCTACGATCGGCCGGCCGCCCGGTTCACGATGCGCCGCGGCAGGCCCTTGTGGTAGGACCACCAGACGACGCCGGCCAGTATCACGATGCCGGCGGTGAGCGCCAGCCACACGCCGGGGTTCTGCTCCTGCCAGCCGAAGATCTCCGCGATGACGCCCTTGATCTGCAGCAGCGAGATCACGGCGAGCAGCAGCTGGATGACGATCTGTCCGCGGTTGCGCTCGCGCTCCCGGACGATGTCGATATGGCCCTTGAGCTGGTCCAGCTTGGCGAGCACGGCGCTGCGCTTCGCCTCCGATCCGCGGCACTCGCCGCCGGCCTCGAACAGCGAGCGCTCGGTGACGTAGTTGAAGACGTTCGGCAGATACAGGGTGTTGAGGCGCCGGTCCGCCTCGATGTGCGCCGTCTCCAGGGCGTCGAGCCTGGCGTCGGCATCGCTCAGCGCCGCGTCCAGCGTGCGCTCGGCCATGTCGACCAGCGTCTCGTTGTAGAGCAGCGCGGCGTGCGGCAGGATCAGATAGGGACTGATGCCGACGCTGTTCCAGCACTCGCGCATGCTGCGGTCGTCGTCGGCGATGGCGATCAGGCTGCGGCGATGGATGCGCAGGAAGGCCGAGGAGCCGGGAAACGTCGGCTCCAGGGTGTCCAGTGCCTCTTCGTCGTCGATCCTGTCGAAGTCGAAGATGCCGGTGACGATGCCGCAGTAGGCCATGATGATGCGCCGCTCCACGCAGTCCTGCTGCATCCAGGTCTTGAGCTGGCGGCCGGCGGCCGCACCGTCGGACTCGCGCGCGCTGCGCAGCGTGTCGAAGACCGTGACGTAGGGGTTGTCGGCATCGCCGCCGTTCTGCGGGCCGATGAGCATCTCCAGCGTGCCGCACTTGAGTTCCGGCAGTGTGCCGCTCTCGAGCGGCAGCCCCAGCAGCCGCGGCAAGTCCGCGGCGGTGATGCTGTCCGCGCCCGCATCGCCGAGCCGGAAGCGGATGCTCTCTCTCAGGCCGGTGCGCTCGGTGCGGCCGTCGTAGAGGTGGATCAGCTTGATGAGGTCGAACTCGCTGAAGGTCCCGCCGGGACGCGGCGTGACGACCAGATGCCAGATGCGCAGGCCGCAGGTCAGGAAGCGCGTCGAACTGACCAGGATCTCCGCCTCGCGCCGCGGCTGCGCGCAGGCGAGTTGCGGGGCACGGCCCTCGGAGTGGTAGACGAACGCTTCCGGAAACTCGATGACGATGGGCCAGCGGCCGTGCGGGCGGCGCTGCAGCTGCGGCGCGGCCGGCACGCCCTCCGTCCGGCTGCCGAAGGGCGGCGGGTCCTGGAAGCGGTAGGCGAGCAGATCCAGTTCCATGGACTCCATGACGCTGCCGTGCGGGTAGGCGTGCCGTTGTCCGCCGTCGTCGCAGATCTCTACGTAGTGCAGGCAGATGCCGACCTCGGTGAGGGCGAGTACCGGATCTTCGTTGCGTGGCGGGCTGCTGTGTGTCGACATGAAGGGCGCCGTCCTTGTGGGATCCGGAATTGCCGGGTGCCGTCCTGCAGGCGGGTACTAAAGTGCCTTGAGCGGGAGGGTATTGTCCAGCCCGCGTGTCATGGCGCGGAAATCGGCGTCCGTCTCCGGCTGCGTGACACTCAGCGCCCGGTGGAATTCGTGGAGAAAATCGCGCACCGTCGGGCCCGCGATGTCCGGCGCATCGGGATGGAAGGCGAGCAGCAGCAGGTGGCGGCAGGGTTCGCTGCCGCCGGCCAGCCGGGGCTGCACGTAGGGGATGTCGATGCGGCGCGCGCCCAGGCGCGCCAGCGCCGCGAGGCGTTCGCGCGGCGGCATGGCGTTGCCGCCCGCGCCGACCTTGTCGGGGTCCTCCGCCTCGGCGAATACGGCGCGCAGTGCGGCGCCTTCCGTCTGCGCATCCCGGTGCAGGAGGTCGATGGCGCGTTCGACCAGGCGCCGTGCCAGCCCGCGGCGCCGGTGTGCCGGGTCGGTCACCAGATAGGTGAGCAGTCCGCAGCGGCTGTCGCGGTAGTACTCGAAGGCGATGCCGCCGAGCGGCCGGTCGGGCGCCGCATCGTCCACGGCGACCAGCAGGTGCATGCGCGGCTGCGGCGGGGGAAGATCGCCGTACAGTCGCGGCGGCCACTGCGCGGGATCCTCGCGTTCGGACGGATCGCTGAAGGCTTCCTCGTACAGGCCGACGAAGCCCGCCAGCAGGTCGGGGCGCGGGTGGTCGCGCAGATCGAGCAGGCGGAAGGCGGGCATGAAGGGCGTCCGGTGCTGCGGTCAATGATACTTTTCGGTGGTGATGTGCCCGGGCTCGCGGCGGCGGTGGCGGTGCATGCCGCGTTGCGCCAGGACCTCGGTGACGTCGGTGATCATGGCCGAGTTGCCGCACAGCATGACGTGTGAGCTTGTGGCGGACAACGGAATTCCCACGGCCGTCTCGAGCGCGCCGGAGACGATGGTGGCGGGGATGCGCTGGCCGAGTGCGCCGGGCACGGGCTCGCGCGTCACCAGCTGCACGTATTCGAGCCGCTCGCCGTGCGCGGTCCGCAGCGCCTCGACGGTATCACGGTAGGTGAGTTCGGCGGCCAGCTGCACGGAATGGCCGAGCACGACCTTCTCGAAACGTTGCCAAGGGTCGGCGGTCTTGAGGATGGACAGGAAGGGGCCGATGCCGGTGCCGGTGGCGAGCAGCCACAGATGGCGTGTCTCGGGCACCTCGTCGAGGACGAGAGAGCCGTTCGCCGCGGCCGTGAGCCACAGCGTGTCGCCGGGTCCGAGTCCGGCCAGCCGCGGCGACAGCGGCCCGCCCTTGACCACGTTGAAATAGATCTCCAGCCAGGGTTCGTGCGGGGCGTTCACCAGGGAATAGGGCCGGGCCACGCGCTCGCCGCCGATGTCGAGCGCGACGCGCACGAACTGCCCGGCCTTGAACGCGCCCAGCGGCGCCTCGAAGCGCAGCGAGTACAGGCCCGCCGTCCACTGCACGCGTTCGATGATCCTGCCTTTCAGCCAGTCCGTCACGGCAAGCACTCCCGGGGGGCGTTGTCCGACACTATATAACAGCTGCACCACAACGGCCGCGGCCGGCGTGCATGCGGCACCGAGGATCACTATCGGGGCGCCGCCGCGACGACTCAACCGCGGGCTTCCTGCGTGATCTGCGCAGGGTGGACGCTGCATCCCGCACTGTGCGCCCGCGGCTCCGGTGCGTCGGCGCGGCGCCGCACCGTCCGTGCTGCTAGAATCCAGGACCCGCACAACCGCAATCCCATCGAGGTGACGCACGATGAACAGCACTGCACCCCTGGCCGTGGTGACCGGCGCCAACCGCGGACTGGGTCTCGAGACCTGCCGGCAGCTGGGCGCGCGCGGCTATCAGGTGATCCTGACCAGCCGCGATCCGGAGCAGGGGCGGGCAGCGGCGGAAAGCCTGCGGCAGGCCGGCCTGGGCGTGCTCTACCATCCCCTGGACGTGAGCGACCCGGTGTCCATCCGCGCGCTGGCCGACTATGTCCGCAGCGGTTTCGGGCGCCTGGACGTGCTGGTGAACAACGCCGGCATCTTCATCGACGGCCGGGAATCCGAGACGCCCGGCGCGAGCAGCGTCTTCCGCGCCGAGGTCGATACCCTGCGCCGCAGCCTGGAGACCAACACCTTCGGCCCGCTGCAGCTCTGTCAGCAGCTGATCCCGCTCATGCAGGGCCGGGGCCGGGTGGTGAACGTGTCCTCCGGCATGGGGCAGCTGTCCGAGATGAACGGCGGCTACCCCGGCTACCGCGTCTCCAAGGCGGCGCTCAACGTGCTCACGCGCATCTTCGCCGACGAGCTGCAGGGCACGCAGGTGAAGGTCAATTCCGTCTGCCCGGGCTGGGTGCGCACCGCCATGGGCGGGACCGATGCCGAGCGTTCGGTGGAGGAGGGCGCCGACACCATCGTCTGGCTGGCCACGCTGCCGGACGACGGCCCGAGCGGCGGCTTCTTCCGCGACCGCCAGGCCATTGCGTGGTGAGGGGAGAGGCGTGAGGAGTGAGGAGTGAGGAGTGAGGAGTGAGGAGTGAGGAGTGAGGAG
>CAYWKV010000147.1:0-7815 GCA_964458835.1 uncultured Gammaproteobacteria bacterium | reverse complement strand
CGCGGCCACAGGCCGCCCCCACAGGCGGACATCCGTGCACCCGTAGGAGCGGGCTCCGCCCGCGAACGGCCCGGAGCGCCACCGGTTCGCGGCCACAGGCCGCCCCCACAGGCGGTCATCCGTGCACCTGTAGGAGCGGGCTTCGCCCGCGAACGGTCCGGAGCACCGCCGGTTCGCGGCCACAGGCCGCTCCTACAGCGCACGTCGTGAGGGAGGAACGGCACCTTTCAGTGTTCCGGGGTTTCAGCAATAGAATCCTTCCGTGTTGTTCCGTGTGCTTCCGTGGCCATCATCGGGTTGTCCTCCTCACGCCTCACGCTTCACTCCCCGCACATACATGATCCCCGCGCCGAACCACAGCAGGGCGAGGCCGAGTTCCGCCAGGGCGTAGGGCCGGTCGGCCGCGGTGCTGTAGAGCTCGATCAGGGCGTGGGTGAGGTAGCCGAGCGCCAGGAACAGGCTCCACGCATAGGTGTAGGGCCGGCCGTGCAGCAGGCCGCGCAATGGCAGCAGCAGCGGCGTGCCCAGCGCCAGCAGGGCGATGTACACGGGCAGGCCGACCGGCGGCGACAGCCAGCCGTACCAGGCGACGAGCAGGGCGAAGGTGCCGAAATAGCCGGTCAGCGCCAGCCTGCGCCAGGTGCGCGCGGTCATGTCCGGATCAATCTTGCCGCAGTCGGCGGGCGGTGTCGGCCAGACGCCGGCCGAGCACGCGGCACAGCGTCTTCTCGTCCTCGCTGAGCGGCTGCTTGCTGTCGGCGCCGGCGAAGTGGCTGGCGCCGTAGGGCGTGCCGCCGGTGCGGGTGTTCATCAGTTCGGGTGCGCTGTAGGGCAGGCCGAGGATCAGCATGCCGTGATGCAGCAGCGGCAGCAGCATCGACGTCAGCGTAGTCTCCTGGCCGCCGTGCAGGCTGGAGGTGGAGGTGAACAGCGCCGCGGGCTTGCCGATGAGCGCGCCCTCGAGCCACAGCGCACTGGTGGAGTCGAGGAAGTATTTCAGCGGCGCGGCCATGTTGCCGAAGCGCGTCGGGCTGCCCAGCGCCAGGCCGGCGCACTCCCGCAGATCCTCGAGCGTCGCGTAGGGCGGGCCGCTCGCGGGGATCTCGTCTTCGACCGCCTCGCAGACCGTGGAGACCGCCGGCACGGTGCGCAGTCGCGCGGCCATGCCGGGGACCTCCTCGACGCCGCGCGCGATCAGCCGGGCCATCTCCGCGGTCGCGCCGTGGCGGCTGTAGTACAGCACCAGTATGTCGCTCATCCGATGATCTCCAGGATCTTCTCCGGCGGGCGGCCGAGCGCGGCCTTGCCGCCGCGGACGACGATCGGCCGCTGGATGAGCCGGGGATGGGCGTGCAGCGCGTGGATGAGTTCGTCGCGCGACAGGTTCGGATCGTCCAGGCCGGCTTCGCGGTATTCCGCCTCATCGGTGCGCATGATGGCGCGCGGTTCCAGCCCGAGCAGATCCAGGATGCGCTTCAGCTCGGCTTCGCTGGGCGGCGTCCGCAGATATTCGACGACCGTGGGCCGCACGCCGCGCGCCTCCAGAAGCTGCAGCGCCTGCCGGGACTTGCTGCAGTGCGGGTTGTGGTAGATCGTGACATCGTCTGACATGGTGAGCATCTTCCCTTTGGGGCGCGGGCGGAGAGGTATTGTCCCAGAACGACTGCGCTGCGGTCCATGCGCGCCTGGCTTGACGCTTTCGCGATGGCGGTGCTAGTTTCCGGCCACCAACCGATGATCACGTGCCCCGAGTCCGCTGGCCGGACGAGCGATTCCATGCCGCATATCCGAAGTCTCCTGCTGTTGCTGTCCGTGCTGCTGGCCGGATGTGCCATGGTGCCCGCCCAGGAGATGAGCGATGCCCGCCAGGCCATCCAGGCCGCGGAAACGGCGGGTGCGGCGGAATACGCGCCGCGGGTCCTGGGGCTGGCCCAGGCCCTGCTGGATCAGGCGCTGGCGGAACTGGCCGTGGAGGATTACGCGGCCGCCCGCCGCAGTGCGCATGCCGCCAAGGAGGCCGCCATCCAGGCCCGCGAGGCGGCGGCGGCCGTCGCGCCGCCGGCCCGGCCCTGACGGTTCGTGGCGGGCGGGAATAATTCGCCCGCGACGACGCGTCTACTGGAAGTTGCGGTGCGCGGCCGGGCCGTCCCGCGGCCGTCACCGGGCGAATGCTAACTCTATGACTTCGATTGACATTCCGGCGACTCGAGTGATAGGGTCCGGGCCTAGGCCGCCAGCCGGCCCGTGACCACAGCGTTGCCGCCTCATTCCCATAAATCGAACCACCAAAATTGGAGATGTCAGGTATGAAAGTTACGCTTCCCGCGAAGTATCTCTCGCTCACGGCCGTAGTGTTCAGCTTTGTCGTCGGCTGTGCCAGTCAACCCCAGCAGGCCGCCGCACCCAGCGGTCCCAGCCCGGCCGCGACCCAGGCGCTGGACAGCGCCCGCGCCGCAGTCAAGGCAGCCAAGGCGCTCGACTGGATCTGGCGCGACACGGAGAAGACCCTGAAGAGCGCCGAGGAGGCCGCTGCCGCGGGCGACGAGGCCAAGGCCGTCAAGCTGGCGAAGGAAGCCCAGGGCGAGGCCGAGGCGGCCGTGAATCAGTACTACATCGAGGAGTCCAAGCCGTTGCTGGCGCGGCTGCAGGGCAACCGCAACCTGAACGCCCAGCAGAAGGCCGCGCTGCAGTCCGGCGCCGAGGCCCTGGCGAACGCCGAAGGCAAGAAGGCCTACGACATCCTGAGCAAGCTGGCCGCGGAACTGCAGGCCAGCAGTCTGCACTACGAGGTGGCGAACGGCGACAGCCTGTGGGGCATCTCCGGCAGGGCGGAGGTGTACAACAACCCTTACCAGTGGCCTCTGATCTACAAGGCCAACGTCGACCAGATCGCCGACGCCGATCTGATCCATCCGGGCCAGGTGTTCAGCATCGACCGCAATCCGTCCGCGGCCGACGTCGACGCCGCGGTACGGCATGCCAAGACCCGTGGCGCCTGGACGGTGGGTTCGGCGGAGCAGGCCGATCGCCGTTATCTGGGCGAACTGCAGGTGCGCTGAGTGCACGGAGGGTGCCGGCGCACCCCGGACCGGAAGAAGGCCCCGCTCGGGGCCTTTTTTTGTCCGCGTCTCAGCCGAGGACCGCGTAGCTGAAGCGTTCGAAACCGCTGCCCGACTCCAGCAGATGGTCGCAGCGGATCTGGTGCGCCTGCCCGTACTGCTGCAGTTCCAGAACCGCCTTGTCACGGTACAGGCCGCGCGGCCCGATGAGGATGTCCAGGACGTTGCCGTTGGACAGCGCCAGGCGGGTGCGCAGGGCCGGCTGGCAGTCGCGGTTCGCGCCCGAGGTCGGCCTGACCACCACCGGCGCACACTCCCGCGCGACGTACTGTACGCCGGCCTCGCAGCCGTCCCCGCGGCTGATCAGCCAGCGCACCACCCCTAGCAGCCAATCGGATGTGTCGCCCGGCGCGCGGATGAGCAGCAGCTGCCCGACGCGCAGGCCGAGCCCGTCGGCGGCGTGTCCCAGCAGCGCCACGCCGCCGTTGCCGCGGTTGCGCGTGGGGCACGACCACAGACGGAAGTCGCGTCGCACGGGCGCCTGGCGGCGGAGGAGCAGTCCGAAATCGATGTCGTCCTCGTCCTCGGGCGGCGCGTGGTCGGCGGGGTCGAAGGGCGTACCCTGATTGAGGAAGCAATAGGCCACTTCCAGGCCGGATGCGATTTCGACGGGGCCGGCGCTCGCGAAGCGCGGCGACTTGCGCTGCGGCGAGTGCGTCCACTGGCCGAGCATGCGGCCGAGCAGCTGCACGGCGTCGGTGCCGGTCAGCTGGCCGGAGAAACCGACGCGTGCCGGATGCGCACCGGCCAGGATGCGGTCGAGATCCAGTTGCGCATCGCCGAGCAGCGCGCGGCCATCCAGGCTGCGCCAGGCGTTGCGTTCGACCCCGCCGGCCGGCGGCGGGCGCGAGCTGTGCGGTTCGTGGTCCAGCGACAGGCCGAACACGCCGATCGACGGTTCCTCGGGGGTGGCGTGCGACAGCACGATCCGGTCGTGCCTGGCCATCACGTAGCCGTAGGCTTCCCAGACGAGATGGCCGGGCAGTCGGTAGGGGTCGGCCAGGCGCAGCATGGCCAGCGCGCGGTAGCCGGCGAGCACCGAGAACCCGCTGCGGCCGAAGGGAAAGGTGCTGTCGCGGGTGGCTTCCAGCTGATTGGTCTCGGCGAAGCGCACCAGGTTGCCGAGTTCCCGCCAGCAGCTCTCCGGGACCGGCCGGTAGGCCTGGAAGCGGCAGATCAGCAGCAGCGCGAGGAACTGTTGGGTGTAGTTGGCGGCCTGGGCCAGCTGGCGCGCCTTGCTCCAGCGCTGGCCCCAGCGCTGGCGTTCGTTCAGGCTGTCGCGCAGCGCGTATTTGTAGCCGAACGACATGAGCTCGGTCAGTTCCGTCAGCAGCGCCTGCGCACGGGACTGCCCGACAGGGTCCTGCTGCCGTGCGAGGCTGCGCAGGGCATCGTGCAGGCGCTCGTAGCTGTGGCGGAAGGTGGCGAGCAGTTCCAGGCGTTCACCGGCGGCGATGGGCTGGTGATTGATGTCGCGCAAGCGGCCGATGACCTGGCGGGCGGTGTTTTCGGCATCGACGTACGGCAGGGCGTGCAGCCACGCCTGCAACGGCCGCGGCCGGGTGTCGATGCCCGGTATGGCGCGTTGTTCTGGGAGGTCGATGAGCACCTGGCGAGGCCTTTTTTTTCCGTTCTGTGGGGCGATCGCCGCCACGCACCCTATGGCGGCCGGGTGATCTTGATTTTTAGTGCGAAGCGCATTTGCACGGGCGTGCCCCGGACGGTAGGGCGTCACGCGCATTGACCGATGTCGCCGCGCCACCCCTGCCGCTCGCGCAGCCGCGCGGCCGGCGCCCCCGCAAGGGAACAAATCCGAGTGTACCCGAGTCTTTATCTCATGTGATGGGGGTGTCGCCGGATCGGGTCCGGACGCGCCGGCCCCTTGCAAGCCCGCAGGGGCAATGGCAGGGTAACGCAACCGCGCCAGGCGGAGAGGAGAGGTGAGTAGTGAAGTTCAGACACTGGTTTTTCGCCGCACTGCTGCTCGGCGGTGCCGTGCAGGCCGATCCGGTCGATTTCAGCCTTCCCGACCTCGAGGGCAAGGCGCGGACGCTGTCCGAATTCCGCGGCAAATGGGTGGTGGTGAACTACTGGGCGACATGGTGCCCGCCCTGCCTGGAGGAGATTCCCGATCTGGTCGCCTTCCATGACCGCCACCGGGACAAGGATGCCGTTGTCCTGGGCATCAACTTCGAGGACATTCCGCAGGATCAGCTGCGGGCCTTCGTGGACGAGTACTTCATCTCCTATCCGGTGCTGCGCAACGGCGATATGGCGCCGCCGAGCGAGCGGCTGGACGTGGGCGGCCTGCCGACGACCTACATCATCTCGCCCGAGGGCGTGCCGGTGGCGCGCCAGGTGGGCACCGTCACCGCCGAGGCGCTGGAAAAATTCATCGAGAAGGAGAACCGCGGCCGTGTGGCCAATCAGCAGAGCCGGCGCGATCCGTCGCGGCCGGAGGCCAGGCCATGAGGCTGCACGGGGCGCTGCTGGCCGTGGCGCTGCTGGCGGGCGCGTCCGCCTGGGCCGGCGCGCCGCGGGATCCCTACCAGTATTTCTTCGATCAGACCCTCGGTGATTTCAGCGAGGAACTGCAGACCGCGCGCGACGAGGGCAAGAAGGGCATCATGCTGTTCTTCGAAATGGACGAATGTCCTTTCTGCCACCGCATGAAGGAGACCGTCTTCAATCAGCCCGAAGTGCAGGACTATTTCAAGGAGCACTTCCTGCTCTTTCCCGTCGACATCGAAGGCGACGTCATGATCACGGACTTCGAGGGCAACAGCATCAAGCAGAAGGACTACGCCTTCGGCGTGCATCGCGTGCGCGCCACGCCGGTGATCATGTTCTTCGACCTCGACGGCAAACCGGTCGCGCGCTATACCGGCGCCACCGCCGACGTCGACGAGTTCATGTGGCTGGGCCAGTATGTGGCCGACGGCATCTATAAGGACATGCCGTTCACCCGCTACAAGCGCGAACGGCGCCAGTCGTCGCGCTGACGGCATGGGCGTGCCACCGCTGCCGCGACACTGTGTCCGCCTGCTCGCCGTGAGGGTCTTCCGTCCCGTCCGGGGCGCGGGCCTGGCGCTGGCGCTGGCCGCCGCCTGGGTGCCGTGGCCGGCATTGGCCGAACTGCCGGCCCTGCCCGAGCCGCTGACGCTGCAGCACGCCCTGTCGCTGGCCGACGATCCCCATCCCGATCTGCTCGCGGCCGCCGCGGACCGCGACGTCGCCCGCGCCGAGCGCGATCTGGCCGCCTCGGCCACCGGGCTGAACGCCAGCCTCAATGCCCAGGCCAAATGGATCGAGCCCTCCGAGTTCGCCTTCGATCAGTCGCAGAACGACTCGCAGGCGCACCTGCGGGTGCGCAAGCGGCTGTACGATTTCGGCCATACGCGCGCCTCCGTGGCGGCCGCCGAGGCGCTCCTCGACAGCCGCCAGCTGCGCTACGCGGACGCCCGTCAGCAGCGCCGCCTGGATATCCTGGAACGCTACCTCGACGTGCTGCTCGCCGATCTCGAGTTCCGCGTCCAGGACGAGGCCATGGCCATCGCCTTCGTGCGCCTGGACCGCATCCGGGACCAGCATGAGCTGCGGCAGGTGTCCGACGTCGAGCTGCTGGACAGCGAGACCCGCTACGAGGAGACGCGGTCGGCGCGCTACCGCGCCCAGGCCCGCCAGCGCACGGCGCGGGTGCGGCTGGCCGAGGCGCTGCACCGCCCGGGCCAGCTGTCCAATACCCTGGCGGAACCCGATCTCGGCCGCATTGCGGTGGAACCGCCGCCGCTGGAGACGCTGGTCACCGACGTGCTGCAGGCCAACCCGCGCATCCAGGCGCTGCGCGCCGAGGCCGAGTCCGCCCGCGAACGCCTGCAGGCGGCGCGCGCGGCCGACCGCCCGGTCCTGCTCGGCGCGGCCGAGGCCAGCGAATACGCGCGCAAGACCGGCTCCAGCGATCCCTGGTCGATCGGACTGGAACTGGAGGTGCCGCTGTACACCGGCGGCCGCTCCGGCGCCGAGCGGGCCCGGGCGCGCGCCCTGCTGCGACGCACCGAGGCCGACATCGCCGCCGCCGAGCTGGAGCTGCGTCAGGACGTGCAGGCGCTGTGGGAGGAGCTCAACATCCTGCGCGCCGGCCGTGACGAGGCGCGCACGCGCATCGAGTTCCGCGAGCTGTTCCTGGATCGCAGCCGGGCCTTGTATGAAATGGAGGCCGAGACCAATCTGGGTGATGCCATGGTGTTTTCCACCGAGGCGCGGCTGCGCGAGGCGCAGCTCGATTATCAACTGCTGTTGAACTGGGCGCGGCTGGATCTGCTGCGCGGGCGCACGGTGGCGGCGCTGGACGGGGAACCTGAGGGGGCGACCGAGTGATGAAGATCTGGATGCGTACGCTGGTGCTGTGCGGCCTGCTGAGCGGCCTGCCGGGCGGACCGGTGTCGGCGGCCGAACTCGCCGGCGAACTCGCGTGGGCGCGGACGGCGGAACTCAGCCTGCCGGCCAGCGGCCGGGTGGAGAAGGTCGCGGTGACGCCCGGCGCGGCGGTCACAGCGGGCGAGGTGGTCCTGGAGCTGGACGCGCGCGCGGCCCGGGCGCGACTGACCGATGCGCGCGCGGCGCAGCGCGAGGCCGAACTGCGGCGCGCCGAGGCGCAGCGCGAATGGGATCGTGCCAAGGAGCTCTACGACCGCAC
>CAYWKV010000146.1:0-7990 GCA_964458835.1 uncultured Gammaproteobacteria bacterium | reverse complement strand
GGCAAGCGCATCCTGGTCGTGGACGATTCCATCACCGTGCGCGAGGTGGAGCGCAGCATGCTCGTCAGCCGCGGCTACGAGGTCGAGGTCGCCGTGGACGGCATGGACGGCTGGAACGCCGTGCGCGCCGGCAGCTACGACCTGGTCATCAGCGACATCGACATGCCGCGCATGAACGGCTTCGAATTCGTCAGTCTGATCAAGAAGGACCCGACGCTGAAATCGTTGCCGGTGATGATCGTGTCCTACAAGGACCGCGAAGAGGATCGCCGGCGCGGTCTGGAGGCCGGCGCCGACTACTACCTGACCAAGGGCAGCTTCCACGACGAGACGCTGCTCGAGGCCGTCGCCGATCTGATCGGCAAGGCCTGAACCGACGCGAAACGGAAACGGGAATGCGCATCGCCATCGTCAACGATTCCGCCATGGCCGCCGAGAGCCTGCGGCGGGTGGTCGCCGCCAGCCAGCGCCACCAGGTCGCCTGGATCGCCGAGGACGGCGCCGAGGCCGTGCGCCGCTGCGGCGAGGACCGGCCCGACATCCTGCTCATGGATCTGATCATGCCGAACATGGACGGCGTCGCCGCGACCCGGGAAATCATGAGCCGCACCCCCTGCGCCATCGTGGTCGTCACGGCCAGCGTCAGCGGCAACGCCGCCCAGGTCTTCGAGGCCATGGGCGCGGGCGCGCTCGATGCCATCAACACGCCGATCCTCGAGATGAATGGCGACGGTGAGGGTCAGGCCGCCCTGCTGCACAAGATCGACACCGTCGCCAAGCTCATCCAGGGGCCCCGGCGCCCGGCACCCGGCGTCCAACCGCCCCCTCCGGCGCCGCCGCGCCGGATTCCGGCGGCGGCCGGGACATCGCACCGCCCGCCCCTGATCGCCATCGGCGCGTCGACCGGAGGCCCGGCCGCGCTGCAGACCATCCTCGGCCGGCTCCCTCCCGCACTCGGCGCCGCCGTCGTCGTCGTGCAGCACGTCGATGCGCAGTTCGCCGCCAGCTTCGCGCACTGGCTGGGCGAACAGACCCCGTTGCCGGTCCGGCTGGCCGAAGCCGGCGATCGGCCGCGACCGGGCGAGGTCCTGGTGGCCGGGCGGGAGGAGCACCTGATCCTCACGCCCGGCGGCACCCTCGACTACACGCCCGAACCCGCCGATTACGCCTACCGCCCGTCGGTGAACGTGTTTTTCCACAGCCTCGCCCGGCACTGGCGCGCCCCGGCCATCGGCGTGCTGCTGACCGGCATGGGCCGCGACGGCGCCACCGGCCTGTTGGCCCTGCGCGAGACCGGCTGCCATACTATCGCGCAGGATCGGGAGAGCAGCGCCATCTACGGCATGCCGAAGGCCGCCGCGGACCTGGGGGCGGCGGCCGAGATTCTGGCCCTGGGCGACATCGCCCCGGCCCTCCTGAAATCCCTGCAACGGACGCTAAATGCACAATAAGCACGGGTTTCCATCACCGATGACCTTCGACCCCGCCAGCACCGGAACCGACACCATGGCCGCCGACCACCGTGCGGTCGTGCTGTTGGTCGACGACCAGGCCATGGTCGCCGAAGGCATCCGGCGCATGCTCGCCGACGAAGGCGATGTCGAATTCCATTTCTGCAGCGACCCGCGCGAGGCCATCCCGACGGCCGTGCGCATCAAGGCCACCATCATTCTGCAAGACCTGGTCATGCCGGAAATCGACGGCATGATGCTGGTGCGCTTCTATCGCGCCAATCCGGCCACCCGCGACATCCCGGTGGTGGTGCTGTCCACCAAGGACGACCCGACCATCAAGAGCGAGGCCTTCAGCAACGGCGCCAACGATTATCTGGTCAAGCTGCCGGACAAGGTCGAGCTGGTGGCGCGCATCCGCGCCCATTCACGCAGCTATCTGGCCCAGCTGGAGCGCGACGCCGCCTATCAGGCGCTGCGCGACCTGCAAAAACAGTTGGAGAACAGCAACGCGCAGCTCGAGGAGAGCAACCGCGAACTGCAGCGCCTGTCGTCACTGGATGGCCTGACCGGCATCGCCAACCGCCGCCAGTTCGACAAGATGCTCGACCTCGAATGGCAGCGCGCGCTGCGCCACTGCACGCAGCTCGCGCTGGTGATGATCGATATCGACTTCTTCAAGGCGTTCAATGACACCTACGGACATCAGGTGGGTGACGACTGCCTGAAGGCGGTCGCCGCGACGCTCGATCGGAT
This sequence comes from uncultured Gammaproteobacteria bacterium, assembly GCA_964458835.1. GTDB lineage: Bacteria > Pseudomonadota > Gammaproteobacteria > Thiohalobacterales > Thiohalobacteraceae > JAHJQQ01. Next base: position 5,783 of record CAYWKV010000146.1, on the reverse strand, counting down.
CGCGCACCGCCCGTCGGATGTGGTCGCACGCTATGGCGGCGAGGAATTCGCCGTGATTCTGCCGGAAACGAATGTTGACGGCGCACTGCACGTGGCCGAGCAGATGTGCCAGGGTGTCGCCCGTCTGGACGTACAGCACGCAGCCTCGAACATCTCCGATCGGATCTCGCTCAGCATCGGCATCGCGGCATGCAGTCCGCGCGGCAGCGAGGATGCCGACATGCTGCTCGCGGCCGCCGATGACGCCCTGTACCGCGCCAAGAAAGACGGCCGTAACCGGATCGTCGTGGCCACCTTCGAACGCCTGAACGAAGCCGGATCGAATCTCAACCGGGCGACCTCCTGAATCCCCTTCACCGGCCCGGGGCGCTCGCCAAACGCGCCGCCAATCCCTATCATTACCGCCTCCACCCGCGGCCCGCCGCCTGCCAGGGCGCCGCCGGTCACCGTATTCCGAAAGCGGGAGCATGCCATGACATTTGTCGTTACCGAAAACTGCATCAAGTGCAAGTACACCGACTGCGTGGAGGTCTGCCCGGTAGACTGCTTCCACGAAGGCCCCAATTTCCTGGCGATCGACCCGGAAGAGTGCATCGATTGTACGCTGTGCGAACCCGAGTGCCCGGCGGAGGCCATCTTTCCCGAGGATGACGTGCCGGAAGGCCAGGAGCACTTCCTGGAACTCAATAAGGAGCTGGCGCAGGAGTGGCCGGTCATCACCCAGAAGAAGGATGCGCCCGCCGATGCCGACGACTGGAACGGCAAGCCCGACAAGCTCGACTATCTGGAGCGCTGACGGGCGCCGGCACGCGGCGCTGACATGACGCTGCACCTGGTTCCGTATCATGAAGACCTGCTGGAACATGCGGCGGAGGCCATCCTGCGACATGCGCACGACAGCCTGCCCGACCTGTCCGCCCATGTCGCCCTGCTGCCGGACATCCTGACCGCGCCGTTCCTGCGTGCCCGGTTGAATGCGCGGGCGCAGACACTCGGGCATGCCGCGCTGCTGGGCCTGCGCATCACCACGCTGCGCGCCTGGATCGAGGCCGGCAGCGTGGACCCTGCCGATGCCCGGACGCCGCTCAGCGAACCGGCGCGCCGGCTGCTGCTGGTCGAGGCGCTGCGGCAGCACCGCGGGCTGTTCGGCGACGACGATCCGTGGCGCGTCGCCGACAGCCTGCTCGAACTGTTCGACGAACTCAGCCGTTTCCATGCCGATCTGCCGGCGACCGCCGAGGCCCTGGCCGCGCGCCTGGCGGCGGGCTACGGCGTCCGCGGCGAGCCACCGGCCGCGCTCACCCGCGAAGCCGAGATCGTGCACCGCCTGTGGCAGGCCTGGCGCGAACAGACCGAGGCGCTCGACCGGCCCGACCCTTGGGTCCGCTATCTCGGCATGCTGCGCGAGCGGCGTGCCGTGGCATCCGACGAACCGCACTGTTTCATCCTCGGCAACCAGCCGTTGATCCCGGCCGAGCGCGCCTGGGTGGCAGCGCGGCTGGCCGCGGGCCGCGCCACGGTGCTCCTGCACGGCAACCCGCCGGCGCGCCGCGCGCGCGCCGACGCGGCGCTCTCGGCGTGGCCCGCGGACGATCTGCGCTGCCACGGCGACGCCGCGCCGGCCGCGCGCTGCCTCGACGCCGTGTATCCGGACCCCGACAGCGACCTGCGGCAGCGCGCCGCGCGGCTGCGCAGCGAGTTTCCGGCGAGCCCCCTGACCGGCCGACTGGCCATGCTCGCCGCGGATTCCGCCGAACACGAGGCGCGCGCCGTCGACGTCCAGGTGCGGCGCTGGCTGCTGGAAGGCAAGAGCCGCATCGGCATCGTCACCGAGGACCGGCGTCTCGCCCGGCGCGTGCGCGCCCTGCTGGAGCGTGCCGGTGTGCCGCTCGCCGACAGCGGCGGCTGGGCGCTGTCGACCACCAGCGCCGCCGCCTGCGTGGAGCGCTGGCTGCAGTGCTGCGAAGAGGACTTCGCCCACCAGCCGCTGCTGGACGTGCTCAAATCACCGTTCCTGTGTGACGAGGCACAGCGCGCCGAACACCTCGCCAGCGTCTACCGTCTCGAACACGACATCATCCAGCACGAGAACATCGCGCGCGGCCTCGAACGCTACCGCCGGCATCTGGAATACCGCCGCCTGCGCCTGCACTGGTGGTCGCCGGAGTCGGTGGCGGCGCTGCATACCCTGCTCGACCGCATCGGCGAAGCCGCCCGGCCGCTGCTCGAGGCGCGGACCGGCATCCGGCCGGCCGGACGGTATCTGATGGCGCTGCGCGACAGCCTGCAGCGGCTCGGCGCCTGGTCACTGCTGGAGCACGACGCCGCCGGTCAGCGCCTGCTGGCCCTGTGGGAGGAACTGAGCGCGGCCGCGCGGCACACGCCGCTCGAGCTCGACTGGACCGAGTTCCGGGTCTGGCTGGGACGCGCCCTGGAGGAGAACACCTTCCGCCCGGGGCTCGCGGACGGGCCCGTGCAGCTGCTCGATCTCGAGCAGAGCCTGCTGGTCAGCTTCGACGCCGTCGTCATCTGTGCCTGCGACCGCGCCCATCTGCCGGGTGGCGACCGGGCCACGCCGTTCTTCAACGCCGGCGTGCGCCGCGAGCTCGGCCTGCCCACCTGGGAGGAACGCCTGGACCGGCGGCTGTATCAGTTCCGCAGGCTGCTGGAAGCGGCACCGCGCGTCCTGCTGACCTGGCACCGCGAGGAACAGGGCGAGCCGCTGCTGCCCGCGCCCTGGGTCGAGATCCTCGAACGGCTGCACACGCTCGCCTTCGGGTGGTCGCTGCAGGACGACGAACTCAGGGCGCTGCTCGACGCCGACGCCCATAGCGCCGCGCCGCGGCCCGCGCCGCTGCCGGCACCGCCCGTGCAACCGCGACCCAGCCTGCCGCGCGATCTGCTGCCCGAGACCGTCAGCGCCAGCAGCCATCAGCGCCTGATCGACTGCCCCTACCTCTATTTCGCCGCCGACGGTCTGCAGCTCGCCCCTTCGGAAGCGGTGCGCGAGCTGCTGCAGAAATCCGACTACGGCGAACGCGTACATCGTTGCCTGCAGGCCTTCCACGGCAGCGTCAAGGGCCTGCCCGGCCCGTTCACCCAGCCGCTCGGCACGGCTACGCGCGCCGCCGCGATCGCCTTTCTGCAGAGAATCACCGAGCAGGTGTTCGCGCGCGATCTGGAAGACAATTTCCAGCACCGTGGCTGGCTGAAGCTGTGGTGGCGCCTGATCCCCGACTACATCGACTGGCAGGTCGAACGTGCAACCGCGTGGCAGGTGCACGAGGTGGAGGCGCGCCGCGAACTGCCCCGTGCCGGCGTGGGCACGCTCAAGGGCCGGCTCGACCGGATCGACGCCGCCGGCGGCCGGCTGGCCATCGTGGACTACAAGACCGGACGCAGCCTGCCCTCGCAGCGCGACATCGACAGTGGCGAGGCCGTGCAGCTGCCGTTCTATGCGCTGCTGGCGGAGGGCGCGATCGCCCGCGTGGAGTATCTGCGTCTGGACGAGGCGCCGGTGCGCACCGCCGGCGCATTGGATGGCGACGAACTGGAGGTCCTGCGCAGCGCCGTCGCTGTGCGCCTGGAGCGGACCCAGGCGGCGATTGCGTCGGGCCAGCCGCTGCCCGCCTGGGGCGATCCGCAGACCTGCCGGCGCTGCCCGATGGACGGCATCTGCCGGCGCGAAGCCTGGTGAGCGGCCCGGATGCCGAAAATAGAAAGGCGGCCCTAAGGCCGCCTTTGGGTCCCTCGCAGGCTGCTCCTGCCCGCTTCGACATCCCTGTGATTTGACCCTCCGTGGTGCAGTCCCTGCTTCCGTCCTAGCCAGTTGCGAGATAAATTCTCCCATCAATTCGCGTATTTACAAGGCGTCCACGACGTCAAAAGGACGTCGCGTGCCGACCCCGCGGCTGGGTACGCCACCCCCCTGTGCGGCGATATCGCAGTAGATTCATGTGGTTGAAACCCCGGTCGGCGGCCATCCGCCGGATCGGCCTGCCGAGCCCTCCTGCTGACCTACGGAACTTTCAGCCAATTCGTACAGAGGGCGCTGAATGCCGAGCATAGAGCCACACCTCGGCCGGCCGCCGCCGCACTCCGACCGGCAAGGCGCAGTCACGGCCGCGGGACGCCGGCCTGCTGTTTGCCGCGTACCGCATGCACCTATATCCTGCCCGCCATGTCCGATCCACTGCTCGCCACCGCCCCCGCCCGGCACGCCAGCGTCCATGCCTCCGCCGGCACCGGGAAGACCTGGCTGCTGGTGACGCGCATCGTCCGCCTGCTGCTGGCCGGCGCCGCGCCCGCGGGCATCCTGGCGGTGACCTTCACGCGCAAGGCGGCGGCCGAGATGCTCGAGCGCCTCAACGACCGCCTGGCCGGACTCGCCACGGACGACGCCGCCGCTGTGGACCGCACCCTGCGGGCGATGGGCGAGACACCGTCGCCCGCCCTGCGCGATCGTGCCCGGCGTCTGTACGAAGCGCTGCTGTTCGACCCGCGCCCGGTACGCGCCACCACCTTCCACGCCTTCTGCCAGGAGATCCTGCAGCGCTTCCCGATCGAGGCGGAGGTGCCGCCCGGCTTCGAACTCCTCGACAATGACGCCGAACTCGTGGACGAGGCGTGGGATGCGCTCTACGCCGAGGCGACGCAGGCACCCGAGAGCGCCATCGCCGGCGCCCTGGAACAGCTCTTCGACACCTGCGGCACGCTGGCCAACACGCGCCAGGCGCTGAACGATTTTCTGAGTCATCGCATCGACTGGTGGGCCTTCACCCAGACCGCGCGCGAACCGGCCGCGTATGCCGCCGCCGGCGCACGGCGCCTGTTCGGCGTCGACCCGGACGATGATCCGATCGAGACCTTCTTCGCCGGCGCACGGCCGGCCCTGCTCGCCGAGTTCGCCGCCCTGCTGGGCCGCCACGACACCAAGACCCACCGCGAACACAGCGGAGCCATCCTGCAGGCGCTGGCACTGCGCGAGGCCGCGGCGGACGACTCACGCGAGGCGCGCCTCGCCCTGGTCACCGGCGCCCTGCTGACCAAGAGCGGCGAACCACGCAAACGCAACAGCAGCAAGGCGCTGGAGAACGCCCTCGGCGCGGCCGGCTGCGACCGCCTGCTGCAACTGCACGGACTGTTGTGCGACGCGCTGCTCGAACTTCGCGACCGCCTCGCGCGCCACGCCAGCCTGGCGCTGAACGTGGCCTGGTATCGGGCCGGCCAACGGCTGCTCGATCACTACCAGCGCATCAAGCGCGAACGGCGCGTGCTGGACTTCGCCGATCTGGAGTGGCATGCCTACCGGCTGCTGACCGCGTCCGGGCAGGCGCACTGGGTGCAGTACAAACTGGATGCGCGCATCGATCACATCCTGATCGACGAATTTCAGGATACCAACCCGACCCAATGGCGCCTGCTGCTGCCGCTGCTGGAGGAACTCGCCGCCGGCACCGGCGAGCGCGCGCGCAGCGTATTCCTGGTCGGCGACACCAAGCAGTCCATCTACCGCTTCCGGCGCGCCGACGCGCGGCTCCTCAGCGCGGCCAGCGAGTGGCTGGAGGCGCGCCTCGGCGCACAGCGCTTCAGCCTGGAGGCCTCGCGGCGCTCGGCGCCCGCCATCATCGACTGCGTCAACCGGGCCTTCGCCGACGGGCCGCTCGCGGCGCGCCTGCCGGATTTTCCGGTGCACAGCACGCATTGGACGGACCTGTGGGGCCGTGTCGAACTGCTGCCGCCGCTCGCGGTGCCGCCCCCGTCCGCGGACGCGGGCGGCACGC
>CAYWKV010000145.1:0-7994 GCA_964458835.1 uncultured Gammaproteobacteria bacterium | reverse complement strand
ACGCACCTTCTCCCGCTCCAGCGCCTGCTGCAGCAGGCTGCGGTAGCTCGCCAGGCGGCGTGCGTCGACTGTGCCGCTTTCGGCCGCCGCCGCAACCGCGCAGCCGGGTTCGCTGAGATGGCGGCAGTTGTGGAAGCGGCACTGGCCGGCGTAGGGCGCGAGTTCGCGGAAGCCGCGCTGCAGGTCGGCGGGCGTGGCCTGCCACAGCTGGAAGTCGCGCACGCCGGGGGAGTCGATCAGGTCGCCGCCGCCGGGCAGATGATAGAGCGTCGTCTCGGTGGTGGTGTGCCGGCCCAGGCCGCTTGCCTCCGACAGCCGGCCGATGCGGATGTCGACGTCCGGCAGCAGCAGGCGCACCAGCGAGGACTTGCCGACACCGGACTGCCCGACCAGGATCGAGGTGTGGCCGTTGAAATGCGGTGCGAGCGTCGCCGCCTGGGCCTCGTCACGGGCGCTGCTGAACAGGACGCCGTAGCCGAGCGCAGCGAAGGCGGTGAGGCGTTCCTCGAGGTGCGCGTGCGCGGCCGGTGCCAGCAGATCGGCCTTGTTGACCAGGATCAGCGCGCGCACGCCGATCAACTCGGCGACCACCAGATAGCGGTCGATGAGCCCCTCGCTCAACGGCGGTTCCGGCGCGCAGACGATGACCAGCTGATCGAGATTGGCGGCGAGCGGGCGTTCATTGCCGCGTTCGTCGGGGCGGGTGAGCAGGGTGGTGCGCGCCTCCAGGCCGGTGACCACGCCCTGGCCGGGCGCCGTCGCCTGCCACTGCACGCGGTCGCCGCAGACGATGCGGCCGAGCTTCCTGCGCGCGCTGCACAGGTGCAGTCCGCCCTGCGCGTCCTCGACGACCAGGTGGCGTCCGGAGTGGGTGACGACCAGGCCCTGTGCCTGCAGTCCGGCGGGCGTACGGACTCCCTCGGGGGCATGTCTGCGGGTTGCGCCTTTGCGATGGCCCATGCAGCGTGCGTGACGCGTCAGCCGGCGACCGGGACGAGCGCGTCGATCTTCGCCGCGCAGATGAAGTCGTTCTCCGACAGGCCGCCGACGACGTGGGTGCTGTAGCGCACCGTGCAGCGGTTGTAGCCCACCTCCAGATCGGGGTGATGGTCCTCGTGGTGGGCGATCCAGGCCAGTGCGTTCACGAAGGCGATGGTCTCGTAATAATTTCCGAAACGGAACGTCCGGCTGATGGCGTCGCCGGCGTCGGCCAGCGACCAGTCGCCGTGCAGCTCCGTCAACAGGGCGGGCGCCTGCCCGGCGGGCAGGCCGGGATCGCCCTTCGCCAGGCGTCGGCAGTGGCGTTCGGCGAGCGCGGTCATGGCGTCACTGGAACTTGTAGTAGTTGGTGTTCAGGTAGTGCACGACATCGTCGATCTGCTCGTCGAACCAGGTCAGGCCGAGGCTCTGTTCGCAGCGTATGACCTGCTTGCGCAGGCCGGCCAGCGAACCGACGCGGCGGTCGCCGCGGGTGTAGACGGCGCTGTCGTGACACTTCAGGCAGTTGGCGTCGTGCAGGGCCTGACCGGCCTGGAGATCCGCGGCGGACACGCCGGTCACGGCCCAGCCCAGTGCGAACGTGGCTGCGTAAAGACAGTTGCGAAAGGCAGTCATGTGATTCTCCTCATATGTCGAACGCGTGGCATCCACAGGAGCAGCCTGCAGGCTTCGAGTTCAGCCGTCACCCTAAACCCTGGCGCAGAGTTTGGCCACCCGCACGGGCGCGGGTGGGTGGCTGTCGTGGAAGGCCGAATACAACGGATCCGGCGTCAGCGTGCTGGCGTTGTCGCGGTAGAGCTTCACCAGGGCATTGGCCAGGTGGCGCGCGGCGGTCTGCTGCGCCGCGAAGGCATCGGCCTCGAACTCGTGCTTGCGCGACAGCCGGCTGAACAGCGGCTGCAGGAACAGGCTGAACACGGGCGCGGCGAGCATGAACAGCAGCAGCGCCATGTGCAGTGAGGGCTCGCTGACGCCGAGGCCGTGGTAGAACGCCGGCTGCTCCACCAGCCAGCCGAGCAGGGCCATGCCGGCCAGGCTCAGCCCGATGACGGCGCCGAGACGCTTCTGCACGTGACGGCGCTTGAAGTGCCCGAGTTCGTGCGCGAGCACCGCCTCGATTTCATCGGGCTCCAGCGCCTTCAGCAGGGTGTCGAAGAACACGATGCGTTTGTTGCGGCCGAGCCCGGTGAAGTAGGCGTTGCCGTGTCCGGAGCGGCGCGAGCCGTCCATGACGAAGATGCCCTCGCTATGAAAGCCGCAGCGTGCCAGCAGGGTCTCGATGCGCTGCCGCAATGCGGTGTCGTCCAGTGGCGAGAAGCGGTTGAACAACGGCGCGATGAAGGTCGGATAGGCCCACATCATCAGCAGGCTGAAGCCGACCCACACCATCCACACGTACAGCCACCAGTAGGGGCCGGAGGCGTGCATCAGCCACAGCACCAGGGCGATGAGCGGGGTGCCGATGACGAACAGCAGCAGCGCCTGCTTGAGCAGATCGCCGACGAAGGTCGCCGCACTGGTACGGTTGAAGCCGAAGCGCGCCTCCAGTCCGAAGGTCGTCCAGGCGCCGAAGGGCACGTCGAGCAGGCTGCCGATGAACAGGAAGCTCATCATCACGGCCACCCCGGTCGCCAGCGGCCCCCAGCCGGCCTGCGTCCAGAGCGCGTCGAGCAGGGCGAGGCCGCCGCCCAGCGTCCACAGCAGCAGCAGTGTGTGGTCGTAAACGAGCTCGGTGCGGCCGAGGCGGGTCCTGGCGACGGTGTAGTCGGCCGCCTTCTGATGCGCGGCGAGGGTGATGCTGTCGGCGAAGGCGTCCGGCACGCGGTCGCGGCAGGCGCGGATGTGGCCGATATGGCGGCCGGCCAGCCACTGCTGCAGCAGCAGAGACAGCCCGACGGCGGCGACGAACAGGGCGGTGAAGGTATTCATGGTCTCCGGGCGACGTTCCTGCGGCGGGTCGTCGGGATAAGTTTAGACTCTGTCCAGAGTAGCCTCTGGTAGAATGCAACTCAACCATTCAAATGTGAAAAGCAAGGTAACCTCATGGCGCAACATCCCGACAACCTGATCTGGATCGATCTGGAGATGACAGGGCTTGACACCAACACGGATTCCATCATCGAAATCGCGACCATCGTCACCGACGCCCAGCTCAACGTGATCGAAGAAGGCCCCGTGTTCGCCATCCACCAGCCGGACACGGTGCTCGACGCCATGGACGATTGGAACAAGAACCAGCACGGGAGTTCCGGCCTGGTGCAGCGCGTGCGCAGCAGCCCGCTGAACGAGCAGGATGCCGAGCAGATGACGCTGGATTTCCTCCGCAAGCACGTGCCCCCCAAGGCCTCGCCCATGTGCGGCAACAGCATCTGCCAGGACCGGCGCTTCCTGGCGCGCTGCATGCCTGACCTGGAGGCCTACTTCCACTACCGCAACCTCGACGTCAGCACCCTCAAGGAACTCGTCCGCCGCTGGGCCCCGAACCTGCCGCAGTTCGAGAAGACCGCCGCGCATCTGGCCCTGGACGACATCCGCGACTCCATCCGTGAGCTGCAGTTCTATCGGGAACGGTACTTCAGCCTGCCGGCGGCGTGAGGGGTGCGACCATCCGGTGCCGGCCTTCGATTCCCGGCATGAAGTTTTCCGGGTGCTTCCGTGGCCAAAGAGCTTTTTGCGCGCTTGTGCCTTTGATGTATGTCAAGGTCTCGTGGGGTGCGGCCGCGTAGAGTGCGGCGGGCACCGGGCAGGCATCGGAGAAATATCATGGAAACGCTCAGCCTTGCGGTCGCGCTGCTGTTCGCCGCGCTGTTCGGCTACTTCGTGGCGCGGATGGCCTGGGCCATCGGCCGCAATCTGCTCCACGGCCTGACGTTCCGCCGGCAGCTGCACGAGCGCCTGAACGGCATGCCGCTGAGCCGCGTCCTGGCCCGCGCCGGCTCCGACGCGGTGCTGTACCTGCACGACCGCCACGTCCACGACATCGAACGCGAACTGCGCAACTGCGAGTCCTGCCGGGCGACCAGCCAGTGCCGGCACGCGCTCCAGGACGGCACCCCCGCCGAGCGCTTCGAGTTCTGTCCCAACTACGCCGCACTGTTCAAACCGCAGGGCTGAGTCGGGGCTGAAGCCCCTTTAGCCACGAAATCCACGAGAAAAGAAAAAATCCTGGCCACGGAAGTACACGGAAAAACACGGAAGGAATTGATTGCTGAAACCCTGCGGGACGGCATGTGATTAGAACCTATCTCAAAATGCATCTCGGCCGCCCATGCGGCGTTGCGGGGTCTGCTCCGGTGCGGGGCCGCGCAAGCGGCAGACTACATGTAAACTCCGTTCCTCGCAGGCCCCGCGCCTTGCCTGGACGCCCGATCTGCGATTTTGAGATAGGTTCTAGCACCATCCCATTCCGGCCTTCGAACAGCCATTATGAATTTTTCCGTGTTTTTCCGTGTGCTTCCGTGGCCAATTTTTTTCGTGGATTTCGACGCTCAATAAGCTTTTCCCTCACTCCGCCCGCTCGCCCGCCAGGTACAGCCAGGTCTCGACCACGCTGTCGGGGTTGAGCGACACGCTGTCGATGCCTTCCTCCATGAGCCAGCGCGCGAGATCGGGGTGGTCCGACGGACCCTGGCCGCAGATGCCGATGTACTTGCCGGCCTTGCGGCAGGCCTGGATGGCCATGCTGAGCAGCATCTTCACCGCCGGGTCGCGCTCGTCGAAGCGGGCGGCGACCAGACCCGAGTCGCGGTCGAGCCCCAGCGTCAACTGCGTCAGGTCGTTCGAGCCGATGGAGAAGCCGTCGAAGTATTCCAGGAACCGATCGGCCAGCAGGGCGTTCGATGGAATCTCGCACATCATGATCACGCGCAGGCCGTTCGTGCCGCGCGCCAGGCCGTTGGCCGCCAGCGCCTCGGTCACCTCGCGCGCCTCGTCCAGCGTGCGCGTGAACGGGATCATCACCTCGACATTGGTCAGCCCCATTTCGTCCCGCACCCTGCGTACGGCGCGGCATTCCAGTTCGAAGCAGTCGCGGAAGTCCGGCGCGATGTAGCGCCCGGCACCGCGGAAGCCGAGCATGGGGTTCTCTTCCTTCGGTTCATAGGCGGCGCCGCCGGCCAGGTTGGCGTATTCGTTGGACTTGAAGTCGGACAGCCGCACGATCACGGGCTTGGGCCAGAAGGCGCCGGCCAGGGTCGCGATGCCCTCGGCGAGCTTGCCGACGTAGAATTCCACCGGGCCGCCGTAGGCCGTCGCCTGCTCGTCGATCAGGCGGCGCAGTTCGTCGGGCTGCCGGTCGTACTCGAGCAGTGCCTTGGGGTGCACGCCGATGGTGCGGTTGATGATGAACTCCAGCCGCGCCAGGCCGACGCCTGCATTCGGCAGGAACTGGAAATCGAAGGCGCGGTCGGGGTTGCCGACGTTCATCATGATCTTGAACGGCAGCGGCGGCATGCGGTCGAGTGCGATCTCGCGCACCGCGAACTCCAGCAGGCCGCGGTAGACGTGGCCGGTGTCGCCTTCGGCACAGGACACCGTCACCGCCTCGCCGTCAGGGATGCGCTCGGTAGCGTCGCCGCAACCGACCACCGCCGGAATGCCCAGCTCGCGCGCGATGATGGCGGCGTGACAGGTGCGGCCGCCGCGGTTGGTGACGATGGCTGCGGCGCGTTTCATGATGGGTTCCCAGTCGGGATCGGTCATGTCCGTGACCAGCACGTCGCCGGGCTGCACGCGGTGCATGTTGTCGGTGTGGTTGACGATGCGCGCCGGGCCGGCGCCGATGCGTCCACCGATGCTGCGGCCGGTGACGAGTGTCTCGCCGCGCTGCTTGAGCTCGTAGCGCTGCAGCGACTGGCCGCTGGCGCGGCTCTTCACCGTCTCCGGCCGCGCCTGCACGATGTACAGCCTGCCGTCGACGCCGTCGCGCGCCCACTCGATGTCCATGGGCCGGCCGTAATGATCCTCGATGGTCATGGCGTGGCGCGCCAGTTCCATGAGCTCGGCATCGTCGAGCGCGAAGCGCAGGCGCTCGGCGGGATCGACCGCGACGGTCTCGACCGGGCTGCCGCCGCCCTCGCCACCGGAGCCGTTGTCGCGGTAGATCATCTTGATGGCCTTCTCGCCGCGCTCACGGCGCAGGATGGCGGGACGCCCCTGCCGGACCAGCGGCTTGTGCAGATAGTATTCATCCGGGTTCACCTGGCCCTGCACCACCGTCTCGCCCAGACCGTAGGCGGCCGTGATGAACACCACGTCGCGGAAGCCGGATTCGGTGTCCAGCGTGAACATCACGCCGGAGGCGCCCAGATCCGCGCGTACCATGCGCTGCACACCGGCCGACAGCGCCACCTGCTCGTGCCGGAAGCCATGGTGCTCGCGGTAGGCGATGGCGCGGTCGTTGTACAGCGAGGCGAACACGCGCCGCACCGCCGTCAGCACCGCGTCGATGCCACGCACGTTCAGATAGGTCTCCTGCTGTCCCGCGAAGGAGGCGTCCGGCAGGTCCTCGGCGGTGGCGGAGGAGCGCACGGCGACGGCGACATCCTTGCCACCCTCGCGCTCCATCTGCGCGTAATCGGCGCGGATCTGCCGTTCGAGCTCCGCCGTCAGCGGCGTGGCCTCGATCCAGCCGCGGATGCGCCTGCCGGCGGTGGCCAGCGCCTGCACGTCGTCGATGTCGAGCGGTTCGAGCTCCGCTTGGATGCGCGCGGCCAGGCCGCCCTGCGCGAGTACGGCGCGGTAGGCGTCGGCGGTGGTGGCGAAGCCGTTGGGCACGCGCACCCCGGCGGCGGTGAGCTCGCGGTACATCTCGCCGAGCGAGGCATTCTTGCCGCCGACCTGGGGCACGTCGCCCATGCCGAGTTCCTCGAACCAGAGCACCTGCCGGCCGGTATGGGTCTGCCTGTTCACGTCGTCTCCTGTGGTTGCGCCTGCAGCGCGTAAGGCTTACAAGAAGGTTAGCATCGGGTTCGAGAGGATGGAATGAGGTGAATCAACAGCGACGGCGAACCGTGTTTTTCATTTCGGACCGCACCGGCATCAGTGTGGAAACTTTGGGGCGCGGCCTGTTGTCACAGTTCGACGGCGTCGAGTTCACGCAGATCCCCATCCCCTTCGTCGACACCGAGGAAAAGGCGCGTGCGGCCGTGGCGCGCATCGACGCCGCCGCGGCGGAAGACGAACGACCGCTGGTGTTCTCCACCCAGGTGCGGCCGGAACTGCGCGACATCCTCATGAGCAGCCGCGGGCTGTATCTGGATTTCTTCGAACGCTTCATCGGGCCGCTCGAGACGGAGCTGCAGCAGCCGTCGTCGCAGTCGGTCGGCCGCTCGCACGGGCTGCAGGATACGAACCGTTACGATGCGCGCATCGACGCCGTCAATTTTGCGCTCGGCGCCGACGACGGCATCGGCGTGCAGAATTACGCCGCGGCGGACGTCATCGTCATCGGTGTGTCACGCAGCGGCAAGACGCCGACCTGCCTGTATCTGGCCCTGCAGTACGGTGTGCGCGCCGCCAACTATCCCTTCACCGAGGAGGACCTGGAGTCGCTGCGGCTGCCGGAGCCGCTGCGCGCTCACCGCGACCGCCTGGTCGGCCTGACCATCTCCCCGGAGCGCCTGCAGCAGATCCGCCAGGAGCGCCGCCCCGATTCGGCCTATTCCTCGCTGCGCCAGTGCCAGTACGAGGTGCGCCAATTGGAGGCGCTGCTGCGTCGCGAACGCATCCCCGTGCTCGACAGCACGCACATGTCCATCGAGGAGATCGCCGCCAGCGTGGTGCACGAGCGCGGCCTGCAGCGGCGGCGTTGACGTTGATCGTCACAACATGGGTGGCCACGAAACCCACGAAACCCACGAAAATTATCAAGACGAAACCCAGCCACGGAAAACACGGAAAGCACGGACAGGTATAGGGCTGAAAACCCCGTTGTCGGAACGAGGGTTTCCTCTCTCATACCTTTCGTGGATTTCGTGGGTTTCGTGGCCAAAAAA
>CAYWKV010000144.1:6051-8022 GCA_964458835.1 uncultured Gammaproteobacteria bacterium | reverse complement strand
GACCCTAGACCCTAGACCCTAGACCCCGATCATGACCACACGCGAAGGCAGTCTCGAAGCACCCATGCGCCACGCCCTCGACTGGCGCAATCCGGACTTCTATGACGAGGAGAATCTGTTCCAGGAGCTGGAGCGGGTCTTCGACATCTGCCACGGTTGCCGGCGCTGCTTCAACCTCTGCAACGCCTTCCCGACGCTGTTCGACGCCATCGACGCATCGGACACGATGGAACTCGACGGCGTGCCGAAGAAGGTCTACTGGGAAGTCGTCGACCACTGTTATCTGTGCGACCTGTGCTTCATGACCAAGTGTCCATACGTGCCGCCGCACGAATGGAACGTGGATTTTCCGCATCTGATGCTGCGCGCCAAGGCGGTGAAGTTCCGCAAGGGCGAGGTGCGTGGCCGCGACAGACTGCTCACCTCCACCGATCTGGTCGGCTCGCTGGCCGGCATTCCGGTGGTGGCGCAGGTGGTGAATGCCGCCAACAAGCTGAAGCCGGCCCGTCAGCTGCTCGACAAGGTGCTCGGTGTGCATCCGGAGGCCATCCTGCCCGAATATCACAGTTCCACCCTGCGCAAGCGCCTGCGCAGCCACCAGCCGAAGGCGGTTGAGCCCGAGATGGCCGGCCCCACGCGCGGCAGGGTCGCGCTGTTCACGACCTGCTACGGCAACTACAACGAGCCGCAGATCGGTGCGGATCTGGTGGCGGTGTTCGAACACAACGGCATCCCGCTGCGGACGGTTGGCAAGGAACGCTGCTGCGGCATGCCCAAGCTCGAGCTCGGCGACCTGGAGGCGGTCGCCGCCGCCAAGGATGCCAACATCCCGCAGCTCGTCGAGCTCATCGACGCGGGCTGGGACATCGTCGCGCCGGTGCCGTCCTGCGTGCTGATGTTCAAGCAGGAGCTGCCGCTGATGTTCCCCGATGACGCCGACGTGGCCAAGGTGCGCGACAACATCTACGATCCGTTCGAGTATCTGATGCTGCGCCACCGGCACGGCAAGCTGAAGACGGACTTCCGGAATCCGCTGGGCACGGTGGCCTATCACGTCTCGTGCCATCTGCGCGTGCAGAACATCGGCCTGAAGACCCGTGACATGCTGGAGCTCGTGCCCGAAACCACGGTACAGACCATCGAGCGCTGTTCCGGCCACGACGGCACCTATGCCGTGAAGCGCGAGTTCCACGAGGTTTCGATGAAGATCTGCAAGCCAGTGGTCAACCGCGTGACGCAGGCCAATGCCGACCACTACAGCAGCGACTGCCCCATGGCCGGGCACCAGATCGAGAACGGCCTGCGCGACGGCCGCGCGCCCGAGCATCCGCTGACGTTGCTGCGCCATGCGTATGGCCTGTAGGCGGGCGGGATGCCGTTCATGGCCACGAAATCCACGAAACCCACGAAATATTTTCAGGTGAAAACAGACCACCCGAGAACGGTGCGGGAAGTCGGATCGCCAGGGATCGGGCCGACCAGCATGGGGTTCCCACCCCTGAATTTTCGTGGGTTTCGTGGATTTCGTGGCTAAAACAAATTTTGCCCTGGTCAGTCGAGGAGAAGCGCCATGTCCAACGAAGGCTATCACGAGCCTATCGACGAACTGTCCGATGACACCCGCGACATGCACCGCGCCATCGTGTCGCTCATGGAGGAGCTGGAGGCGATCGACTGGTACCAGCAGCGCGTCGACGCCTGCAGGGACGCGGAGCTGAAGGCGATCCTGGCCCACAACCGCGACGAGGAAAAAGAGCACGCGGCGATGGTGCTGGAATGGATCCGCCGCCGTGATCCGAAGTTCGACAAGGAACTGCGCGACTATCTGTTCACCGACAGGCCGATCGTCGATCTCGAGCACAGGCACAACGATTGAGCCGCACGTAGATCGATCGTAGGGTGCGGAGGGGGGGGGCGGGGCCCGCGGCGGCGGGGGGCGGGGGGGGGGAGGCGCGCGGCGGCCGCCGGGGG
>CAYWKV010000144.1:0-6041 GCA_964458835.1 uncultured Gammaproteobacteria bacterium | reverse complement strand
ATCCACAGCCCTCCTTTCGGCCAGTGTGCACGCCGGAAGCCCATCCGGGCGGCCCCCCTCCCATCCCGTCGCGTTCTTTTCATGTCCGAGTCTTTCTTTCCCCGCTGGCGCCGTGTTGACGGCGGTGCCCCGGGCGGCGGGGGCCCGGCTGGGCGTGGGCGGCGCCCCCCCCCCCCCCACCCTACGCTAGCTGTTGAAGAACGGAGTCCACATGAGTACTGCGAAGCTGACCCGCGAGGATCTCTATTCCCTGGAGCAATATGCCGAGGTGCGCAAGGATTTCCGTATCCGCGTGCTGGCCCACAAGCAGCATCGCCTAGTGGCCATCGGGCCGCTGGCGACGCTGTACTTCGAGGATCGGCTGACCATGCAGTACCAGATTCAGGAGATGCTGCGCGTGGAGCGCATCTTCGAGGCCGAGGGCATCCAGGACGAGTTGGATGCCTACAATCCGCTGATCCCGGATGGCAGCAACTGGAAGGCGACCTTCATGATCGAGGTGCCGGACGAGGCGGAGCGGCGGCGGGTGCTGGCGCGGCTGGTCGGCGTCGAGGACCGCGTCTGGGTGCGGGTGGGCGACGCCGAGCGCGTCTATGCCATCGCCGACGAAGACATGGACCGCACCACGGCGGACAAGACCTCGTCGGTCCACTTTCTGCGCTTCGAGCTCGCCCCTGACATGGTTGCGGCCGCCAAGCGTGGCGCGGCGATCGGCATGGGCATCGACCATCCGGAATACCGCCACGAAGCGGCGGCAGTCCCGGAACCGGTGCGCACGTCGCTGGTCGCGGATCTGGCCTGAGACCGTTTCGCCGCTGGCCGTCGCCGCGAAAGCCTTTTAGAATGCCGGCTTCCGCTGCGTGGGAGATACGGCGATTTCCAAGCTTCCGCTTTTATCCATTATCCGTCTGATCGGCCTGGGTTTCCTGTTTCTGGGCGGACCGCTCGCGGCCGCCTTCGACGACGATCAGGGTCCGGCCATGCCGTTCGTCGAGCGCGAGCCCTGGAAGGAGCAGGCCGTCGAGCTGCCGGCCTGGCCCGACGGCCGGCACTACGTGGCCGTGCCGCTGCAGATCGCCGGCTCCCGTCTGGAGATGTTCATCGACGAACCCTCGCTGGCCATCGGCGAGGATGGCGTGGTGCGTTACGTCATGCTGCTGCGGGCACCCGGCGGCAGCGAAAGCCTGTTCTACGAGGGCATGCGCTGCTCGACCCGCGAGTGGCGGACCTACGCCTACGGCACCAGCGCCGGCGCCTGGAGCGAGGTCCCCGACCGTGGCTGGGCGCCGATCCGCGACCTGGGCGTCGAGCGCTACCGCGAGCGTCTGTACCGCTATTATCTCTGCGATCCCGCCATGGGCACCCTGAAGCGCGCCGAGATGCTCCGGCGCATGCGCTACGGCCTGCCCCACGACGATCGCTTCCATTGAGGCTGAAAAAATCCATTGCAGCCGCGGAAGCACACGGAAGACACAGAGATGAAACCACATTGCGAAGCTCTGCCTCGGCACTTGGCGGGTGACCTGGACGGCTGTGTGGGGCCTGTGCTCGTCCGTGTTTTTCCGTGTGCTTCCGTGGCAAACAGGTTTTGTGGGTTGATATGAGTTCCAATTACGACGCCTCCGCCATCGAAGTTCTGAGCGGCCTGGACCCGGTGCGCAAGCGCCCGGGCATGTACACCGACATCACCCGACCGAACCACCTGGCCCAGGAAGTCATCGACAACAGCGTCGACGAGGCCATCGCCGGCCACGCCAAACGCGTCGAACTCACGCTGTTCAAGGACGGTTCGCTGGAGGTGCGCGACGACGGCCGCGGCATGCCGGTGGACATTCATCCCGAGGAGGGTGTGCCCGGCGTCGAGGTGATCCTTACGCGGCTGCACGCCGGCGGCAAGTTCTCGAACAAGAACTACCAGTTCTCCGGCGGCCTGCACGGCGTCGGCGTATCGGTGGTCAACGCGCTGTCGAAGCACTTGGACGTGTGGGTGCGGCGCGGCGGCAAGGAATACCACATCGCCTTCGCAGGCGGCGACAAGGTCTCGGACCTGAAGGAGATCGGCACGGTCGGTCGGCAGAACACGGGCACCACCGTGCGCTTCACGCCAGACCCGAAATATTTCGACTCGCCGAAATTCTCCATCCCGCGACTGAAGCACGTGCTGCGCGCCAAGGCGGTGCTTTGTCCGGGGCTGCGTGTGCTGTTCCACGACGAGGCCGGCGGCGAGCGCGAGGAGTGGTACTACGAGGACGGGCTGCGCGACTATCTGGTCGATGCGCTGGCCGGCGCCGAGCGCCTGCCGGAGGAGCCGTTCACCGGCAATCTCGCCGGCAACCGCGAGGCCGCGGAGTGGGCGGTGGTGTGGCTGACCGAGGGCGGCGAGCTGATCGGCGAGAGCTACGTGAACCTCATCCCGACCGCGCAGGGCGGCACCCACGTCAACGGCCTGCGCACGGGACTGACCGAGGCGATCCGCGAGTTCTGCGAGTTCCGCAATCTGCTGCCGCGCGGCGTGCGCATCACCCCCGAGGACGTCTGGGACCGCTGCAGCTACATCCTCTCGGTGAAGCTCGCCGATCCGCAGTTCTCCGGCCAGACCAAGGAACGCCTGGCCTCGCGCGAGTGCGCCGCGTTCGTGTCCGGCGTGGTCAAGGACGGTTTCAGCCTGTGGCTGAACCAGCATACCGAGACGGGCGAACGCATCGCCCAGCTTGCCATCACCAACGCCCAGAGCCGCCTGCGCGCCGGCAAGAAGGTGGTGCGCAAGAAGATCACCGCGGGGCCGGCGCTGCCCGGCAAGCTGGCCGACTGCACCGCCGCCGATCCGGCGCGCACCGAGCTGTTCCTGGTGGAGGGCGATTCGGCCGGCGGCTCGGCCAAGCAGGCGCGCGACCGTGAGTTCCAGGCGATCATGCCGCTGCGCGGCAAGATCCTGAACACCTGGGAGGTGGATTCCGCCGAGGTGCTGGCCTCGCAGGAGGTGCACGACATCTCGGTGGCCATCGGCGTAGATCCCGGCTCCGACGACCTGAAGGGGCTGCGCTACGGCAAGGTCTGCATCCTCGCCGATGCCGACTCCGACGGCGCGCACATCGCCACCCTGCTGTGCGCGCTGTTCCTGCGCCATTTCCAGCCGCTGGTGGACGCCGGCCACGTCTACGTCGCCATGCCGCCGCTGTATCGCATCGACGTTGGCAAGCAGGTGTTCTACGCCCTCGACGACGCCGAGAAACAGGGCGTGCTCGATCGCATCACCGCCGAGAAGATCAAGGGCAAGATCGGCGTGCAGCGCTTCAAGGGCCTGGGCGAGATGAATCCGATGCAGCTGCGCGAGACCACCATCAACCCCGATACGCGCCGGCTGGTGCAGCTCACCCTGGATGCCGCCGACGATACCCATCAGGTCATGGACATGCTGCTCGCCAAGAAGCGCGTCGCCGAGCGCCGCGCCTGGCTGGAACGCAAGGGCGACCTCGCCGAGGTCTGAGCGCGCGGCCGTCACACCGTCATTCGCCTAGGGATGCGTAATCCGCCATGCAAGACACCGAACTGAATTTCGAAGGCATCGAGCGCCTGCCGCTGCGCACCTTCACCGAGAAGGCGTACCTGGACTATTCCATGTACGTCATCCTCGACCGTGCCCTGCCGCACATCGGCGACGGCCTCAAGCCGGTGCAGCGCCGCATCGTCTATGCCATGTCGGAACTGGGACTGGCGGCCAGCGCCAAGTACAAGAAATCGGCGCGTACCGTCGGCGACGTGCTCGGCAAATTCCATCCGCACGGCGACTCGGCCTGCTACGAGGCCATGGTGCTCATGGCGCAGCCGTTCTCCTACCGCTACCCGCTGGTCGATGGGCAGGGCAACTGGGGCTCGGCCGACAATCCCAAATCGTTCGCCGCGATGCGCTACACCGAGGCGCGCCTGGCCCGCTATGCGGAGGTGCTGCTGGCCGAACTCGGCCAGGGCACGGTCGACTGGGTGCCCAACTTCGACGGCACCCTGGAGGAGCCGGCGCTGCTGCCGGCGCGCCTGCCGAACGTGCTGCTGAACGGTGCCACCGGCATCGCCGTGGGCATGGCCACCGACATCCCGCCGCACAACCTGCGCGAGGTCGCCGCCGCGGCGATCCGGCTGCTGGAAGATCCGAAGGCCACGCTCGAGCAGCTCTGCGAGCACATCCTCGGGCCCGATTTCCCCACCGATGCCGAGATCATCACGCCGCGTGCCGAGATCCTGCAGGCCTACCGCACCGGCGGCGGCTCGGTGCGCATGCGCGCGCGCTACGAGGTGGAGCAGGGCGATATCGTCATCACCGCGCTGCCCTACCAGGTCTCGGGCGAGAAGCTGCAGGAGCAGATCGCGCAGCAGATGAACGCCAAGAAACTGCCCATGGTCGAGGATCTGCGCGACGAATCGGACCACGAGAACCCGACCCGGCTGGTGATCGTGCCGCGCTCCAACCGCGTGGACGTGGAGGCGCTGATGTCGCATCTGTTCGCCACCACCGACCTCGAGCGCAGCTACCGCATCAATCTCAACATCATCGGCATCGACGGCCGGCCGCAGGTCAAGGATCTGCGCACCATCCTGGCGGAGTGGCTGGAGTTCCGCACCACGACGGTGCGCCGCCGCCTGGAATACCGGCTCGACAAGGTCATCCGCCGGCTGCACCTGCTCGACGGCCTGCTGATCGCCTTTCTCAACCTCGATGAGGTCATCCGCATCATCCGCACCGAGGACGAGCCCAGGGCGGTGCTGATCGCGCGCTTCGCGCTGAGCGAGGCGCAGGCGGATTACATCCTCGACACGCGCCTGCGCCAGCTGGCACGCCTGGAGGAGATGAAGATCCGCGACGAGCAGAAGGGGCTGGCCGAGGAGCGCGACGAACTCGAGAAGACGCTGGCCTCCAGCCGGCGGCTGAAGACCCTCATCCGCAAGGAGATCAATGAGGACGCCGAGCAGTACGGGGACGCACGCCGCTCGCGACTGGTCGAGCGCGAGGCCGCGCAGGCGCTGGACGAGACGGCGCTGCTGCCCAGCGAGGCCGTCACCATCGTGCTGTCGGAGAAGGGCTGGGTACGCGCCGCCAAGGGCCACGAGGTCGACGCCGCGGCGCTCGCCTACAAGTCCGGCGACGGTTTTCTCGCCGCGGCGATGGGACGCAGCAATCAGCAGGCGGTGTTCATCGACTCCAGCGGCCGGACCTATTCGCTGCCGGCGCACGCGCTGCCATCGGCGCGCGGTCATGGCGAGCCGCTGACCGGGCGGCTGAATCCGCCCGACGGCGCGGTATTCGCCGGTCTGGCGTTGGGCAATCCGGACGATCTCTATCTGATCGCGAGCGACGCGGGCTACGGCTTCGTGGCGCGGCTCGAGGATCTGTACGCCAAGAACAAGAACGGCAAGGCCGTGCTCGGCCTGCCGGCCGGCGCGCGCGTGCTGTCGCCGCAGCGCATCGGCGACGTGCAGAGCGATCTGCTGGCGGCGGTGAGCAATGCGGGCCGGCTGCTGGTGTTCCCGCTCGCGGAGCTGCCGCAGATGGCGCGCGGCAAGGGCAACAAGTACCTGGCCATTCCCGGCAAGAAGCTCGCGGCGCGCGAGGAGTTCGTCGTCGCCGCGCGCCCGCTGCCGCAGGGCGGCACCCTGCTGGTGCAGTGCGGCAAGCGGCAGCTCAAGCTCAAGGGCGCGGATCTGGACGCCTACCGCGGCGGGCGCGGCGAGCGCGGCGCGAAGCTGACGCGCGGTTTCCAGACCGTCGGCGGGCTCGAGGTCGAGGCCTGAGGGCTGGTTACCGCAGTTTCATAAATCCAAAAACTGCATTTGCCACGGAAGCACACGGAAAAACACGGACCAGATCATATGCTTCACACAGCAGTCCACGTCACCCGCCACAGGTGCTGAAGCAGACCTTGCGACGTGGTTTCATTTCGGTGTCTTCCGTGTGCTTCCGCCAGGCGGTTGTCGTGCACCTGTAGGAGCGGGCTTTGCCCGCGAACCGGTCTACGCAGGACCGTTCGCGGGCAAAGCCCGCTCCTACA
>CAYWKV010000143.1:1175-8050 GCA_964458835.1 uncultured Gammaproteobacteria bacterium | reverse complement strand
TGTCGCCGCTGGACGTGCTCTGGTTCCGCGCCCTGCGCAAGGCCACCATCGCCACGGGCATTGGGATGGAGTGAGGAGTGAGGAGTGAGGAGTGAGGTTTAAAACCTTTTTTAGCCACGGAAATACACGGAAAAATTAAGGAACCTCTGATTAATCCGTCATTGCGAGGAGCGCAGCGACGCGGCAATCTCCAACCCATTGATCTGCCGTAGAGGGAGATTGCTTCGCTTCGCTCGCAATGACGGTGTGGTGAATTAATCAGGGGTTCCTTAAGAATGTAAAAGCCCAGGTAGCAACCGCACAGTTTGTTTACTGGGATTTTGCAATAGCTCTCTTTCCGTGTATTTCCGTGTGCTTCCGTGGCCAAAAAGGGTTTGTCTTTTACCCCTCACTCCTCACTCCTAACTCCTCACTTCCCAACCACAATCATCGTCGAGGAAGCGTGATATGGAACGCATCAAAGAAGCGTTGGAACGGGCCAGACAGGAGCGCGGCGACGCGCCGCCACCCGGCCTGCGCACGGGTGCCGCGCCCGCGGGGCAGCCGGCGGAGATCAGCTACACCCAGACCCGCACCGCCAAGATCGCCGCCGGGGCACTGCGCAGCCGGCGCATCGTCGCCGGGTTGCCCGATGGCGCCTTCGCCGACGCCTACAAGATGCTGCGCACCCAGGTGCTGCAGCGCCTGACGGAGAACGACTGGAACGTGCTCGCCGTCACCAGTCCCGGCGAGGACGAAGGCAAGACGCTGACGGCGATCAATCTCGCTATCAGCCTGGGCATGGAGGTCAGCTACACGGTGCTGCTGGTCGACGCCAACCTGCGTCACCCGAGCATCCATGAGCAGCTGGGGCTGCCCGCCGGCAAGGGACTCAGCGACTACCTGCTGGACGACGTGCCGCTGCCGGAACTGCTGGTGCACCCGGAGGGGCTGGAGCAGGTCGTGGTCCTGCCCGCCGGTCGCGCGGTGCAGAACTCCGCGGAACTGCTCAACTCGCCGAGGATGGCCCAGCTGGTGCAGGAGCTGAAGAACCGCTACCCGCGCCGCATCGTGATCTTCGATCTGCCGCCGGTGCTGTCCGCCGCCGACGCTCTGGCCTTCTCGCCCTACGTCGACGCCGCCCTGCTGATCCTGGAGGAAGGCAAGACCAGCCAGGACGACACCCGCCGCGCCGTGGAACTGCTGGACTGCACCAACGTCCTGGGCACGGTGCTGAACAAGGCGGGGAGGGAATGAGGAGTGGGCTGAGTGAGGAGTGAGGCGTGAGGAGTGAGGAGGAAAACCTGTTTTGGCCACGGAAGTACACGGAAAAACACGGAACAAACATATTGTCAGAACTCCAGGAGGGCACATGACGAGGCACGATAAGCCGCAGCCATGGCCTGTCTGGGCCATGCCGATGCTGCGTCGTTCCTGGCTCCCTGATAAGATGTTTTCCGTGTTGTTCCGTGTACTTCCGTGGCCAAAGACGGGTTTGCTTTTCACTCCTCGCGCCTCACTCCTCACGCCTCACGCATAACGAGCCATGTACGAAGCCCATTTCGGACTCAAAGAGAAGCCGTTTTCGCTGCTGCCTGACCCGTCGTTCCTGTACCTGAGCGACAAGCACCGCATGGCGCTGGCGCTGCTCGAATACGGGCTCGGCAACCAGGCCGGCTTCACCGCCATCACCGGCGGGATCGGCACCGGCAAGACCACGCTGATCCGGCACCTGCTCAACCACATGGGGCAGGACATCACGGTCGGGCTGATCACCAACACCCACCGCTCCTTCGGCGAACTGCTGCAGTGGATCCTGATGGCGTTCAACATCAACCATGCCGGCAAGACCAAGGTGGAGATGTACCACGCCTTCGTCGATTTCATGATCTCGGAATACGCGCGCAACCGGCGCACCGTGCTGATCGTCGACGAGGCCCAGAACATGGACGCCGAGACGCTGGAAGAGCTGCGCATGCTGTCCAACGTCAACGCCGACAAGGACCAGGTGCTGCAGATCATCCTGGTCGGCCAGCAGCAGCTGCGCGACACCCTGCGCCGCCCGGATTTGATCCAGTTCGCCCAACGCATCTCGGTCGACTATCACCTCACGCCGCTGACCGCCGAGGAGACCGCCGCCTACATCCGCCATCGCCTGGAGGTCGCCGGCGGTCATCCGGAGATCTTCACCGACGCCGCCTGCCTGGCGGTGCACGAATACAGCAAGGGCGTACCGCGCCTGGTGAACCTGCTATGCGACATCGCGCTGGTGTACGGCTATGCGGAGCAGCGCAAGATCATCGACGCCGATCTGGTCACCGACGTGGCGCGCGAGAAGCAGGCCGGGGGCCTGTTCCCGTCGCCGGAACCCGAGTTGAATTTCAACCTGAATGCCACCGCCCCGGCCGCCGACAGCGGGCCGGGGGCAAAAAAAAAACTCCGCCTGGCGATAGCCAGTGAATCGCCGGCCCTGCGCCGGCATCTGCGCCAGCTGGTCGAGGCCCAAGGCCTGGACGTGATCGACGACATGCCGCTCGACGGCAGCACGCTCGACCGCATCGACCCCGAGGCCATCGACATCCTGCTGGTCGATCTGGACGAGGACGCCGAGGAGCGGGTCGGGAATCTCTGCGACATGCTCGCGCAATGGCATCTGCCGGTGCTGTTCAACGACGCCCAGGTGACCGAGGCCAGCCTGCTCGGCCGCGAACCCCGATTCGGCGAGAAACTCACCTCCAAGCTGCTGTCGCTGGTGCCGTGAGGCGCGGATACGAACCCTGTGTGGCCACGAAACCCACGAAAAGGATCGGCCACGAAATCCACGAAACCCACGAAATGGAATGATTCTGAAAAACCCATTTCAGCCACGGAACCACACGGAAGTACACGGAAGGCGAGGCCGCAGTGGGTTTTACATTCCGTGTGCTTCCGTGTGGTTCCGTGGCTGATTTTTGTCTGAATGATTTTCGTGGGTTTCGTGGATTTCGTGGCTAAGATCTTTTCTCCTCACGCCTCATGACGAACCCCCGCTGATGCCTTCCTCCCGTACTGTGCGTCTGTCGAGCACGATCCTGGCCGCCACCTGGATGGCGACGATCTTCTATCTGTCGTCGCAGCCCATGCCCGAGATCGACCTGGGCTTCGCCGCGCAGGACAAGCTGGTGCATCTGGTGGCGTACGGCCTGCTGGGCGCGCTGCTGCTCGGCGCGCTGCCGTTGCGCGCGGGCGGCTACGGCCGCGGCCAGGCGCTGCTGGCCGCCACGATCGGCGCACTCTACGGGATCAGCGACGAATGGCACCAGTTCTTCGTGCCCGGCCGCTCGATGGACATGCTGGACATGCTGGCCGACGCCGCCGGCGCCCTGCTCGGCGCGTGGCTGGTGAAGCTGGTGGTCGGGAAAAGATCTTAGCCACGGAATCCACGAAACCCACGAAATGGAATGATTCTGAAAAACCTATTTCAGCCACGGAACCACACGGAAGTACACGGAAGGCGAGGCTGCGGTGGGTTTTACATTCCGTGTGCTTCCGTGTGGTTCCGTGGCTAGGTTTTGCCTGAACCATTTTCGTGGGTTTCGTGGATTTCGTGGCCGATACTTTTCGTGGATTCCGCGGCCATCCGCTACAGATACTTCGACCAGTCGCGCGAGGCGTCGCCGAAGACGAGGAAGTGCGGGTTGAGCAGTGAGTCCTTGGTGTTGTAGCGCAGCGGCTGCATGTCGAGGCCGGTGACGCGGCCGCCGGCCTCCTCCACCACGCACTGCGCGGCGGCCGTGTCCCACTCCGAGGTCGGACCCAGGCGCGGATAGATGTCGGCACGGCCCTCGGCGACCAGGCAGGACTTCAGGGCGCTGCCCATGCTCACCAGTTCGTACGGGCCGAGATTGGCGAGGAAGCGGTTCAGCGAATCGCCGCCGTGCGAACGGCTGCCCGCCACCACCAGCGGACCGTCGGGCAGGGCGCGCACGCGGATGGCCTGCGGCGCACCGCCCGCCGCCTGTTTGAAGGCCCCGCCGCCCGCGCAGGCGGAATAGGCCAGGCGCGTCACCGGCACGTAGACCACGCCGAGTTCCGCGCGGCCGTCGTGGATGAGCGCGATGTTCACGGTGAACTCGCCGTTGCGCTTGACGAACTCGCGGGTGCCGTCGAGCGGGTCGATCAGCCAGTAGCGGCGCCAGCGGCGACGCTCGTCGTAGGGGATGCTGGCCGACTCCTCCGACAGCACGGGGATGTCCGGCGTCAGTGCCTTGAGCCCGGCACTGATGGTGGTGTGGGCCGCGAGATCGGCGGCGGTGAGCGGCGATTCGTCGTCCTTGTGCTCGACAGCGAAATCGGTCTCGTAGATTTCGAGGATGCGCTTGCCGGCCTGTTCGGCGATGGCCCTCACTTCGGCGAGCAGGTCACAGGCGTTGAAGTTGTCGTTATCGGCCATTGTTGAATCTCTCCCTTGCCATGAACAGCGCCGCGATGCTGCGCGCCTCCGAAAAATCCTCGCGCGCGAGCAGCGCGCCCAGCTCGTCCAGCCGCCAGGGCACCACCTCGATGGGCTCGGGCTCGTCGCCCGCGCGACGTTGGGGATAGAGGTCCTCGGCCAGCACCACCTGGGTGACATGCCCGAAATAGCCCGGCGCCACCGTCAGCCCGGCGAGCGGCGTCAGCCGCCGCGCGGCGAAGCCCAGTTCCTCCATGAGTTCGCGGTTGGCGGTGGCGAGCGCATCCTCGCCCGCCTCGACGCGCCCCTTGGGCAGCCCCAGCTCGTAGCGCTCCACGCCGACGGCGTATTCCCGGACCAGCAGCACGGTCTCGGGGTCGCGCATGGGCACGATGAGCACGGCGCCGCCGCCGGCCGCCACCAGCCGTTCGTATTGCGTCTCGGTGCCGTTGGCGAAGCGCAGATCGACCTGCTCGATCCGGAACAGCCGGCTCTCCGCCACCGCTTTTACCTTGAGAATCTTGGGCTTGGAATTCATGAGGCGATCCGGCCTGGGCAGCGGGCATTTTAGCAGGAGTGCGGCGTGAGGATGAAACCCGCTGATGGCCACGAAATCCACGAAACCCACGAAAATCTTTCAGGTAAAACCCAACAAATCTCGGGAGACAGACTTAAGTCTGTTCCCTTCCCCGACAGAAAGCGCCGATACATTGAAGGGTACACACCCCATTTCGGAGAGATGGGTTTCCCCCTCATAAATTTTCGTGGGTTTCGTGGATTTCGTGGCCATCCAATATAATACCCGCACGCGGTTCCGCCGCGCCCCGAAGCCACGTGCGTACCCTGCGATGCCTATGCGACTGCCCTGGAACGAGATCGAGTCCGTCCTGCTCGACATGGACGGTACGCTGCTGGACCTGCACTTCGACAACCATTTCTGGCGCGAGCACGTGCCCCTGCGCTATGCCGAACGCCACGGGCTGGGGATCGAGTCGGCCAAGGAGACGCTCTACCCCAAGTTCCGTTCGGTCGAGGGCCGCATGGAATGGTATTGCGTGGACTACTGGAGCCGCGAGCTGGATCTCGACATCGCCGGACTCAAGCGCGAGGTCGATCACCTGATCGCCGTGCATCCGCACGTGATCGAATTCCTGGACCGCATCCGCGCCGCCGGCAAGCGCATCGTGCTGGTCACCAACGCGCACCACAAGGCCCTGGAGCTGAAGATGCAGCACACGCGACTCGGCGGGCACTTCGACAGCCTGGTGTGCGCGCACGACTACGGCAAGCCGAAGGAGGAGCCCAGCTTCTGGGGCTGGCTGCGCGAACGCGAGCCCTTCCATCCGGACCACGCGCTGTTCGTCGACGACAGCCTGCCGGTGCTGCGCTCCGCGCACCATTACGGCATCCGCCACCTGCTGTGCGTGCGCCAGCCCGACTCCAAGGGCCCGCCGCGCGACATCGCCGAATTCCCGGCCATCACCTGCTTCGACGAGATCATGCCCTGAAAGGCCAGGATCCCTTTGCCGCGGGAAACACAGGCAAAACCTTCTTAGCCACGAAATCCACGAAACCCACGAAAATTTTTCAGGTAAAACCCTGCTACGGAAAGCACGTGCGAAACCCTTTTTTGCCACGGAACCACACGGAAACACACGGAATATAAAACCCATCGTGGCCCCGCCTTCCGTGTACTTCCGTGTGGTTCCGTGGCTGAAATGGTTTTTCAGAATCATTCCATTTCGTGGATTTCGTGGATTTCGTGGCTAAGAAGGTTTTGCCTGTGTTTCCCGCGGCGACGACTTTTCAGCCGTCGACGCCCCAGTTCTTGAAGCGCTTGCGGCAGTATTTCAGCAGGGTCTCGTAGCTGTCGAAGAACAGGTCGAAGCCGTCCTCCGCGGGCGCGTCGAACTCGCAGTAATCGTTGGAGTGCTCGCGGCACACCTGCGGACGCGTCGCGTAGATGCCGCAGCGGCCGTCGGTCTGCAGGTGGCGGCAGCGGTTGTTGGCCAGCAGGAACCAGCCGTCGCCATCCTTGTAGGCCTGCACGTTCTCGTGCGACAGCTGCCACAGCAGATGATCGAAGTCGTCGCGCGAACGCGGCCCGGGGATCTTCTGGGTGATGTAGGTGCAGCACTTCGAGTTGGTGCAGAAACCGCACTTGTTCTCGGAGGTGATCTCCACCTTGACGGGAATCTTCGCGACCATCGGCGTACTCCGGATCGAAAACTCGTTAGCAAGGCTTTTTTAGCCACGAAATCCACGAAACCCACGAAACCCATTCAGACAAAACCCGGCCACGGAAACACACGGAAACACACGGAATGTAAAACCCATCGTGGCCCCGCCTTCCGTGTGGTTCCGTGTGGTTCCGTGGCTGAAATGGGTTTTCAGAATCATTCCATTTCGTGGGTTTCGTGGATTTCGTGGCTAAAAAATCTTGCCTGCATCCAACGTGGTGCCA
>CAYWKV010000143.1:0-1075 GCA_964458835.1 uncultured Gammaproteobacteria bacterium | reverse complement strand
TGGGTTTCGTGGATTTCGTGGCTAAAAAATCTTGCCTGCATCCAACGTGGTGCCACTACCCTACAGCGCCCCGGACAGCTGCAGGCGGTAGCGGCCCTGGGCGTCGGGGTTGCCGAGCAGGCCGAGGCTCTGGCGCAGGTCGGGGCTGGCGGCGGCGCGCGGTTTGGCGAGGGCATCCAGCGCATAGCGGCGGTCGGGGCCGAGGCGGAACTCGCCGCCGAGTTCCAGCGGCCCCTCGGCCGCGGCGCCGAGCGTGCCGACCATCTGGCCCTCGCGCAGCCCGAGCTGCATGGTCAAAGTGCCGAGCTCCAGCGGGGCGGGTTGCAGCACCTTGGCGCCCTGCCAGGTGAGCAGGCCGTCCAGCTCCCGCAGCCAGCCGGTCTCGAAGCGCGCGCGTCGCACGTCCAACAGAAAATCGCCGCCGGTCTGCACCATGGCCAGCGGCAGCTGGCGGGCGACGTCGGCGGCCGGCAGGGACAGCTGGACGTCGGCGAGATAGGGGCCGCCGAACAGCCCGCGGCCGGCGCGCAGTTCGCCGCCGCCGCTGCCGCTCTGCACGAACACCTGGTATTCGAGCCGCCCGGCCAGCAGCGCCGTCGGCCGCAGCCGCCAGGCCAGCGGCCCGACGACCGTCCGCCCGACGCCGAGGCGGGCGATGCGTCCGGACCAGAGGGTGCCCTCGACGCCCTGCATGGCCACCTGCCCCAGCCCGAGCCAGCCCAGCACGTGGCGCGCCGGCAGGGTGATCGCCAGGAAGATGCAGAACAGGATGACGGCCGGCGCCGCCCAGCGCAGCACGGCGGCCTTCATGAGCCGGGCGCGTGCAGCGTCAGACGCATCCTGACCTGCCCCGGAACGGGTTCCCGCTCGACGCTGACCATGCCGGCGGCCACGCCGGAATCGCGGCCGAGGGCATCCAGCCAGGTGAGCACGGTGTCGAAGGCGACGCCTTCCAGGGTCACGCGCACAGCATCGGCGCTCTCGGGCTCGATGCGCTTGACACCGCCGCCGAGGCCGGCGGCGCGCGCGGACTGATCGACCACGGCCAGCAGCGAGCGTCCGCCCCGGCCCGCCG
>CAYWKV010000142.1:0-8188 GCA_964458835.1 uncultured Gammaproteobacteria bacterium | reverse complement strand
GCATTCAACCCACCCACGACCCCCATTCAACTACGGTTCTGCCGAGCTTACAAGCAATCCCCGTGCCCAGCTGGGGACATTTCCCTCGACTGTTCAGGATTTAGCCGCTTCGCCGGCGCGCTGCGACAGCACCTTGTCGACCAGGCCGTAATCCCTCGCCTGCTCCGCGCCCATGAAGTTGTCGCGGTCGGTGTCTTTCCCGATCTGCTCCAGGGGCTGCCCGGTGTGCTTGGCCAGGATGGTGTTCAGGCGCTCCCTCACCAGCAGGATCTCCCGCGCATGGATGTCGATGTCGGTGGCCTGGCCCTGGAAGCCGCCCAGCGGCTGGTGGATCATCATGCGCGAGTGCGGCAGGCAGTAACGCTTGCCGTTCGTCCCGCCCGCCAGCAGCACAGCGCCCATGCTGGCCGCTTGGCCGATGCACATGGTGCTGACGTCCGGCTTGATGAACTGCATGGTGTCGTAGATCGCCAGACCCGCGCTCACCGATCCACCCGGCGAATTGATGTAGAGATGGATATCCTTGTCGGGATTCTCCGACTCGAGGAACAGCAGCTGGGCGACGATCACGTTCGCCATGTAGTCCTCGACCGGGCCGACGACGAACACCACCCGTTCCTTGAGCAGGCGCGAATAGATGTCATAGGCACGCTCGCCGCGCGCAGTCTGCTCGATCACCATGGGCACCAGATTCAGTGCCCTCGTGTATTGCGCCCCAGCTTTGCCGTAATCGGTCATGTGTGGATCCTTGCGAATGAGTTCGGATTGGCGATCAAGCACTCAAGGTCTTGCGGACTTCCGTCAGCTCGTCGAAGGTGCAGTTCTTTTCCACCACCTGCACCTGCCCGAGCAGCCATTCCACGACCTGTTCCTCGAGCGCCAGCGACTGGGCGCTGCCCATGGCCTCGCGGCTTTCATAATACCACTTGACCACCTCGTCGGGATTCTCGTAGCTGGCGGCGATGCCCTCGATGAGGCGGCGGACGCGCTCCGGGTCCACCTGGATGCCGTTGCGCTTGATGATCTCGCCGATGATCAAGCCGAGGGCCACGCGCCGGTGCGCCTGCTTCTCGAACAGGCTGCGCGGCAGATTCATGCCCTGCGCACCGCCCATCTGCTGGTGGGACTCGCGCATCAGGCGCTCGATCTCCTCGTCCACGAGTACCGCCGGCACGTCGATGGTGTTGCGCTCGAGCAGCTGACCGAAGGCGCGTTCCTTGACCACGGCCGTGACCATCTGCTCGAGTTCGCGGCGCATGTTCCTGGCGACCTCTTCGCGCAGGGCGCCGATGCCGCCCTCCACGCCCAGCGACTTGGCGAACGCATCGTCGACCTCGGGCAGCTTGAGCGCCGAGACCTTGTTGACCTTCACCTTGAACTGCACCGGCTTGCCGGCCACCCCGGCGCTGTGATAGTCGTCGGGGAAGCGCAGATCCAGCGTCACCTCGTCACCCGCCTTGGCACCGATCAGACCGGCCTCGAAGCCCTCGATCAGGCGCCCGGCACCGATCTCGAGCGTCATGTCCTGGCCGCTGCCGCCGGCGAATTCGGCACCGTCGATGGTGCCCGCGAAGTCCACGTTGACCTGATCGCCCTTGGCGGCGGCACGGTCGGCCGTCTCCCAGCCCGCGCGCTGCTGGCGGAGTTTCTCCAGCATGGCGTCGATGTCCTGCTCGCCGATGGTGGCAACCGGTTTTTCGATCTCCACGTCGGCCACCGAGGCGGGTTCAAATTCCGGATAGATCTCGAACTCGGCGATGAATTCCAGGGTCTTGCCCTGTTCGATCGTGCGCGGCTCCAGCTTCGGCTGGCCCGCGGGCCGGAGATTCTGCTGCGACAGGGCCTCGTGCAGGCTGGAACTCATGACGTCGCCGGCGACCTCCAGGTGGACCTGCTGACCGTAGCGCTGCTGGACGATCTTGAAGGGCACCTTGCCGGGGCGGAAACCCGAGATGCGCGCCGTGCGGGCCAGCGACTTGAGCCGGTTGTCGACCTCCTGGTCGATACGCTCGGCAGGGACCTGCACGGTCATGCGGCGACCGAGGGTACCGGTGGTTTCTACGGAAACTTGCATGCGTTCACCTCTGTAGGAGACGACCCGTCACCGGCTTTCAAGCCGGTCGCGGCCGCCAATCAGTCCTGACGATATCCATCATTGATGCATGTGACCCGGCCGCCCGCCCGGGGCGCGCCGGATCGCAACTGGTGCGAAAGGAGAGACTCGAACTCTCACGGGTTGCCCCACTGGAACCTAAATCCAGCGCGTCTACCAATTCCGCCACTTTCGCGAATGCGCCCCCCACACGGCCACGAGCGGCGAAACGTCCGCATTATAGCGCCTCGACCGGGCGGCGCGTAGCCCTTTGAGGGCGGGCAACTCTCTGAAAAATAGCCGGGAACCACAGGGGATCGGGAGGGGAATTTGGTGGGCCGTGTAGGACTCGAACCTACAACCAATTGATTAAGAGTCAACTGCTCTACCAATTGAGCTAACGGCCCATGAAAGGGCGGCTATTGGACCAGAAATCCGCTTCTGATTCAACAGCCCTGACCGGCTTGGGCCGATCGGAAATGGGGTGGACGATGGGACTCGAACCCACGACGACTGGAATCACAATCCAGGGCTCTACCACCTGAGCTACGTCCACCATCGAAACTGCTGCCGGCTCCGCCAGGGGAAACACCGGCATCCCGCCCGGCGGCGATTCCCGCCGGCGGTATTGGCGCGCCCGGCAGGATTTACTCGGGCCCTTACGGACCCTCGCCCCTGCGGGGCCGGCGGCGCTCCGCGCCACCGTTCAAAATCGCTCCGCGATTTTGTCGAACCTGCCGATCGGATACGTCGCAGGTTCGAGTCCATTTCCTTCCGACCCTGGGCCGGGGTACTGCCGGCGGCGATTCCCGCCGGCGGTATTGGCGCGCCCGGCAGGACTCGAACCTGCGACCCTCGGCTTAGAAGGCCGATGCTCTATCCAGCTGAGCTACGGGCGCGGAAACCTTCGTGGTCGCGCGACGGGGCCGGTGCCGAGGGGCCACAACCAGGGTCGGGGAGCGGGATGCTTCGGGCTACGCCTCACCCTCCGGATCAGGCACGTGGCGCACACCTGCTCGCCGTTCCCAACCCGCCTGCCATGTTCGCCGGGGATTCGAATCCCGAGCCACCCGACCCACGGCAGCGGCACCGCGCGTGTGCGGTCACCGCAACTCACTTTGGTCGGGGTAGAGGGATTCGAACCCCCGACATCCTGCTCCCAAAGCAGGCGCGCTACCAGACTGCGCTATACCCCGCGCTCGTTCGCCTGCGCCCTTCACCTCATCGAAATCGAAGACCGGGCGGGACAAGGGCGCCGATGATACGCGGTGCCAGCCGGGGCCGTCAACGCCGGGCGCCGCCATCCCATTGGCCGGTGGCGCGACGCCAACTTGTGGCGGCCGCGAGCCGCATGCGAGAATCGCCGGCTCCGCAAATCCGCGCCGCAAGCCCCTGGAACCGCCACCGATGACAGCCCAATTGATCGACGGCAAGACGATCGCAGCCGACATCCGCCGCGAGGTGCGCGCCCGGGTCGAGGCCCGCGCGGCGCGCGGTCAGCGCACCCCCGGGCTGGCCGTGATCCTGGTCGGCGCCGATCCGGCCTCCGAGGTGTACGTGCGCAACAAGCGCAAGGGCTGCGAGGACGCCGGCATCCTGTCCTTCGCGCACGACCTGCCGACCCACACCAGCCAGGACCAGTTGCTCGCGCTGATCGATGCCCTGAACGCGGACCCGGCGATCGACGGCATCCTGGTGCAGCTGCCCCTGCCGGGACACATCGACGCCGAAACGGTGGTGGAACGCATCCGCCCCGACAAGGACGTCGACGGCTTCCACCCCTACAACATCGGCCGGCTCGCCATCCGCATGCCGCTGCTGCGTTCCTGCACCCCGTACGGTGTCATCACCCTGCTGCGGCATACCGGAGAATCGTTCTACGGGCGCGAGGCGGTGGTCGTGGGGGCTTCCAACCACGTCGGCCGCCCCATGGGACTGGAACTGCTGCTCGCCGGCTGCACGGTGACCACCTGCCATCGCTTCACCCGCGACCTGGCGGCGCATGTCGGCCGGGCGGACATCGTGGTGGTCGCCGCCGGCAAACCGGGGCTGGTGAAGGGCGAGTGGATCAAGCCCGGAGCCACAGTGATCGATGTCGGCATCAACCGCACGGAGGACGGGCGGCTGGTGGGCGACGTCGAGTTCGAGCCGGCGCGTGAGCGGGCGGCCTGGATCACGCCGGTGCCCGGGGGCGTGGGTCCGATGACGGTGGCGACGCTGCTGCAGAACACCCTCACCGCCACGGAACGCTTCCACGACTGAGGTTCAGCGTCCTCCCGCCCGCTCGCGGACGTCGCCGGCATCCTGCAGGACGCCCTCGAAAGGCTCCGGCCGGGCGATGCCGTAACCCTGCACGTAGTCGACTTTCAGCTCACGCAGCACCCGCAGGATGTCGTCGTTCTCCACGAACTCGGCGATGGTGCGGATGCGCATGACATGCCCGACGCTGTTGATCGCCTCCACCATGGCGCGGTCGATGGGGTCGACGGCGATACCCCGCACGAAGCCCCCGTCGATCTTCAGATAGTCGACCTGCAGATTCTTGAGATAGGCGAACGAACTCAGACCGCTGCCGAAATCGTCCAGGGCAAACCTGCAGCCGCGGGATTTCAGCAGCTGAATGAAGCGGCCGGCACGGTGCAGGTTGGCGATCGCCGCCGTTTCCGTGATCTCGAAACACAGTCGCCCGCCCGGCACGCCGGCCCGGTCGATCTCGTCGGACACCACCGCCAGGAACTCCTCGTCGCCGATGGAGCGCCCCGAGATGTTGATGGCCCAGATCGCATCCGCCAGCCCGGCCGGTATGTGCCGCACCCTGCGCAGCACATTCCGGACCACCCATCGGTCGATCATGGGCATCAGATTGTAACGCTCCGCCGCCGGAATGAACGCCATCGGCGGCACTTCGTGACCCTGCTCGTCGCGGATCCTCAGCAGGATCTCGTAATGCGGCGGCAGCCCGGAATCCGGTTCCGCGGGCAGGATCGGCTGGCAGTACAGGACGAAGCGGTCTTCCTCCATGGCCTTGTGGATACGCGACACCCAGCGCATCTCGCCCTGACGCTGCTGCAGCTCGCGATCGTCCGGAACATAGATGTGGATACGGTTGCGCCCGGCGTCCTTGGCGGCGTAGCAGGCCACGTCGGCGGCGCTCTGGACCTCGGTGACGGTCTGGCTGTGGGCATTGATGCCGACCACACCGATGCTCACGCCGGTCTCGAAGGCGTGGTCCTCGCACACGAAACGGAACTCGCGCACGGCGCGCCGCAGGTCCTCGGCAACCAGCCGGGCCTGCTCCAGCGTACAGTAGCGCAGCAGCACGCCGAACTCGTCTCCGCCGAGGCGCGCCAGCACGTCGGCCTCCCGGATGCGGCTCTGCAGCAGCTGGGCCAGCTGCCTGAGCATCTCGTCACCGGCGATATGCCCGCAGGTGTCGTTGACCACCTTGAACTGGTCGAGATCCAGATAGCACAGCGCGTGCTCCCGTCGCTTCTCGCGCACGGAGCGCAGTGCTTCGCGGAGCTGATCCTCGAACGCCCGTCGGTTGAACAGGCCGGTGAGTGCGTCGTGGGTCGCCTGATAGGAGAGCTGGCGGGCGAGCTTGCGCGCGTGCCCGACGTCGTGGAACACCATCACCGCTCCGATGACGGCGCCCGCCCGGTCGCGGATGGGCGCGGCCGAATCGGCGATCGCCACCTCCTCGCCGTCGTCGCGTATCAGCACCGTGTGCTCGGTGAGATCCAGCACCTCGCCGTGACGCAGGCACAGCTCCACGGGATTGACCACCGGATCGCGGGTATTCTCGTTGACCAGCCGCATCACCGTGCCGACCGGCAGGCCCTGCACATCGGCAAGCGTCCAGCCGGTCAGGCGCTCCGCGACCGGATTGAGATAGTCGATGCGGCCGGCCTCGTCCGTCGTGATCACCGCATCGCCGATGGAATGCAGCGTCACCTCGGCGCGCTCTTTCTCCTGATAGAGCGCCGTTTCCGATTCCTGCACGCGGGCCAGGGCCGCACGCAGATCCTCTTGCTGTACGAGAAGATAATCGAGCGACTGGTTGACGAAGGTGCCGAGAAAACCGAACTCGTCATGGCGCCGCTCGTCGAAGCGCGCCTGGGTATCACCGCTGGTGAACCGCTGCGCGGTCCTGACCATGTTGACGAACGGCTGCGTCAAGACGCGCTGGAGAATCCACTGCAGCACGAAACCGAACAGCAGGAACAACCCGCCCATGGTCATGAGCAATTCGCCACGCCGCTCGCTCACCGCTTCGGCAAGGTCGGGATGGAAGACCTCGATATGGGAGAGGCCGTGGATGTTGGCGAAATTCTCCATCAGATGAGCGTCGTGCACGAAGCTATGCCGCGTGGAGACGTTGCCGATCCGATGCACACCAGCGGGCGCCTGGAGCAAGGCGCCAGTGAATCCGTAGCGGCCGAGGATATCCACGAGGGCATCGCCGGCCTGGTCGATGGGCTGCCCGGGATGACTGTCCAGCTCAGCGACGAGCGCCTCGGCGGCCCGGCCGGCGTTGAGGGCGAAGCGCCCCTTCAACTGGTCTTCCAGCGAACGCAGCTGGATCAGGGAGAAAATCAGGCCGACCAGCATCATGCCCCAGAAGACGATGCCGGTGATCCTGAGTGGCAGGCGTGCCCGCAGGGCACCGGCGCGGGTGCCGGGCTGCGCTGGACTCATCGGAACCCCAGCAGCTTGAACGATATCAGGACCGGGCAGACGCCACTGAGACCGGCGCCGAAGATGGCGAACCCCATGAACCAGGGAAAGAACCACAGCTGCTCGTGATAGACGTAGGTCGTCAGGGTGAGCATCGCGGCCACCGCCAGGCGCCAGGCGCGCTCGGCATCGAAGGCGAAGCGCGGAGCCCGGCCATCCGGCAGCGCCTCCCCGCTGTCCTCGAATTCCGGCGCGCCGGCGGCGCGCCACCGCGACAGCACCAGCGGGATCCGGCAATTGGTAATGCCTTCGAACGTCAGCACGCCGATCAATGCCGGGAACAGGGCCGGCAGTTCGAAGTACAGGGCTCCCAGCAGCAGTGAGCCAATGATCAGTCGGAAGAATCGCTCAGTCATCTCGGCCCCGTCCGGTCAGGGGCCGCCGCGATCCTGCGGTCACCCCGGCATCACTGTCCCAATACGTTGTTTTTATGGGCGTCCATGCCTACGGGGTAGTAACGGCCGGGGCCGGTCATTCTTGACCAATGTCACATTCAGGCGCGCCTCCAGACGGTCCCCTGGGGACCGTCGTCCAGCAGCACACCCTGTGCCTTGAGCAGATCGCGGATGCGGTCGGATTCGGCCCAGTCCTTGGCGCGGCGCGCCGCGCTGCGGGCGTCGATCAGCGCCTGGATGGCCATGTCGTCGAGGCCGCCGCTGCCACCGCCCTGGAAGTACGCATCGGGATCCTCCTGCAGCAACCCCAGGGCACCGCCCAGCGTCGTCAGCGTGGCTGCCAGATCCGTGGCCGGCGCACCCTGCTCCCGGGCCCGGTTCAGGCGGTTGGCGACCTCGAACAGCACGGCCACGGCCTCGGGCGTGTTGAAGTCGTCGTCCATGGCCACGCGGAAGCGTTCGGCGTGTTCGGCGAGCAGCGTCCCGCCGCTGCGCTCCACACCGCGCAGCGCGGTGTAGAGCCGGCTGAGGGCGCTGCGCGCCTTGTTGAGGTTGTCCTCGGTGTAATTGAGCGGACTGCGGTAATGGCTGCCCAGGATGAAGAAGCGCACCTCCTCCGGCCGGTAGCGTGCCAGCACCTCGCGCACGGTGAAGAAATTGCCCAGCGACTTGGACATCTTCTCCTCGTCGACCTGGACGAAGCCGTTGTGGATCCAGTAATTGACGAACTTGTGGCCGGTCGCGCCCTCGCTCTGCGCGATCTCGTTCTCGTGGTGCGGGAATTTCAGGTCCATGCCGCCGCCGTGGATGTCGAAATGCTCGCCCAGGCAGCAGGTCGACATGGCCGAGCATTCGATGTGCCAGCCGGGCCGCCCGCTCCCCCAGGGGGAGTCCCAGGCAGGCTCGCCAGGCTTGGCGGCCTTCCACAGCACGAAATCCAGCGGATCGTCCTTGGCCTCGTCGA
>CAYWKV010000141.1:0-8224 GCA_964458835.1 uncultured Gammaproteobacteria bacterium | reverse complement strand
ACGATATACATAGCTCCTCCAAAATGCCCGTGAGGGCTTGTGATTGTCAGACGCCGCCGCCGCGATACGGCCCGGCGCCGTCCGCGCCGACGCCTTCTCCGTCCGTCGCATCGGGTGCGGCCGATTCAACAGAAATACCCCAGGCGCGTCAAGCGCAGGGGTCTTCCTTTTAATATGCGGGTAACATACGGGCCGGGGAAAATTCGGAGGGGCATCGACCTTGAAAGATCTGCGGCTGCCCGTCGGCCTGTTTGCGGCGTCACTCGGCCTGATGCTGCTCCATCCCCATGCCACCGCCTGGCTGCGCTACCAGCGTGATGCGATCCTCGCCGGGGAAGGGTGGCGGCTCCTGACGGCGCACCTGGTTCACGGCACCTGGGGGCATTGGGCCTTCAACATGGGCGGACTCGCCCTGGTCTGGTTGATCTTTCCCGCGCGGGCCGCGCACCGCTCGGCGGTCCCGCTGATGGTGGCGATCGCGCTGTCGACGAGTCTGGCGATGCTCGTTCTGGAGCCCGGGGTGGAGTGGTACCTGGGCCTGTCCGCGTTGCTGCACGGCCTGTTCATGGCCTGGAGCCTCGAAGAGCTCGTGGCCGGCCGGCGCTGGGCGTGGCCGGCCGTGGCGGCGATCTCGGTGAAGCTGCTCTACGAGCAGTTGGCGGGGTCCCTGCCGGGCTCGGCGGAAACGGTCGGTCTGCCCGTGCTGGTCGATGCGCATCTCTACGCCGCCCTCGCGGGCGGGGCGTGGGTGGTGACGGGCACGGTCGTCGACCGTCTGCGGCACTGCATAAAAAAACGGCGCAGCCGGTGAGGCTGCGCCGTTCATCCTACCGGCCGATGATCAACGGCCCATTGCGCGCCGCCGCATCCCCAGGAGACCCAACAGACCCGCGAGTGTCCACCAGCCGGCTGCGGCGCCACCGCCGAAGCTGGGGTCCTCGATGGTGACCGCGCCGGGGGTTCTTGGTGTGATTACATCGGGACTCCCACCCCCGGCGGTACCCGTTGCAGCCACGACATTGAAATTGGCGTTGAAGCCGACGAATGGTCCGTCGATCATGCCGGCGCCGTTTAAACCATCACCGTCCCAGTCGGTGGACATGAGGGTCCAGACGGTGGTCGGGTCGGCCGACCAGGGATCCGTGGTGGTGCCGCCGCCGACCTCCATGGAGGAGGGACCAAAGGTGCCGACATCCCATACGTCGATGACGTCGATGTTCGTGGTACCGCCCCAGTCAAAGAGCATGTGCACCATGACCTGACCGTCCGCGACGGTAACGTTGTAAGGCGTGCCGGCACCACAGCCGGGATTGCCGGCTGGGCAGTTGGTGAAGATGGTGTAGGTGCCGGGTGCATAGACCATCACGTCGTGCGCGGTCCAGTTCAGGCCGAAGAATGGCGTCACCGAACTGAGGGTGGCGTTCTCCACCGCGGTGGCCACATCGGTGTTGAGTGTGCCGTTCCAGGTGAAGATGACGTCGTTGGTGCCGCCCACATTGGCTCCGGTACCGTCCAGCATGGTGAAGTTGTTGCCGGTGGTCGAGACCGTCGTCACGACATTGAAATTGGCGTTGAAGCCGACGAATGGTCCGTCGATCATGCCGGCGCCGTTTAAACCATCACCGTCCCAGTCGGTGGACATGAGGGTCCAGACGGTGGTCGGGTCGGCCGACCAGGGATCCGTGGTGGTGCCGCCGCCGACCTCCATGGAGGAGGGACCAAAGGTGCCGACATCCCATACGTCGATGACGTCGATGTTCGTGGTACCGCCCCAGTCAAAGAGCATGTGCACCATGACCTGACCGTCCGCGACGGTAACGTTGTAAGGCGTGCCGGCACCACAGCCGGGATTGCCGGCTGGGCAGTTGGTGAAGATGGTGTAGGTGCCGGGTGCATAGACCATCACGTCGTGCGCGGTCCAGTTCAGGCCGAAGAATGGCGTCACCGAACTGAGGGTGGCGTTCTCCACCGCGGTGGCCACATCGGTGTTGAGTGTGCCGTTCCAGGTGAAGATGACGTCGTTGGTGCCGCCCACATTGGCTCCGGTACCGTCCAGCATGGTGAAGTTGTTGCCGGTGGACGCCTCCGCGTTCCGGTACCCCGCAAGTGTGGTGAATGCGACCAGGAGGGCGGCAAACAGCCACAGCAGCCGGCCTTCCCGCAGGGGGTGAATGGAATAATTCCTCATTTCGATCTCCTCCAAAATGTTGTGCTTTTATCTTCTGAGGCGCGCTTGGCTGGGTTTCCAGCGCACCTTCCGTTGACCGCGCGACCGGGATGCCCGGGCCCCGGTCAGCCCGTGGCGCCTACAGCTTGTAGCCGAAGGTCACGCCGAGGCTGTTCTGATACATGCCGATCGAGGTCTCGCCGGGCGTGGCGCCCGCCGGGAAGGCGGATGGCCCCTTGAGGACTTCCTTGAAGGCATGCACATAGTTCATCGAGACTTCCGCGTTCGGGCTCAGCCGATAGGAGAAGCCGAGGGTGACGTGGCGCTCGACGGTCGCCGGGGCCAGGGTGTTGAACAGCACCTGGTCCTCCTCGATGGGTGTCTCGCCGTAATTCAGGCCGGCACGGAAGGTCCAGTGGCTGTCATAGTCGTAGCTCACCCCGAGCTTGTAGACGGTCTGGTCCGTCCAGCCGAAGCCCCAGCCCAGATCGCCGCCGAGCTGGCATTGCGGGTTGCTGTCATCGAGCGTGGTGTTCGGGCACAGCGGGTTGAAGCTGTAGATGGTGTCGTTGACGTTCGGGCCCGGATTGCTGATGGACTTGATCGAACTCCACTCGATGCGCTGGACGTCGAACGCGACGGTGAGCTTCTTGTTCGGCATGTAGGCCAGGCCGACGGTGTAGTTCTCCGGAATGTCGAAATCCCCCTGCTCGGCGAACAGTCCGCGGTACTTGTCGAACTCGGTCATGTACACGCGCGAGGAGTAGTTGGCGCCGACGTTCAGCTTCTTCTTGAAGAACTTGCCCAGGTAGCCGACGCGCACGCCGGCGCCGTACGACCAGTCATTGCCTCGATTGGAAAAATTATCCCGGTCGCTGCTGAAACTCTTGAAGGCACCGGCGTCGAGCCCGTAGGCGCGGAAGGTCTGCACCGCCAGCGCCAGGGAGGCGCCGACCGTGTGCTGCTTGTCGATCTTGTAGGCGACGCTGGGCAGCATCTGCATCTGCATGAGCATGACGCCGGCAGTGTCGCTGCCGTCGCAGGCGATATTGAAGAAGTTGCCGACAGGGGCGGCCGGGTTGCAGCGCTGGTCATAGCGGGTGCCCAGGCCCGCGCCCACGACGGCCATGCCCACGGTGAGGTCCCGGTTGAACTTGTAGATGCCGCCCATGGCGGGAATCAGAAACAGGTTCGCGCCGCTCTTGATGCTGGTGAACTCGTTGGTGTCCGGGTCGCGGGTACTGATGGGGGCGCCTTCCACCCGGATCGAGCGCGGCGGATTGAAGAATTCGGCCGCGACGTCGACGCGCATGGTGCTGGCGTCGACCTCGGCCATTGCCGCCGGATTGGAAGCGGCGGCGAGGCCGTCCTGGCCGAGCGCCACGCCGACGCCGCCCATCGCGCGCGACTTGCTGCCGTAGCCGATCAAGAACATGCCGTTGGTCGCCGAAGCGGATATCGGGAACGCGATCCCTGCGGCGATCACGACGGTGAGCGCCTTCTTAGGCAAAGACTTCATAGCGGACTCCTCCGAGGTTGGTGCGTTCTTGCTATTATGGGCGCGGGTTTTTTGTGCCAGTTCGTTGACGTTGTCTGGCCGCGCTCGATTTTCGTGTGCGAAACGGCGTTATGCTGAACAGCGGGGGTGGGTTTGTCAAGCCGCTGAGGTAGCGGCGCTGCCGACCTTTGTGGTGGTGGACTCACAGCGACCGGGTGTGATGGCAAAGAAAAATATACTGCTGCGGTCCAAACAGAAGAGGGCGCTCGCGAGTTTCGAGGCCGGGCGGTATGCGGAGGCCTGGCCGCTGTGGCAGGAATTGTGCCGGCTCGACCGCATGGATCCGCAGCCGCGGTTGATGTGCGGTGTCATTGCCGGTTTGCGCGGCGACAGCATGTCTGCGGAGGCTTACTGCCGGCAGGCGCTGGAACTGGCGCCGAACCTGCCCACGGCCCATTTCAATCTCGGTGTCGCCCTGCGCACGCAGAAGCGATACGCCGAAGCCTGCCAGTCCTTCAAGCGGGCGACCGAACTGCTGGACGATTACCGGGAGGCGCTCGTCGCTCTGGCCCACGCCTATATCGCGCTCTATGACTGGCCCAGCGCGGCACAGGTGCTGACCCGGGTTCTCTCGACCTGGCCGAACGATGCGGCGCTGCAGGGCGATCTGGGGACGGTCTATCAGGCCATGGGGCGGTTCCAGGAGGCCGTGGCTGCCTTCGAGACCGCACTGAAACTAAACCCACGTCTGGGCGGCGCCCTGAATAGTCTAGGCAGTACATACATGGGGTTGGGCGACTTCGAGCGTGCCGAGCAGTATTTTCGGCAATGTTTGGCGGTTGATCCCGCGGACCTGCGCGCGCGCTCGAATCTGCTCATGCTATTGAACTATCGCCCCGATGTGGACGCAGCGGTTGTCCGCGCGGAGCATTTCGAATATGGGCGGATCATCCAAAGTCAGGTGCCGGCAATGGCGTTGCCGCGACTTTCGCGTGATCCGAGCAAGCGGCTGAAGCTGGGTTATGTATCGGCGGATTTCCGCGAACACTCGGTGGCTGCCTACATCGAGCCGATTTTGAAATACCACGATCGTCGATTCTTCGAGATTTACTGTTATTCATACTTGCCGACACCCGATGCGACGACTTTGCGCCTCAAGGATCGGGCGGATGAGTGGCGGGATATCGATCAATTGTCCGATGCAGAGGTCACGCGCCGGGTGTGCGAGGATGGCATCGATATCCTGATCGATCTCATGGGGCATACGGGCAATAACCGGCTGGGCATCTTCGCGGCCAAACCGGCACCCGTGCAGATGACCTATCTCGGCTATCCGAATACCACCGGCCTGAGCACGATCGATTACCGGATAACCGATAGAATCGCTGATCCTGAAGGCGAAGATGTTTATTACAGCGAGAAACTGCTGCGCCTGGACGGGGGCTTCTTGTGTTACCAACCCGATCCCTGCTCTCCGGATGTCGCACCGTTGCCCGCCTTGAATAATGGGTACATGACTTTCGGATCCTTCAACAACTACGCCAAGCTCAACCAACGGGTGCTGCAACTCTGGGCAGACGTCCTCAAGTATGTGCCTGGCTCGCGGCTGCTGCTGAAATGCCCCGCACTTACCGATGCGCATGCGCGTGATCGCATCAGCCGAGACATGCGCGCCTTGGGTATTGGGTCTGAGCGGCTGGAATTGCTGGGGCACACCCGGACCCGTGCGGAGCATCTGGGCTTGTATTCGAGGGTGGACATCGCATTGGACACCTTCCCCTACAACGGCACGACCACGACCTGCGAGGCGTTGTGGATGGGCGTGCCGGTCTTGTCGCTGGCCGGACAACATCACGTCGGGCGGGTCGGCGCCTCGCTGTTGACCGCGGCGGGCCTGGCGGAGTGGTTGGCGGATACCCCGGGCGCATTCTTGGAGCTGGCAGCGGCGCGGGCGGCCGATCCGGCGGGTTTGTCTGGCCTGCGCGCGGTGCTGCGGCACCAAATGGCGGAATCATCGTTATGCAACGCGGCGGGCTTTGTGCGCCGCTTCGAGGCGGCCCTGCGCGATGCCTGGGCAGGAAAAATTTGAAGTCGCTCACAAAAATCCCAACAGGGGATCTGC
This sequence comes from uncultured Gammaproteobacteria bacterium, assembly GCA_964458835.1. Lineage (GTDB taxonomy): Bacteria > Pseudomonadota > Gammaproteobacteria > Thiohalobacterales > Thiohalobacteraceae > JAHJQQ01. The sequence goes on along the minus strand of CAYWKV010000141.1, from coordinate 2,437 downwards.
GTCTGTCCGCTCGGGGCGGAGCGGGGCGCACATTCGTGTAAGTGCGTCGGAATCGTTTACAGGCAAGCAGTGTGACCGGCTTGCCGGGGTCTGGCCTTTTGAGTCACTGTTTTTTCAGAACTATATTGTCACAGGGTGAGGGGCTGGCCGGAGGCGTGGCCTGTCGAGAATGTTTACGGTTACACTGACGGGTATCGTCAGAGATGGGTTGCGTTTTTCTGTAATTCATTGTTAGTGAACGGTATTCGCTGGCTGGCACAGCCATTGCACCAGGAACGCTCATTCACGGCATATCAAGAAACGTGAATATTCTGGATCCAGAATCAATAAATTAGCTTCCTTTTGGAGGAGTTGAACATGAAGAAGACTGTACTCGCCGCTGCCCTGCTGGCCGTTGCTGGTGTCGCCAATGCGGCCCCGGTTCCGTTCGACAACAATGGTGCCGCCAACTTCACGATGTATGACGGGACCGGCGCCGTCGTCGGCAACTTCAACGACATCACCGGCTTCGTTGATCTCGACGCCATGACCTTTGGCGTGGCCTCCGCCTCGCCGTTCTTCGGTGCGCCCTGGACCGCTTCGGGCGGCACGCTGTTCAGCGCGGGCACCTACACCGTCGACGTCAACGGCGACGGCGCCAATGCACCCGCTGGCTCGGAGTTGGTGACCTTCACCGTCGGCGCGGGCCAGATGGGCGGCAACATCAACTTCGCCTGGACTGCGACCACCGGTATCGACGTGTTCATGGTGTGGGATCTCGTCCCGACCGGGACGCCGGGTAGCTTCAGCTGGGTTTCCAGCGATATCGATGGCAATGGCACCCCGGGTCTGGGCATGGTCGACGGCCCGTTCCCCCTCTTCTCCGCCAACTTCAACTTCGAAGCTCCGGCCCCGGTACCGGTCCCGGCCGCGGCTTGGCTGCTGGGCTCCGGCCTGATGGGCTTGGTCGGCGTGGCCCGCCGTCGCAAGGCCGCCTGAGGGGCGTCTGACCAAGAAGCATGCCTGCGGCAAGTGTGTTTTGCTTGCCGCAGGCCATAAAGGACTGGAGGGGATGAGTCTGGCCGGGGGGCATCAGGGTGGCGTCCCGGCAACCCGAGACGATGCAGGGCATAGGCCTTGTCCCGGCTGGGAACAGGTCTCGGAACCTCGGTGAAGGGTATAATAATGAAGATTTTCGAAGCAAGCAGATTGAAGAGCATTCTCTACGTACTCCCGTTTGTGGCCGGCAGCGCCAATGCCTTGAGCATGAAGTTCGACTTCGACGGGGAGTTCATCATGTACGATCCCACCGGCGCCATGGTCCAGGCGCCCTCCGGGGTGACCGGCGATATGGGCATGACGATCCCGCTGCGGCACCTCCTCGGCCCGTATCCGGGCAGCGCCAGCATGCAGGGGGAGGAGCCTTTCTTCGGGGCCGAGTGGTCGGCCGCGGGGAGCATGACCGGCTATCAGAACCTGCTCTTTGACAAGGCGCCGGACTACTGCGGTTCGCATATCATGTGCGCCGATGCGGCCATAGACTTTTCCTGGGCGGGGAATCTCATCCCGGTAGACGCCTCCTTTGGCATGGACCCGAACACGTCGATCGATTTCCGCGACCTGCTGGGCAGTATCCAGGATAGCTGGGCCAACAATCAGCTGGTCTATTTCGATGTCGAATCGCTGGATGCGGATAGCGATGGCATCCTCGGCACGGCCATGACTGTGGGGCCCTTCACCGGCTTTACCCCCTACTTCGCAGGCATTGCCACGATAAGCGAGATCTGTATTACTCAACGGCTGTGCCTCACCCCGCCGCCGGATGTGGGGATTATGTATACGCCCACGCCCAGTGCCGTGCCGGTGCCGGCCGCCTTGGACTACTACGAGAGCGTCGGCCAGAACTGGGAGCGGGCCGCCTTCATCAAGGCCAGGCCCTGCGCCGGCGACCTGCCGCGGGCCGAGGCCTTCCTCGCCGAGCTGCAGCCCTTCGTCTGGCGCAAGAATCTCGACTTCGCGGCCATCGCGGACATCCATTCGATCAAGCGCCAGATCCACGTGCACAAGGTGGACGAGCGGCTGACCGCCAAGGGCCAGGACCTGAAGCTCGGCGTCGGCGGCATCCGCGAGATCGAGTTCTACGTGCAGACCCAGCAGCTGATCCTCGGTGGGCGAAAGCCCGAGCTGCGCGGCCGGCGCACGCTCGACACCCTGCAGGCGCTGCGCGACGCCGGCCATGTCGCGCCCGACGCCTGCGCGGAGCTGCCCGAGGCCTACCGCACCCTGCGCGCGCTCGAGCACCGGGTGCAGATGATCGCCGACGAGCAGACCCACCGCTTGCCCGAGAGCGAGGCCGAGCGGCGGCGGGTGGCGGCGCTGTCCGGCTACGACAACCTGCGCAGCTTCGACGCGGCCGTGGTCAAGGTGCTGAAGACCGTCAACGCCCGCTACGGGGAGC
>CAYWKV010000140.1:7031-8387 GCA_964458835.1 uncultured Gammaproteobacteria bacterium | reverse complement strand
GAGGTCGGCAAGCAGTTCGACGTGACCCGCGAGCGCATCCGCCAGATCGAGGCCAAGGCGCTGCGCAAACTGCGTCACCCGAGCCGCTCGGAGACGCTGCGCAGCTTCCTGGAGATCGAAAGCAGCTGATTCTCGCACTAACCGCCCACGCACAGACGCCACCTCCCCGGTGGCGTCTGTGTTTGCGGGCGGCGCTTGCCGGATCTTGCCCGTTAGCGTGTAGAATGCACCCCTCACGGGCCTGTAGCTCAGTCGGTTAGAGCAGGGGACTCATAATCCCTTGGTCCTCGGTTCGAGTCCGAGCGGGCCCATTATTTCCACCACCGCCCTCCGAGCGGTAGGCACGCACGTAACGAATACCGACGCCGTTTTTCCCTGTACGCCGCACGCGTCCACGAGGCCCTCCCACACGGTGGCGGCGTAAGTCTCGGATCTGCTTCGAGGTCACCGGCTGTGGCCGGCGCGCACCCGTCGAAGTTTTTTATACACACCGTATTGTCAAAAACATGACTCGAGGCCGGCGGCGTGGCCGCACTCGGCCCGGCCCGGCCAGATTGTTACAACTTATTGCTTTAACTGGATAATAATATGCTGGTCACAAAATGGTCACTTTGACGCCCGGCCAGCGACGGCGCGCCCCGGACGGCTTTGACCCCAAAAGTTCCACATGGTTATCCACAGTATTTGTGGATAACGCCTGCACCCGTCGGGGCCTCGGAAGCTGGCATAATGCCGCCGTGCGACGGCACCCCGCCGGCCACGCCCGCTTGCCGCTTACGAGACCCGATCCATCGTCATGCCCCTGATCTCACTCACAGGCGTCCAGCTCGACTTCGGCGGCCACCCCCTCCTGGAAGCGGCCGACCTGAGCCTCGAACCGGGCGAGCGCGTCTGCCTGATCGGCCGCAACGGGGCCGGCAAGTCCACGCTGATGAAGCTGATCGCGGGGGATCTCCAGCCGGACGGCGGCCGCATCATGAGGCAACAGGGCCTGCGCTGCGCGCGCCTGACCCAGGACGTGCCCGCTAGCCTGCAGGGCACGGCATTCGACGTGGTCGCCGGCGGGCTGGGCGAGATCGCCCCACTGCTGTCGCACTATCACGCCGCCAGCCTGGCGGTCGCCCAGGCGGCCACGCCGGCGGCCCTGAGCGAACTCGCGCGGGCCCAGCACGAGCTCGAGAGCCGCGACGGCTGGCGCTGGGAACAGCAGGTGGAGACGGTGATCTCGCGTCTCCAACTCGACGCCGAAGCCGACTTCGCCCGCCTGTCCGGCGGCCTCAAGCGGCGCACCCTCCTCGCCCGCGCCCTGGTGACCGACCCCGATCTGCTGCTGCTGGACGAGCCGACCAACCACCT
>CAYWKV010000140.1:0-6931 GCA_964458835.1 uncultured Gammaproteobacteria bacterium | reverse complement strand
GAGGAGCATCGCCAGCGGCGCGAGCGCGAGGGTACGGCGCGCCTGCAGATCCAGGAGGCGGAACGTTCCGGGCAGCTGGTCGCGGAGGTCGAGAATATCGGCTATGCCTGGGCCGGCAAGACCATCGTGCGCGATTTCTCGACCACGCTCATGCGCGGCGACAAGGTGGGCATCATCGGCCCGAACGGCGCCGGCAAGACCACGCTGCTGCGCCTGCTGCTCGGCGAACTCGCGCCCGACAGCGGCCGCGTGCGGCTCGGAACCAAACTCGAGGTCGCCTATTTCGATCAGCAGCGCAGCGATATCGACGATGCCAAGAGCGTGCTCGACAATCTGGCCCACGGCCGCGAAATGGTCACAATCAACGGTCAACCACGGCACGTCATCTCCTATCTGCAGGATTTTCTGTTCACACCCGAACGCATCCGCCAGCCGGCGGGCACGCTGTCCGGCGGCGAACGCAACCGCCTGCTGCTCGCGCGGCTGTTCACGAAGCCGTTCAACGTGCTGGTCCTGGACGAGCCGACCAACGATCTCGACATGGAGACGCTGGAACTGCTCGAAGAGAAGCTGCTCGATTATCAGGGCACGCTGCTGCTGGTCAGTCACGACCGCGCCTTCCTCGACAACCTCGTCACCAGCACGCTGGTGTTCGAAGGCGACGGCCGGATCGGCGAATACGTCGGCGGCTACGAGGACTGGCTGCGCCAGCGGGCCGTGCCGCCGGCGGCCCCGGCCGCGGCGGGCCCGGTATCCGCGGCCGGAACGAAGCCATCTCCTGCACCCAGGCCCGCCGCGGCCGGCAAGCTCAGCTATAAGGATCAGCGCGAGCTGGAACAGTTACCGGCCCGCATCGAAGCGCTCGAACAGAGCGTTCAGACGCTCCAGGCCGAGATGTCCGATCCCGCCTTCTACCGACGCGACGGCGACGCCATCACCGCCGCACAGGCCCGACTGGCGGATGTCGAGGCCGAACTGCAGGCCGCCTATGCGCGCTGGGAGGCGCTCGAGGCGCGCTGACACCCCTCCCCACCGCCGCATCCCGAAATCCCATCAAGTTTGCGCGGAACCGGACGCCCCCTATACTCGGTAGCCGACGGCCCGGCCGGCGGGGCCGCACCCTTCCATCACCAACGAGGACTGCGCATGGGCTTTCAGGAATTCGTCGTACTGCTGCTGGTACTGGCCGTCGTGCTGGTGTTCATGGGCGTCAAGTCGGTGCCCCAGGGCATGGAATTCACGGTCGAGCGCTTCGGGCGCTACACCAAGACGCTGCGCCCCGGCCTGAACCTCATCGCGCCGGTCATCGACCGCGTCGGCCGCAAGCTCAACATGATGGAGCAGGTGCTGGACGTGCCCTCACAGGAGGTCATCACCCGCGACAATGCCATGGTGAAGGTCGACGGCGTGGTGTTCTTCCAGGTGCTCGATGCCGCCAAGGCCGCCTACGAGGTCAGCCAGCTCGAGATCGCCATCCTCAACCTGACCATAACCAACATCCGCACCGTCATGGGTTCGATGGACCTGGACGAGCTGCTGTCGCAGCGCGACAAGATCAACGCCCAGCTGCTGCACGTGGTCGACGACGCCACCACGCCCTGGGGCGTGAAGGTCACGCGCATCGAGATCAAGGACATCACCCCGCCGCGCGACCTGGTGGATTCCATGGCACGGCAGATGAAGGCCGAACGCGAGAAACGTGCGACGATTCTGGAGGCCGAAGGCGTGCGCCAGGCCGAGATCCTCAAGGCCGAAGGCGAGAAGCAGGCCGCGATCTTAGAGGCCGAAGGCCGCCGCGAGGCCGCCTTCCGCGACGCCGAGGCGCGCGAGCGCGAAGCGGAAGCCGAGGCGCGCGCCACGCAGATGGTGTCCGACTCCATCGCCAAGGGCAACATCAACGCGCTGAACTATTTCGTCGCATTGAAATACACCGACGCCCTGCAGGCCGTCGCCACCGCCCCGAACCAGAAGCTGGTGCTGATGCCGTTGGAGGCTGCCAACCTCATAGGTGCCGTCGGCGGCGTCGCCGAGATGTTCAAGGATGCGCTCAAGCAGCAGGGAGCGGCCAACTGATGCTGGAACAGCTGACGTACTGGCACTGGTTCATCCTCGCCGCGATCCTGATCATCCTCGAAATGTTCGCGCCCGGCGCGTTCCTGCTGTGGATCGGCATCGCGGCAGGCGTGGTCGGCGTCGTCCTGTACGTTGTTCCCACCATGACCTGGGAATACCAGTTCATCCTCTTCTCGCTCGCGTCGGTCGGATCCATCCTCGCGTGGCGCGCCTACCGGCAGAAACACCCGGCCACCACCGACGAGCCCACCCTCAACCGCCGTGGCGCCCAGTACATCGGCCGTGTTTTCACCCTCGACGCCCCCATCGTCAATGGCGTCGGCAAGATCCGCGTAGACGACTCCACCTGGAAGATTGAGGGCGTGGATTGCGAGGCGGGCGTGAAGGTGAAGGTGGTGGGCATCGACAATACGGTGTTGAAGGTGGAGGTGGCGGTGTAAATCACCCCTCGTAGGTTGAGATGAGGCGTTGTTCGCCGAACCCCAACCTCTGGCCCTATGATGCCCACCTTTGCTGCAGCCTCGCCAGGTTGCGGCTGTGCGTCAGTACGATGACCTCGTCGCCACGTTCCAGCCGGGCATCCGCCTCCGGCAGCTGGAACCTGCCGTCGCGGTACAGGCAGATCACCCGGCTGTCGTCCGGGAGACCCAAGGCACCGATCGCCACGGCATCGTCGTCGCCCGCAATGAACGAGAATACCCGCGCCTCGTCCTTGACCATGGCCGAAAGCTCCAGCAGATCCTGCCCTTGCAGCATGTCGGCGAGATAGCGCCCGATGGTGAGCGCGGGAACTATGGTGTTTTCCAGGCCGAGCTCGAGGCAGATGTGCTCGAATTCGGGATCCTCGATCTTGGTCACGACACGCGCATAACCCAGCGAACGCCCGACCAGACTGGCGAGGATATTGGTCTGATCCTGGCCGGTCAGACAGAACAGACAATCGCTGTGTTCGGGATCGGCCTCGCGCAGCAGCACCGGCGTACTGCCATCGCCGTGCAGAAAGCCGCAGTCGAGCATCTCGCCGAGCGCGTCGATACGCTCGCGGTCGCGCTCGATGATGATCACTTCGTGGCCGCGCTTGAGCATGATGCGCGCGGCCATCACCGTGACGGAACCGGCCCCGACGAATACGGCTCTCATAAGGCGCTGTCCCTCCTGCCGAACCAGGTGCGCGGCCACAATACGACAAGCAGCGCCACGAATTCCACACGTCCCAGCAGCATGTCGGCGATCAGCACGAGCTTCAGGGGCGCCGCCAGTGATGTGTGCGTGATGCCGGTGGAAAGCCCGACAGTGCCCGTGGCGGACGTCACTTCGAGCAGGGCGTCCAGCGGCGCGTATCCCGCCAGCAGGAACGGCAGCCAGGACAGCGCCACACCGGCGCCGAACAGGCCGATGACCAGCAGGGCCCGCTGGATGTCGTCATTCTCCAGCCGGCGTCCGTCGAGCAGAGGCTCCACCACCGCGTGCGCCGGCAGGGCCGTGCGCCGCAGGATCAGTTGCACCAATCTGCCGAACACCCGCAGCCGCAGCACCTTCACGCCGCCGGCGGTGGAGCCCACGCAGCCGCCGGCGAACATGGCGAGAATCAGCACCCACTTCGCCGCCGCGTCCAGGCCGGCGACGGGCAGGCTTGAATAGCCGGTGGTGGTCTGCGCCGACACCCCCATCACAACCGCATGCCCCAGCGCGGCCTCCGCCGCCATGCCGCCCTGCAGCAGAAGCAGCCACAGCAGCAGACACGTGACGGCCGCCATCCCGAGCAGCACCCTCAACTCATTGTCGCGGAAGAAGCCCGCCCAGTGGCGCTGGTGAAGCAGGTGATAGAGCGGCAGCGAGACCGCGCCGCAGATCGACAGAAAACTCACCGCGTAGCGCGCCGGCCCCATGCTGCCCAGACTGTCGTCATGCATGGAGAATCCGCCGGTGGAAACCGCGCTCAGCGCATGCGTCACGGCGGACAGCGGCGCCTCGCGCAGCAGCAGGAGCAGCGTGATGCCGACGATCGTGAGTACCCCGTAAACACCCAGCACACGACGCGCATGCAGGCGCGCGGTGGTGACGAGCGTCTCGACGCCAGAGCTCTCCACCAGCCGCCGCATCGCAAACTGGTGGTTGAACAGCAGCGCCACCCACAGGATGGCGATGCCCAGTCCACCGTACCATTGCATCCAGGCACGCGCGAACAGGAACGCCGGTGCCCTGTCCGCGACACTCGGCAGGGTCGACAGGCCGGTGGTGGTCACCCCCGACACCGCCTCGAACCAGGCATCCACGAAGCCCATGCCGAGCGCCATGAACGGCCAGCTCATCACCAGCGACGCGAGGACGAAGGCCAGCGCACATATCACCAGCGCCTCGTTGGCCTGGACATGCGCGGTCACGCGCAGGCGGGCCAGCGGAAGGCACACGGCCGACAGCAGCAGCGCCGCCTCGCCGCAGCGCCGGGCGATCGCCGCGTCCCCCGCGGCCAGAGCCACCGCCAGGGGGATCAGCGTCAGCGCGACCAGCACCAGGCCGAGCTGACCGAGGTATTTGCCGACGACGCGCCCGCGCACGGCGTAGGTCAAGGTGGACAGACGTTCGACGGCCATGGCCGGGCCAGCGCTCCCTGGGTGACAGAAGACGACGACCTGCATAGGGAATAGTAGCCGTGAAGTCCACACGGCGAGGGCCGGTTTTCCGGCTTTTCGTACGCCCTGCGGGAAACCGGCCAGGGTTTGGCAACAGGGCGCAACCTGCTAGACTGATCCGTCCCACAGCGTAACGCCGCCGATATCATGAAAAAGCTCAACGACCTCCTGCAACGCCGCATCCTCATCCTGGACGGCGCCATGGGCACCATGATCCAGACCTACAAGCTGAGCGAGGCGGACTACCGCGGCGAGCGCTTCAAGGACTGGCCTTGCGATCTCAAGGGCAACAACGACCTGCTGTCGCTCACTCAGCCGAAGATCATCGATGACATCCACCGCGCCTACCTGGAAGCCGGTGCCGACATCGTCGAGACCAACACCTTCAATTCCACGGCCATCTCCATGGCCGACTACCAGATGCAGTCCCTGGTGTACGAGCTGAATTTCGAGTCCGCAAGGCTGGCCCGCCGCGCCGCCGACGCGTACTCGACCGCGAACCGGCCGCGCTTCGTCGCCGGCGTGCTCGGACCCACCAACCGCACCGCCTCGCTGTCGCCGGACGTGAACAACCCCGGCTTCCGCAACGTCAGCTTCGATGAGCTGCGCGACACCTATTACGCGGCGACCAAGGCCCTGGTCGACGGCGGCGCCGACATCATCCTCATCGAGACCATCTTCGACACGCTGAACGCCAAGGCGGCGGTGTTCGCGGTGGAGACTTACTTCGAAGACAGCGGCAAGCACCTGCCGGTGATGATCTCCGGCACCATCACGGACGCCTCCGGCCGCACGCTGTCCGGCCAGACCGCCGAGGCCTTCTACAACTCGCTGCGCCATGCGCGACCGATCTCGCTCGGCTTCAACTGCGCGCTGGGCGCCCAGCAGCTGCGCGAACATATCGACGAGCTGGCCGGCATCGCCGACTGCGGCGTGAACGCACATCCGAACGCGGGCCTGCCCAACGAGTTCGGCGAATACGACGAATCGCCCGAGGCCATGGCGAAGGAGATTGCCGAATGGGCGCAGGCGGGCTTCCTGAACATCATCGGCGGCTGCTGCGGCACCACGCCGGCGCACATCAAGGCCATCGCAGAGGCCGTCGCGCCTTACCCGCCGCGCAGGATTCCGGCGCGCGACCACAGCCTGCGCCTGTCGGGCCTGGAGCCGTGCAACATCCGCGAGGATTCACTGTTCGTGAACGTCGGCGAGCGCACCAACGTTACCGGTTCGGCGCTGTTCAAGAAGATGATCCTGAATGGCGAGTACGACCGCGCGCTCGACGTGGCCCGAAACCAGGTCGAGAACGGTGCCCAGGTCATCGACATCAACATGGACGAGGGCATGCTCGACGGCAAGGAAGCGATGGTGACCTTCCTGAACCTGATTGCCGGCGAACCGGACATCTCGCGCGTGCCCATCATGCTCGACTCCTCAAAATGGGAGATCCTCGAGGCCGGCCTGAAGTGCATTCAGGGCAAGGGCATCGTCAACTCGATTTCCATGAAGGAAGGCGAGGCGGCGTTCATCGAACATGCGAAGCTGTGCCGCAAGTACGGCGCGGCGGTGATCGTCATGGCCTTCGACGAGACCGGCCAGGGCGATACGAGCGAGCGCAAGGTGGCGATCTGCACTCGCGCCTACAGGATCCTCACCGAGCAGGTCGGCTTCCCGCCCGAGGACATCATTTTCGACCCGAACATCTTTGCGATCGGCACCGGCATCGAAGAGCACAACAACTACGGCGTGGATTTCATCGAGGCCACCCGCACCATCAAGCAGACGTTGCCGTACGCCAAGATCAGCGGCGGCGTATCCAACGTGTCGTTCTCATTCCGCGGCAACAATCCGGTGCGCGAGGCGATCCATGCCGTATTCCTGTATCACGCCATCAAGGCCGGCATGGACATGGGCATCGTCAACGCCGGCCAGCTCGCGATCTACGAGGAGATCCCCGCCGAACTGCGCGAGCGCGTCGAGGACGTGGTGCTCAACCGCCGCCCCGACGCCACCGAGCGCCTGCTGGAGATCGCCGGCAAATACAATGTCGGAGCGGCCTCCGGCCGCGAACAGGCCGAGGACCTCGGCTGGCGCGACCTGCCGGTCGCCAAGCGCCTGGAGCACGCGCTGGTCAAGGGCATCGACGCCTATGTGGAACAGGACACCGAGGCATGCCGCCAGCAGTTCGCCCGCCCGATCCAGGTGATCGAGGGCCCGCTGATGGA
>CAYWKV010000139.1:0-8410 GCA_964458835.1 uncultured Gammaproteobacteria bacterium | reverse complement strand
AGGGACTAGGGGCTAGGGACTAGGGGCTAGGGACTGGAGGCTGGAGAGATGTGCGGCGGAACTGATACGGTATCTCCTGGGAAATGACAGAATATACGGGTAGAATTGCGCTTACGCGCGAATCCCAGCGTTCGCTAGTCCCTAGCCCCTAATCCCTAGTCCCTATGAATCTTAATTTCCTGGATTTCGAACAGCCCATCGCCGAGCTCGAGGCCAAGATCGAGGAGCTGCGCTACCTCGGCAACGACACCGAGATCAACATCAGCGAGGAGATCGGCCGGCTGCAGGAGAAGAGCCGCTCGCTGACCGAGTCGATCTTCGCCAAGCTCAGCTCCTGGCAGATCTCCCAGCTCGCGCGCCATCCGCAGCGGCCCTACACGCTGGACTATGTGCAGCGCATCTGCACCGACTTCGAGGAACTGCACGGCGACCGCGCCTATGCCGACGACGCCGCCATCGTCGGTGGCCTCGCCCGCCTCGACGGCCGGCCGGTGATGATCATCGGCCATCAGAAGGGCCGCGACACCAAGGAGAAGCTGGCGCGCAATTTCGGCATGCCGCGCCCCGAGGGCTACCGCAAGGCGCTGCGGCTGATGCAGATGGCCGAGAAATTCCGCCTGCCGATCCTGACCTTCATCGACACGCCCGGCGCCTATCCCGGCATCGGCGCCGAGGAGCGCGGCCAGAGCGAGGCCATCGCGCGCAACCTGTTCGCCATGGCCGAGCTGAAGACGCCGATCATCTGCACCGTGATCGGCGAGGGCGGTTCCGGCGGTGCGCTGGCCATCGGCGTCGGCGACCGCGTGCTCATGCTCGAATACAGCACCTATTCCGTGATCTCGCCCGAGGGTTGCGCGTCCATCCTGTGGAAGAGCGCCGACAAGGCCCAGGACGCCGCCGAGGCGCTGGGCATCACCGCCAAGCGGCTGCTCGAACTCAAGCTGATCGACGGCATCATCCCCGAGCCGCTCGGCGGCGCGCACCGCGGCGTCGAGGCCATAGCCGAATCGCTGCGGCAGGCACTCGTACAGCAGCTCGACAACATCGGCGGCCTGACCCCGGAGCAACTGCTCAAATCCCGCTACAAGCGCATCATGGGTTACGGGCATTTCAGCGCGTGAGGTGTTCCGGCACCGTCCGCCGGTGTCTGCCTGACGCTGGTGGCCGGCCCGGTCCCGGACAGTCGTGAGGTTTGGGCATGATGGATCTCCGGCAACCGCTGTCCCCACCGTCCGCGGGCGTGGAGGCCGCCCCCGCGCCCTTGCGTCTGCTGTTCACCCGTCTGACGGTATTCGCTGTTCTGGTGTTCCTGATCGCGGCATCGACGCTCTGGATGAGCTGGCCGCAGCGCCCGCTCCTGTTCGGCTTCCTGCTGCTGGTGTACGTGATCTTCGGTTACGCGATCTTCCGCTCCGTGGTGGACCTGCAATCGCGTGCCGATGCACGGCTGCGCTCGCTGAGCGCCTGGCACCAGGCCCTGCTGAACGCCGCGAACTACAGCATCATCGCCACCGATACCCGCGGCACCATCGTCAGCATCAATCCCGCGGCGGAGCGGATGCTGGGCCGGAGCGCCGCGTCCCTGGTGGGCAAAGTCACGCCCGTCGTGTTCCACGATCCGAAAGAACTCACGCGGCGGGCCGAAGAACTCTCGCGCGGACTGGGCGAGGCCATCGAACCGGGTTTCGACGTGCTCGTCGCCAAGGTGCGCCGCGGTCAGAGCGAAGAACGCGAATGGACCTACGTGCACCAGGACGGCAGTCGCCTGCCGGTCCTGCTCTCGGTGTCCGCCGTGCGCGCCGAGGACGCTACGATCACGGGATTCGTCGGCATTGCGGTCGACATCAGCGAACGCAAGCGGGCGCTGGCCAGCGTGCGCGACAGCGAGCACCGTTACAAGGCACTGTTCGAAGGCACCGGTGATGCCGTCTTCCTGGCGGATGCCGACCGCTTCACCGACTGCAACCCGGCCACGCTGGCGATGTTCGGCTGTACCCGCGAGCAGATCGTGGGGTCGACGCCCGACCGCTATTCGCCCGAGCGCCAGCCCGACGGCCGTCTGTCCAGCGACAAGGCGCTGGAAAAGATCATCGGCGCCTTCGAGGGCGAAACCCAGTTCTTCGAGTGGCAGCACATCCGCCATGACGGAACGCCGTTCGACGCCGAGGTGACCCTCAATGCGGTGGAGATCGACGGCTACCCGCGGCTGCTGGCGACGGTGCGCGACGTCAGCGCCCGCAAGCGCGCGGAACTGGAACTGGCCAGTTCCCGGCAGGCGCTGCTGCAGAGCAACGAGAAGCTGCGCCTGTTGAATGAGTTCTCCGCGCGCCTGCAGGCCAGCCTGGATGCCGACAGTATCGCCAAGGAGACCATCGGTCTGCTCAATACCATCGCGCAGCCGCCGCGCAGCGCCATGTATATGATTGAGTCCGACGCAAGCCGGCTGCGGCTGCTGGCGGCGCATGGCTTCGACGAGACCACGCTCAGCGCCGGCGCCTACCTGCCCTTGCAAGGCAGCCTGAGCGGCATCGCGCTGGCGGAAGGCCGGGTGCTCGCGGTCGAGGATATCGACCGGGAGGAACGTGCGGAACCGACCGTCAAGCAGCACCTGCTGGCGCTGGGCGTGCGTTCGGCCATCCTCGTGCCATTGCAGTATCAGGGGGCCGGGCTGGGCGTATTGAACCTCGTCTTCGACACGCGGCAGCAATTCGCGCAGAACACGCTGGATACCCTGGCGTCGATCGGCAATACCGTGGCCCTGGCCCTGGCCAATGCCCGCCACATCGCCTCGCTCGATGCCCAGGCGACCCATGACGCCGTCACCGGGTTGCCCAACCGGGTGCTGCTGCACCGCGAATTCGAGCGCCGCGTACGGATGCAGACGCGGGATCCGGCCGGCCAGACGCTGTTGCTGCTGGACCTGGACCGCTTCAAGGAGATCAACGACAGTCTCGGCCATCAGGTCGGTGACCAGCTGCTGTGCGAGATCGGGCTGCGCCTGATGGAGGTGCTGGCGCCGTATGACCACCTGATCAGCCGGCTCGGCGGCGACGAGTTTGCCGTGCTGCTGCCCACGGTGCGCCGCGTCGACGTGGCGCAGCAGATCGGCCGCGACATCGTCGCCGCACTGGGGCGCTCCTTCACGATCGGCGATATCACCCTGCCGGTCGGCGCCAGCCTGGGTATTGCGCAGTACCCGGGCGACGGCGCCGACAGCCATGCACTGCTGCGTGCCGCCGATGTGGCGATGTACGAGGCGAAACGCAGCGGCGCAGGCGTGCGCGTCTATGATCCCGAGCTGGATACCAATACCCCGGAGCGGCTGGCGCTGATCGGCGACTTCGGCCGGGCGCTGCAGGAGGATCAGCTGCGGCTGCATTATCAGCCCAAGTACGACCTGCGGAAGGGATGCATCACGGGTTTCGAGGCCCTGGTGCGCTGGGAGCACCCGCGGCGCGGCCTGCTGCATCCCGGCAGCTTCATGCCCTTGATCGAATTGACCGACGCGATTCACGGCCTGACCCAGTGGGTGCTGGCCAGCGCGTTGAAGCAGCTGCAGGCATGGCGTGGCCAGGGCCTGAATTACTCCGTCGCCGTGAACCTGTCGGCGCGCAACCTGCTCGACCGGCACTGCACCGCCCGGCTCGAGGAGCTGCTGGCCCGGTACCACGCGGAACCCGGGTTGCTGGAGCTGGAGATCACGGAAACCGCCCTGATGCAGGATCCCGAGGGTGCGGCAGTGCTGCTCAAGCGCATCGCCGCGCTGGGCGTGCACCTGTCCATCGATGATTACGGCACCGGTTATTCGTCGCTGCGTTATCTGCGCAGCCTCCCCATCGACACGCTGAAGATCGACCGCTCTTTCGTCACGGACATGGTGCGCGAGGAACAGAGCGCGGAAATCGTCCGCTCCACACTCGGTCTGGCGCACAACCTCGATCTGCAGGTGGTGGCCGAGGGTGTGGAGGATGCAGCCACGCTGGCGCTGTTGCAGGAGATGGGCTGCGATCAGGCGCAGGGATATTACATCGGCCGGCCGATGCCGGCGGAACAGGCCGTGCAGGTCGTCGCCCCCGCGCCGTGACGGAGTCCGGCGCCGCGCGCCTGCTACCATTCCCGCCATGACCCTGACCGCCGACCAGCTCATCGACCGAATCCTCGCTCTCGCGCCGGGCGCGGCGGGTTATTGGGTCGCGTTCAGCGGCGGGCTGGATTCGCAGGTGCTGCTGCATGCGCTGGCCGCGCGGCGCGCACGCCTGCCGGCGCCGCTCGCTGCCGTGCACGTCAACCACAATCTGCAGCCCGATGCGCTGGCCTGGGCGGAGCATTGCCGTGCGGCCTGCGCGGGGCTCGGTGTGTCTTACCGCGCGGTGTCCGTGGACGCGCACCCTGCCCCGGGCGAGAGCCCCGAGGCGGCGGCGCGTGCGGCGCGCTACCGCGCCCTGGCCGGGGCCGTGCCGGCGGGCGGGGTGCTGTTGACCGCGCATCATCGCGACGATCAGGCCGAGACGCTGTTGCTGCAACTGCTGCGGGGTGCCGGCCCGCGGGGGCTGGCGGCGATGCCGGCCGCCACGGATCCGGCCACCGCCAACGCAGCCCGGGCCGAGCGCCAGCGAAATCCGGGCTACCCGGTGCGTCTGGTGCGGCCGCTGCTCGAATGCTCCCGCGACGATCTCCAGGCCTACGCGCGGGCGCATGGCCTGAAGTGGATCGACGACCCGAGCAACCTGCGCACGGATTACGACCGCAATTACCTGCGTCACGAGATCCTGCCGCGACTGCGTGTGCGCTGGCCGTCACTGAGCGCGACACTCGCGCGCGCCGCACGGCATCAGGCCGAGGCGGCCGCCTTGCTCGACGACCTGGCCGCGTCGGACGCGCACACGTCGGCTGGCGAATACCCGGGGAGCCTGTCGGTGTCCGCGCTGCTGCGCCTGTCCGCGCCGCGGCGCGCCAATCTGCTGCGCCACTGGCTGCGGGGCCGCGGTGCCCCGCTGCCCGCCAGCGCCGTGCTGGCGCGGATCGATCGGGATCTGCTGCGGGCGGCCTCCGACGCGCGGCCCCTGGTTCGCTGGGCCGGGATTCGGCTGCGGCGTTACCGGGACGTGCTGATACTCGACGATCTGGATAAGGAGGGCGATCCAAGCCGCTGTCTTGATTGGGATATGACTCGGGCATTGATGCTGCCGGGCGGTACCCTGCGCGCCGCGGCGGCGCACGGCGCGGGGGTTGCGCGGCGCCATCTCGCCGACGGCCGCTGCCAGGTGCGCTTCCGTCCGGGCGGCGAGCGTCTGCGGCCGGCCGGCCGCCGCGCGCCCCCCCCGCGCACACACCTGTTCCCGGGAGCCGGCGTGCCGCCGTGGGAACGCGCGCGCGTGCCGCTCATCCATCGCGGCGGCACCCTGATCGCGGTCGCGGGTTACTGGGTCTGCGAAGGCTTTCAGGCCGCGCCGGACGAACCCGGCGTGCGCTTTCTGTGGAGTCGCGCGATTGTGCCCGCAGGGGCATTCTGGTAAGGTTCAATCCCGTCTTGTGGTGCAGTTCCGACGCCCTGCCAGCCGCCATTTCGCGCCGCGCACGTCGTCCTGATCCACGTCCCTGGCAGTCCGGAATCCAATGACCCGATACATCTTCATCACCGGCGGTGTAGTGTCCTCTTTGGGCAAAGGCATCGCCTCCGCCTCGTTGGGCGCCATCCTCGAGGCGCGTGGTCTCCGGGTCACGATGCTCAAGCTGGATCCCTACATCAACGTGGATCCCGGCACCATGAGCCCGTTCCAGCACGGCGAGGTGTTCGTCACCGCCGACGGGGCGGAGACCGACCTGGATCTGGGGCACTACGAGCGCTTCGTCCGCACCACCATGGGCAAGCGCAACAATTTCACCACCGGCAAGATCTACGAGAACGTCATCCGCAAGGAGCGCCGCGGCGAATACCTGGGCGGTACGGTGCAGGTCATCCCGCACATCACTGACGAGATCAAGCGCTGCATCCGCGCCGGCGCCGAGGGCGCCGACATCGCCATGGTCGAGATCGGCGGCACGGTGGGCGACATCGAGTCGCTGCCGTTCCTGGAGGCGATCCGCCAGATGGGCGTGGAACTGGGCCACGAGCGCGCCCTGTTCATGCACCTGACCCTGGTGCCGTACATCGCCGCCTCCGGCGAGATCAAGACCAAGCCGACCCAGCACTCGGTGAAGGAGCTGCGCTCCATCGGCATCCAGCCGGACATCCTGATGTGCCGCGCCGACCGGCCGCTGCCCGACGACGAGCGCCGCAAGATCGCGCTGTTCACCAACGTCGAGGAGCGCGCCGTGATCTCGGCCATCGACGTCGACAGCATCTACAAGATCCCGCTGATCTATCATGCCCAGCACCTCGACGACATCGTGGTCGAGAAGATGAAGCTCGAGGTGCCGCCGGCGGATCTGTCCGAGTGGGAGAAGGTCGTCCACGACCTGACCCATCCGCAGGCCGAGGTCACCGTGGCCATGGTCGGCAAGTACGTCAACCTGACCGAATCCTACAAGTCGCTGTCCGAGGCGCTGATCCACGCCGGCATCCACACCCGCACCAAGGTCAACATCCGCTACCTCGACTCCGAGCGTTTCGAGCAGGAGGGCGTGAACCTCGACGGCGTGGATGCCATCCTGGTGCCGGGCGGCTTCGGCGAGCGCGGTGTGGAGGGCAAGATCGCCACGGTGCGCCACGCGCGCGAGCACAAGATCCCCTATCTCGGCATCTGTCTCGGCATGCAGGTGGCGGTGATCGAATACGCGCGCCACGTCGCGGGTCTGACCGGCGCGCACAGTACCGAGTTTCGCCCCGACACGCCGCACCCGGTGATCGCGCTGATCACCGAATGGCAGACCGAGGACGGCCGCGTCGAGCGCCGCGACGCCGATTCCGATCTCGGCGGTACCATGCGCCTGGGCGCGCAGAAATGCCGTCTGCAGGAGGGCACGCGCGCGCGGGAGCTCTACGGCCGCGAGATCATCGAGGAGCGGCACCGCCACCGCTACGAGTTCAACAACGGTTACCGCGAGACGCTGGAGAAGGCAGGCCTGATCCTGGCGGGCGCCTCGCTGGACGGCAACTTGGTGGAGATGATCGAGATCCCCGACCATCCCTGGTTCGTGGCCTGCCAGTTCCACCCGGAATTCACCTCGACACCGCGCGACGGCCACCCGCTGTTCGCCGGCTTCATCCGCGCGGCCCGCGCGCAACGCGAGCGTGGCACGGCGCCGGCGATGGCGCAGGCGTGATTTATTGTTTTGAACCGCCAAGACGCCAAGGGCGCCAAAAAAGAATTCTGAGCCGCCAAGGCGCCAAACTGAATGAATGGACGTGCTATGAAACTCTGCGGTTTTGAAGTGGGGCTGGACCGGCCGATCTTTCTGATCGCCGGGCCCTGCGTGATCGAATCCGAGCAGCTGGCACTGGACACCGCCGGCGCGCTGCAGGAGATGACGGCGAAGCTCGGCATCCCGTTCATCTACAAATCCTCGTTCGACAAGGCCAACCGCTCCTCGACGCAGTCGTTCCGCGGCCCCGGCCTGGACGCGGGTCTGCGCATCCTGCAGACGGTCAAGGAGCAGATCGGCGTGCCGGTGCTGACCGACGTGCACGAGGACACCCCGCTGGCCGAGGTCGCGGCGGTGGTCGACGTATTGCAGACGCCGGCGTTCCTGTGCCGCCAGACCAACTTCATCCAGAACGTCGCGCGCCAGGGCAAGCCGGTCAACATCAAGAAGGGTCAGTTCCTGGCGCCGTGGGACATGCAGAACGTCGTCGACAAGGCGCGCGCGGCCGGCAACCAGCAGATCATGGTCTGCGAGCGCGGCGTGTCCTTCGGCTACAACACCCTGATCTCGGACATGCGCGGCCTGGCGATCATGCGCGCCACCGGCTGCCCGGTGGTGTTCGACGCCACCCATTCGGTGCAGCAGCCGGGCGGGCAGGGCACGAGCTCCGGCGGCCAGCGCGAATTCGTGCCGGTGCTGGCGCGCGCCGCCGTCGCCGCCGGCGTCGCCGGCCTGTTCATGGAGACGCACCCGGACCCGGCCAAAGCCCTGTCCGACGGCCCCAACGCCTGGCCGCTGCCGCGCATGGCGCAGCTGCTGGAAACGCTCAAGGAACTGGATGCCGTCGCGAAGCGCCACGGCTTCGCGGAAGCGGATCTGTTGGCGTAACGGCAAGAATACTTTTACCGCAAAGGACGCAAAGGCGCGCGAAGAAAAACCTCTTTAGCCACGAAATCCACGAAACCCACGAAAGCTAATGGGTGTAAACATAAGTCCTTTTCGTGGATTTCGTGGATTTCGTGGCCATCATGTTTTCGCTTTTCTTCACGCGCCTTTGCGTCCTTTGCGGTTGAATTTTGTTTTAGTCATGAAGAACAACTGAACG
>CAYWKV010000138.1:277-8423 GCA_964458835.1 uncultured Gammaproteobacteria bacterium | reverse complement strand
GTCTGCCGCTCAGACCGTCGCCGCCGCACCGAGCCGCTCGGCCTGCGACTTCATCAGATCGACGATCGCGTAGATGCCGACGTGGCGGTTCGGCGACAGGTGTTCGCCGAGCTGCAGCCGTTCGAAGATCTCGTCCATGTCGATCGCCTGGACGGCCTCGACGCTGCGGCCCGCGCAGAGATCGATCAGCAGCGCCAGCACGCCCTTGATGATGGGCGTGTCGCAGTCACCGTGGTAGCGGATGCGTTCCGGATGCGCGGGATCGCGGTAGGCGGAGACGTGCACCGTGCTCATGCAGGGTTTGACGTGGTTCTCTTCCGTCTTGAGCGTCGCGGGCATGGCCGGCAGCCGTTCACCCAGCTCGATCAGATAGGCATAGCGCTGATCCCAGTCGCCGAGCAGGTCGAAGGTCTCGACGATGTCTGTCAGTTCGGTCATGTGCGGGTGGCTCTCGCTGGCCTCAGACACTGAAGGACTCGCCGCAGCCGCAGGTGTCCTTGACGTTCGGATTGCGGAACTCGAAGCCCTCGTTCAGGGCATTGTTGCGCACGTAGTCGATCTCCATGCCCTCGAGCTGCCCCAGGCTGGCGGCATCCACCACCACGGTCACACCGTGGCACTCGAACACCTGGTCCCCGGGTCCGACCTCGTCGGCGTAGTCGACCACGTAGGAAAAGCCGCTGCAGCCACTCTTGCGCGTGCCGAGCCGCAACCCCAGCCCGTGGCCGCGTTTGTCGAGCATGGTCCGCACGCGCTGTGCCGCGGTCTCTGTCAGTTGAATCGCCATGGGGACGTCATCCTCCTGTGAAGTTTCCAGTCACTGACAATGCGGTCAGAACATGCCCAGTTCAAGGCGTGCCTCGTCGCTCATACGCTCCGGGCCCCAGGGCGGCTCCCAGACCAGCTCCACATCGACCGTTTCCACGCCGGGCACGCGTTTCACCGCGCGTTCCACGGCGCCGGGCATGCTGCCGGCGACCGGGCAGGCCGGCGCCGTCAGGGTCATCTCGATGTGGATGTCCTTGCTGTTGGTGATCTTGATCAGATAGATCAGCCCCAGATCGAAGATGTTCACCGGAATCTCGGGATCGTAGACCGTACGCAGAGCGCTGACGATCTGATCCTGCAGGGTCTCGCCGGTGATCGGCTCACCCTTGGGATTGTCCATCGCGCTTTCCAGATTGGCGGTGCGGGCTGCGCGTTCAAACATGGGTTTCGCCTCCGGTCGTGTGTTCTTTCGCCTCGTCGGACAACAGTAGCTGCAGACGCCGTTCCACGCGCGTGCGGAATCCCTCCGCTGAACAGCCGGCCAGGACCTCGGTCGCGAAGCCCAGGCACAGCATGCGGCGGGCATCCTCCGTGCTGATGCCGCGTGAGCGCAGATAGAACAGCTGCGCAGGCTCCAGCTGGCCGATGGTGGTGCCGTGGCTGCATTTCACGTCATCGGCGTAGATCTCCAGCTGGGGCTTGGTGTCGACTTCGGCATCGCGCGACAGCATCAGGTTGTCGTTGGCCAGCTGCGCATCGGTCTGCTGGGCGTCCACGGCGACGCGGATGCGACCGTCGAACACGGCGCGGCCGCGGCCCAGCAGGATGCCCTTGAAACGTTCGCGGCTGCTGCAGTGCGGCACGGCGTGATCGATGTCCAGGTGGACATCGGTGAGCTGGCCGTCGCCGGCCACGTACAGGCCGTCCAGTTCGCAGCGCGCATGCTCCTCGCACATCGCATTATGGTACTCGGTACGCGACCACAGCCCGCCGAGGCTGACGGCGATGCCCTGGTACAGGCTGTGGCCGCCCTGGCGCACGAACACCTGGCCGATGTGCCGCGCTGCCGGGCCTTCGTCCTGCAGGCGCGCATGCTCCAGCCGGGCATGTTCGCCCAGCAGCACCTCGGTGAGTCCGTTGCTGAAATAGGCAGCATCCCCCAGGCTCGCGTGATGCTCGATGAGCACGACCTCGGCGCCCTCCTCGAGGACGACCAGGTTGCGCGGCTGCAGCAGCGGCGGTTCGTCCTGGCCGATCGCCAGATGCAGCACCTCGATCGGCCGGGTGAGCTTCACGTCGGCGGGTATGTGCACGAACAGCCCGTCGTCGATCAGCGCGGTGTTCAACGCCGCGAAGCTCGATGCCACCGGCGGTGCGGCCTGGCCGAGGCGCTGCGCCAGCCGGGCGGGCTCCTCCTCCAGCGCGGCGCGCAGGCTGCCGACGCGCAGGGTGGAGGCGAGCGCGCGCGTGTCGGAGAGTTCCGGCACCCAGCGGCCGTTGGCGAACACCAACAGGGCGGCGGCCTCCTCGACCAGCCGGAACTCCTCGATGTCCAGATCCATCAGCGCCGAGAAGGGTGCCGTCGGGATCTCCCAGGGCTGATCGAGCACGCGGTCCAGGCTGGTGTAGCGCCAGGCCTCGTTGCGGCGGGTGGGGAAGCCCTCGGCGATGAAATGCTTGGCCGCCAGCGCGCGCTGCGCCGCCAGCCAGTCGGTCTGGCGGGCGGGCAGCCGCGGCGCGGCGCTGTCCAGCAGCTCGCGGTAGCGTTCCACGGGTTCGGGAATCGCACTCATGCGGCGGCCTCCTCGTCGATCCAGCCGTAGCCCTTGCTCTCCAGCTCCAGGGCCAGCGTCTTGTCGCCGGAGCGCACGATGCGTCCGCCGGACAGCACGTGCACGTGATCCGGCTCGATGTAGTCGAGCAGGCGCTGGTAATGCGTGACCAGGATCAGGGCGCGGTCGGGCGAACGCAGCGCGTTCACGCCGTCGGCGACGATGCGCAGGGCATCGATGTCCAGGCCGGAGTCGGTCTCGTCGAGGATGGCGAGCTTCGGTTCCAGCAGGGCCATCTGCAGGATCTCGTTGCGCTTCTTCTCGCCGCCCGAGAAGCCGGCGTTGACCGGCCGCTTGAGCAGGTCGGGATTGAGCTTCACCAGCGTGGCCTTGTCGCGTACCAGCTTCATGAACTGGGCGGCGTCCAGCTTGGGTTCGCCACGGGCGGCGCGGACGGCGTTGAGCGATTCGCGCAGGAAAACCATGTTGGTGACGCCGGGCAGTTCCACCGGGTACTGCAGGGCCAGGAACACGCCCTTGCGCGCGCGCTCCTCCACCTCCAGTGCGAGCAGGTCCTCACCCTCGAAGCGCACTTCGCCGCCGGTGACGCGGTAGCCTTCGCGGCCGGCCAGCACATGGGCCAGGCTGCTCTTGCCCGAGCCGTTTGGCCCCATGATGGCGTGCACCTCGCCGGGCCGCACGGTGAGATTCAGGCCCTTGAGGATGGGCTTGTCGTCGACCGTCACCTGCAGATCCGTCACTTTCAGCATGTCGTTGTCTCCGTTTCGTTCAGACCGGGGCTTTCCCGGCCGGCCCCGTCCCGCGGACGGGGGAATGGTTTGATGCATCTCCGCTGCGAGGAGGTCTCATGTCACGACGTCCTGCCGCCATGACATGAGACCTCCTCATTGTCACGTCACTCACCCCGGTCGCTAGCCCACCGCGCCCTCGAGGCTCACGCTCAGCAGCTTGGTCGCCTCGGCGGCGAACTCCATCGGCAGCTCCTTGAACACCTCCTTGCAGAAGCCGTTGACGATCATGGACACGGCATCTTCCTGCGACAGCCCGCGGCTGCGGCAGTAGAACAGCTGGTCCTCGCCGATCTTGGAGGTGGTCGCCTCGTGCTCGACCTTCGCCGTCGGATTGCGCACCTCGATGTAGGGGAAGGTGTGCGCCGCGCAGCGGTCGCCCAGCAGCAGCGAATCGCACTGCGTATGGTTGCGCGCGTTCTCGGCCTTCTGGCTCATGCGCACCAGACCGCGGTAGGCGTTGCTGCTGCGGCCGGCGGAGATGCCCTTGGAGACGATGGTCGAGCGGGTGTTGCGGCCGATGTGGATCATCTTGGTGCCGGTATCCGCCTGCTGGCGGCCCTTGGTCACGGCGACCGAATAGAACTCGCCCACCGAATCATCGCCGCGCAGAATGCAGCTGGGGTACTTCCAGGTGATGGCCGAACCGGTCTCGACCTGGGTCCAGGAGATGTGCGAGCGCGCGCCGCGGCAGTCGCCGCGCTTGGTGACGAAGTTGTAGATGCCGCCGCGGCCTTCCTCGTCGCCCGGATACCAGTTCTGCACCGTGGAGTATTTGATGCGCGCGTCATCCAGCGCGACCAGCTCGACGACCGCCGCATGCAGCTGGTTCTCGTCGCGCGTGGGCGCGGTGCAGCCCTCCAGATAGCTCACGTAGCTGCCTTCGTCGGCGATGATCAGGGTGCGCTCGAACTGGCCGGTGTTGGCGGCGTTGATACGGAAATAGGTCGACAACTCCATCGGGCAGCGCACGCCCTTGGGGACGTAGACGAAGGTGCCGTCCGTGAACACCGCGGAGTTGAGCGAGGCGAAATAGTTGTCGCGGTAGGAGACCACCGTGCCGAGATACTTGCGGACCAGCTCGGGATGCTCGCGCACCGCCTCGGAGATGGAGCAGAAGATCACGCCGGCCTCGGCCAGCTTCTCCTTGAAGGTGGTCGCCACCGACACACTGTCGAACACGGCGTCCACCGCCACGCCGGCCAGCGCCTTCTGCTCGTCCAGCGGGATGCCCAGCTTCTCGTAGGTCTCCAGCAGCACCGGGTCGACCTCGTCGAGGCTGTTCAGCTTCGGTTTGACCTTGGGCGCCGAATAATAGGAGATCGCCTGGTAGTCGATGGGCGGGTGGTGCACCGAGGCCCAGTCGGGCTCGACCTGCTCCAACCAGTGGCGGAAGGCGGCCAGCCGCCATTCCAGCAGCCATACCGGCTCCCCTTTCTTGGCGGACAGGGCGCGTACGACGTCCTCGTCCAGTCCGGGTGGAAAGGTGTCCGCCGCGATGTCGGTGACGAAGCCCTGCGCGTACTCCCGCTGGATCAGATCCGTCACGCTGTCGCTGTTGGCACTCATTGGGTCACTCCCTGTCGAGGTTGAGGTACCGCGCCGGCCCAAGCGGCCGGACGCCGAGGATTAAATATAGGTGGTCGTCCGCCGCTGCTGGTACGCACCTGGCGACCGCCTCGTCCCGGGCCGGGACGGCAACGGCCATCCCGGAAAATCTTGGGGGTTGGCCCCTCGCTAAAAGCTGAGTAATTTAGTCGGGAATATGTTTTAAAATACCTGAGCACATTAGTCAACAATAATCCGTGTCGGGTTTTTGCACCCCACGGTTGCTGACAGCTCAGGTGCCAGTGGCGTTGGCATATATGATGCACCGTGTGTCCCGACCCGAACACCCAGCAATCCACCCGGCCGGCAGCAGGACGACCGCCCTTTTATGAATATGCCTCACCCACCGCCGACCACAGGCTGCGGCACGCCGTCGCTCTGGCGGCGCCTGACCATAAGCATGGCGGCGCTGCTCGCCATGCTGCTGCTGATCGCCTTCAGCGGCTATTCGCTGGTCCACTATGCGCTGGGCGTGCTGGAAGAAGGCTATGCGGCCATCGAGCGGAAAACCATGCCGGTGGTACAGCTGGAGTCCGCGCTGCTGCAGGCGCAAATGCCTGCCCACGACTATCTCGTCCACGGCGATGCCGCGCAACGGGCCAAATTCGATGCGGCGGCTGCGGCTGTCGAAGGGCGTTTCCGCGCACTTGCCGGGTCGTTCGAAGCGGCCGATCAGCAGCGACTGTTGCGCGAGGCCTATGCCGGGTGGCGGGACGGCGCCGGGCTGAGCCGGGAGATCCTGGCGATCCGTGATCCGGTCGGCAGTGTGGCGGGCGCCGAGCTGATGGTGCGCGCGGACGACGCCTTCGACAAGGCCGCCGGGCAGGTCGACCGGGTCGCCGGGCTGTCCGTCGCCGAACTGGGCGAGCTGCGCCGGCTGATCCGCCGGCTGCACGTGCAGACCAGCGTCGTGATTGCGGCCGTGTTCGTCATCATCCTGTTCGCGATCCTGGCCGGAACCGTGTTCATCCGGCGCTGGATTCTCACGCCGCTGAACGCGCTGCGCCAGGGCGCGGAGGCGTTTGCCGAAGGCCGCCTGGAGCATCGCGTTCCGGTGCATGCCGACGACGAGATAGGTCAAGTGGCGAAGACCTTCAACCAGATGGCCGAGACGTTGATGCACGACCGCGACGTCATGCACAGTCTGGCGATCCAGGATCAGCTGACGGGACTGCTGAACGTCCGCGAGTTCTATCGCCGCCTGGAGCTGGAACTCGCGCGCGCCGGCCGTCACGGCCATCCGCTGGCGGTGCTGATGATCGATGCCGACTTCTTCAAGTCCATCAACGACCGCTTCGGTCATCCGGCCGGCGATCTGGTGCTGCGTGAACTGGCCTACCGGCTGCGCGGCTCGCTGCGTCCCAGCGACGTGGCGGCGCGCTATGGCGGCGAGGAGTTCGTCATGATGCTGCCCGAGACGGACGCTGCCGGCGCCCGGGCGATGTGCGAGCGTCTGCGCGCGCAGGTGGCGGGGACGCCGTTCGAGGTCGGCGCCGACCACCGCCAGCCCCTCACGGTGAGCATCGGCATCGCCGTCTACCCGCGCGACGCCCAGACTGCCGATGCGCTGATCGCGGCCGCGGACCGGGCGCTGTACGCGGCCAAGAACCGCGGTCGTGACCGCTGCGTCCACTCTACTCGCTGAGCGCCGCCGGGCCCTCGCTCAGGATGACGGCTGTTCGCGCAGATGCCGGCCCTGGCGCGCCGGTGTGCGCACGTCCGTCGCCGGCACCGCCGCCGGCTTCGTGCGCAACCGCTCCTGCAGAAACGCGGGACAGCCCTTGGAGCCCTGCGCAGCGCAGTCACGGGCCAGGGCGTCCAGGGCGGTGTCCGCGTCCACGGTGAAGCGCCCGGTCAGCGCCTCGGCGAGCAGTTCGAACAGCCGCGGCAGGGCGATGCGATGCGTCTGGCCGGTGGTATCGAACAGCCAGTCCGAAAAGGCCAGGAAGCGTGCGAAGGGCGAGTCGCCGAGCAGCAGCGGCAGGGTCGCGGCGAAGCGCCCGGAATTCCCGATCAGGTCCCAGTAGCGCGCGAAGCGCGTCATGCGCTGCATGTCGGCGAACGGAATCCGATCGGTGGACAGCACGGTGTAGGGCGGCTGCGGCATGAAGCGCAGATCGAAGGCCTCCGCATGCCGGGCGATGGGCGCGCCGCGCAGGCGCTTGAGGATGCCCACCTGGATCTCGTGGGGGCCGAGCGCATACAGCCGGTCGAAACCGGCGCCGAAACTCGCCAGGTCCTCGCCCGGCAGGCCGACGATCAGGTCGGCGTGGATGTGCGCGTGCGAATGGTCGCGCAGCCAGCGCAGGTTCTCGGCGGTGCGGTCGTCGTCCTGCCGGCGGCTGATGAGCGCCTGCACCTCGGGGTTGAAACTCTGCACGCCGATTTCCAGCTGCAGCGAGCCGGGCGGGAACAGCACCAGGAGCTCCTTCAGGCCGTCGGGCAGCCGGTCGGGGATGACCTCGAAGTGCAGGAACAGGTCGTCGCTCATGCGGTCGAGGAAGAATTGCAGGATGCGCCGGCTGCTGGCGACGTTCAGATTGAAGGTGCGGTCGACGAACTTGAAGTGCCGCGCGCCGCGCCGGTGCAGCGTGTCCATCGCGGCGAGAAATTCGTCCAGATCGAACGGCCAGGCGGTCTTGTCCAGCGCCGACAGGCAGAACTCGCACTTGAACGGGCAGCCGCGCGAGGCCTCGACGTAGATCAGCCGGTGGGCGATGTCGGCGTCGGTGTAGTGGGCGTAGGGCAGGGTGACGTCCGTCAGGGCCGGGGGTGCGGCTGCGATGAGCTTTTTCGCTGGCCGTTCATCCGCGAGCAGGCGCTCACACAGCGCGCGGAAGGCCAGATCGCCCTGGCCGGCGACGACATGGTCGGCGAGTCCGACGATCGCCTGCCCGTCCTGCTCGTGGCTCACCTCCGGTCCGCCCAGTACGATCACCAGTTCCGGTGCGATGCGCCTGAGCAGCGCGACCAGTTCGGCCGTCTCGCGCGCGTTCCAGATGTACACCCCCAGCCCCAGGACGCGCGGTGCCTGCGCGAGCAGCCGCTCGGCGATGTCGGCCGGCCGCTGTTCGATGGTGAATTCCATGATCGCCGCCCGCGCCTGCAGGGCGCCGAGGTTGGCGTACAGATAGCGCAGCCCCAGTGAAGCGTGGATGAATCTGGCGTTGAGCGTGGCGAGGACGATGT
>CAYWKV010000138.1:0-267 GCA_964458835.1 uncultured Gammaproteobacteria bacterium | reverse complement strand
TGGGTGCTTCGTGGCGCTGCCGGTCACAGCGGGGGCGGGCGTCACGGTGCGTCGGTTGCGCCGACGCACCCTACGGGGTTTCCAGTAGTTTGCGGCGGATGCGCTGTTCCTCGGCGGGGGTCAGCAGACCCTCGTCCAGCAGCTCCTGCAGGACCTGCAGCTGGCGCAGGCGGCGTTGCGAGAAGGGCTCGCCGGCGACCGGTGCGCCGGGAGCGCCCGCTGCGCGCGGCGTGAGGGCTGGCTCGTATACACCTCTCCGAGCCCACG
>CAYWKV010000137.1:4942-8518 GCA_964458835.1 uncultured Gammaproteobacteria bacterium | reverse complement strand
TCCGCAACGCCTCGAAGCGCGCCCGGGTGGCGGCGTCCGGTTCCGGGTAGTCGATGTGCAGCCGGTGGAAGGTATCGACGATGATGCCGGCGACGCAGGCGCGCATGTACGGCTTGTCGTCGGCGGGTATGGCATACCAGGGTGCCCAGGGGCGGGAGGTGGCATTCAGCGCCGCCTCATAGGCCGCCATGTAGTCGTCCCAACGGTGGCTCTTCGCGATGTCGTCCTCCGAGAACTTCCAGTGCTTGTCGGGCTCGCGCAGCCGGTCGAGGAAGCGCTCGCGCTGTTCGCGGCGCGAGACGTTCAGCCAGAACTTCAGGACGACCGTGCCGTTGCGGGCCAGATGGCGCTCGTGGTCGCGGATGGATTCCAGCCGTTCTTCCCAGAACGCCGGCGAGGGCTGCGCCTCCGGCAGGCGCTGTGCAGCCAGGTACTCGGGGTGCACCCGCACCGCCAGCACCTCCTCGTAATAGCTGCGGTTGAAGATCCCGATCATACCCTTGGACGGCAGGCGCAGGGTCGTGCGCCACAGGAAATCGTGCTCCAGCTCTTCCGCGCTCGGCTGCTTGAAGGCGTGGACGTGACAGCCGGCGGGGTCGATGCCGTGCATGACGGCGCGGATGGTGCTGTCCTTTCCCGCCGCGTCCATGGCCTGGAAGATGAGCAGCAGTGCGCGGCTGTCGTGGGCGTAGAAGCGCCGCTGCAGATCGTCGAGCTCGTCGGTCAGGTCCTTCAGGCGATCCTTGAGATCGTTCTTGCCCGGTGCTTTTTTCGGCGGTTGTGCCGCCGCCTCGGCGACGCGGAAGCTGCCGTCGAACGGCACCCGCAGCGGATGTTCACGGGCCTCGAAGCTCATGCGATGGCTCTCCGCCGGTGAACGTGGGAGGTGCCGCGCCATTTCCGACGGCAGGGTGTTCGGCCGGGGCGGGTCGATGCCCCGCTCATCGCCGGAAGCACTTGTAGGATACCGGATACCACTGGTCGGGGCGGAAGGGCTTGAGTTGCATGGGATGCAGCTTCGGGCTTCCGTCCACCAGGTCGCGCCTGACGAAGATCAGGTCGACTTGGTGCAGTACACCTGCGTAGTAGGCGAAATCGACGATGTCGAACAGCTGGAAACCCTGTTCCGCGAGGAACTGTCCGCGCGCGAGCAGGGTGCCCGCCGTGGCCTCGATCACCACCACCGAGGCCTGCTTCAAGGTGTCCACCGCGCCTTCGAGGATAGGGATCTCATGGCCATCGACATCGATCTTCAACAAGTACGGCGTCGGTGCCTGCAGCTGCGCAACCAGCGTGTCGAGCCGGGCTTTCCGGATCGGGCGGCAATCCACGATGGTGCGGTCATCGTGGCCTTCCCGCCCCGGCAGGGCCGGTTGCCGGCCCGGAGCAACGGGCGTGTCGCTGATCTGGGAATGGGTGATCCTGCCGGAGCCGTCATTGCAGAGGCCGATCTGCCAGGCCTCGCCGTCGCTACCGGACAGGGCGACATGATGCAGCTGGTAATCCATGCCGGCGTAGTTTTTCCGGATGGTTTCGAAGTGCTCATCGATGGGTTCGAAGAGGTGGTGACGCAGGTGGGGGAACGTCTGCATCAGAGCGTCGGTGCCGTACAGCACGCCGACGTCCAGGATCGATTTCACCTCGATGCCCAGTGCCAGCAGCGTCTGCAGCGTGTTGTGCATTTCGGGGATGCGCTCCGGCAGGGGGCCGGAGCCGGGGCGCGCCGTCGGGGCATCCGCCCGCGCCGCGGCGGCCGCTGCCTTGTGCTCCTTGGCCAGGGCCTCGCTGGCTTCCATGAGGCCGCGTACCTCGGTGTCGTCCGGTGCCGTGTACAGGAAGGTGGCCAGGATATGCGTCGCCGCCTCGTATTGCCGGTTTTCGCAGAGCGCCTTGCCCAGGTTGAGCGCGATGGTGCGGTCCGACGAGTCGGTCCGGAACGCCGCCATCAGGTGTTGGATGGCCTTGGCGTTCTCGCCCATGTGCCAGTAGACCACGCCCAGGTTGCCATGCGCGCCGGCATGGGCGGGATGCCGGGTGAGCACGGCCTGGAATGCGGCGATCGCGCGGTCGACGTCGCCGGCGACGAAGAACGCCTCGCCCGCGGCGTTCAGTTCATCGGTGTCGGCTGCGGCGGCCACGGTCGGGTTCTGCGTTTCGGTCATGTGATGTCGGTCCTCGGCGAAGGCCTGCATGGTCCGGGCGCCCGCTGGCCCCGGTCTGGCGAATTGCCGGGCATGCGATATCCGTGCCGTATCCGCCCCCGCCCTTCGCGGGGCCGACGCCGCTAGGACGGATCGCCCTGCAGGCGTGCCCGCAGGTCATCCTGCGTGCCCGTCAGGCGGCGCTGTGCCTTGGCGCGCCAGTTGGCGCTGAGCCCCTCCAGGCCGGCGATGCGGGCCAGCAGGTCCGGGTCGGGCGGGTCGCAGTAGACGGCCCGCATGACGCGCGCGACGCTGAAGCCGGGATGCGGGCGCTCTTCCAGCCGGATGGCGTCGCCAACCGCCGCCGCGCCGGGGTCGAGCACGCGGTACAGCCAGCCGCTGCGCTGCGTGTCCTGGACGCGCCTGGCGAGATCCTCCACGCCGAAGCGCGCATTGAGCTTCCAGCACGGCGAGCGCGGCTGCGAGACCTGCACCCGCGCCGTGCCCAGGCGATAGACGTCGCCGACGCAGACCCGCTCCTCGTCGAGCAGCGGTGAACTGATGTTCTCGCCGAAGCCGGGCGGCTGCAGCAGATGCGCGGGCGCCATCGCCAGCTCCTCGCGCCAGACGGTGTAATGCTTCGCGCTGTAGTGCAGCAGGGCGCGCTCCGGGCCGCCGTGGTTGATGCGGTCGACCTGATGGTCGCCGAGGATGCCGAGCGCAGCGATCCGCGCCGTGCCCGCCAGGGGATGCTTGTCGATGGCGCTGTCGCGGCCGGGCCGCAGCTCCCGCGGTTCGCCGATGAAGATGCCCGTTATGTGGTCGCTGTCCGTCATGTCAAATCCTAGCCCAGTCCCGGAAACAGCTGCCGCAGGCCGTTGGCGATGAATTCCACGCCGATGGCGGCCAGCAGCAGGCCCATGATGCGCGACACGATGTTCAGCCCCGTGCGGCCGAGGCGGTCGGCGATCAGCGGGCCGGCGCGCAGCGCCATCCAGGTCAGCAGCGCGAGCGCCAGCGCGATGCCGAGCAGCGCGGCGTGATGGCCGAAGCCGTGGCCGCGGTGCGAATAGATGATGATGGTGCTGATGGCGCCGGGGCCGGCGAGCAGCGGCATGCCCAGGGGCACGACGGCGACGTGCTCCTTTTCCTCCGCGTCCTGGGCCTCGTCGGGCGTCTGCTTCTCGGCGCTGATGCCGCCGTGCAGCATGCTGATGGCCATGAGCAGGATGAGGATGCCGCCGGCGACCCGGAACGAATCCACGCTGATACCGAAGAAGCCGAGCAGGGCCTCGCCCATCAGCAGGGCGACCACCAGCACCACGCCGACAGTGATGGCGGCGCGCAGTGCAGCGGTGTCGCGCTGGCGGTCGGTGTGATTGCGGGTGAGGCTGATGAATACCGGCACGATGCCGATGGGATTGACGATGGCCAG
>CAYWKV010000137.1:0-4842 GCA_964458835.1 uncultured Gammaproteobacteria bacterium | reverse complement strand
GAACCCATCCGCCTCTCCGTCTCCGGCATGAGCTGCGCCGGTTGCGTCGCCACCGTCGAGGACGCGCTGCGCGCGGTGCCCGGCGTCGCGGAGGCGAACGTGAACTTCGCCGAGCACACCGCCCAGGTGCGCGGCGCGGTGTCCGCCGACACCCTGGTCGCCGCGGTGCGCAAGGCCGGTTACGACGCCGCCGAACTGCGCGGCCTGGCCGATCAGGAGGAGAAGGAGGCGGCCGAGTTCGCCCACTACCGCCGGCTGCTGCGCAAGACGGCGGTGGCCGCCCTGGTCGCCGTTCCGCTGATGGTGGGCGATATGCTGCTCGGCATCTTTCCGATGCTGCACGATCCCGGCGGCCGCGCGCTGTGGGCGGTGGTGGGCGTGGCGACGCTGGGCGTGCTGGTGTATTCGGGCGGGCATTTCTTCACCGGCGCCTGGAAGGCGTTCCGCAATCACAATGCCAACATGGACACGCTGATCGCGCTCGGCACCGGCAGCGCCTGGCTGTATTCCATGGTGGTGGTCGCCTTCCCCGACAGCGTACCGGTGCTGGCGCGGCACGCCTATTTCGAGGCCGCCGCGATGATCCTGGCATTGATCAACTTCGGCGGCGCGCTGGAGATGCGCGCCCGCGGCAAGACCTCCGAGGCCATCAAGCGTCTCATCGGTCTGCAGCCCAAGACCGCGCGTGTGGTGCGCGACGGCCAGGAGCGCGACGTGCCCATCGCCGAGGTCGGTCTGGACGAAACGGTGCGCGTGCGTCCCGGCGAGAAGATCCCGGTCGACGGCGTGGTGATCGAAGGCCGTTCGACGGTGGACGAGTCCATGCTCACCGGCGAGTCCGTGCCGGTGGAGAAGGCGCCGGGCGCCGAGGTGGTCGGCGGCACGCTCAACAAGAGCGGCAGCTTCCTGTTCCAGGCCAAGCGCATCGGCAAGGACATGGCACTGGCGCGCATCATCGAGCTGGTGCGCCAGGCGCAGAACTCCAAGCCCGCCATCGGCCGCCTCGCGGACCGCATCTCGGCGGTGTTCGTGCCGGTGGTGCTGATCGTCGCCGTGCTGACCTTCCTCGCCTGGTTCAATCTCGGACCCGACCCGCGCCTGAGCTACGCCCTGGTCACGGCCATCACCGTGCTGGTCATCGCCTGTCCGTGCGCGCTGGGCCTGGCCACGCCCATCTCCATCATGGTCGGTGTCGGCAAGGCGGCCGAGCACGGCATTCTCATCCGCAGCGGCGAGGCGCTGCAGCGCGCCGGCCAGCTGTCGACGGTGGTGCTGGACAAGACCGGCACCGTCACGCTCGGGCAGCCGCGCGTCACCGCCGTGGAGACCGGCGCGGGGGTCGCGGAGGACGAGCTGCTGCGCCTGGCCGCGAGCCTGGAGGCCGGTTCCGAACACCCGCTCGCCGAGGCGGTGGTGGAGTCCGCGCGCGGGCGCGGGCTGGCGCTGGCGGCGGCGGAGGGGTTCGCCGCGACGGCGGGCGGCGGCGTGGCCGGCACGGTCGACGGGCACTGGGTGGCGCTGGGCAATCCGCGCTTTCTGACCGCGCAGGGCATCGAGCTCCGCGACTGGCGCGCGCGCGGCGAGGCGCTGGCCGCACAGGCGCAGACGCCGCTGTACGTCGCCGTCGACGGCCGTGTGGCCGGCGTGCTGGGTGTGTCCGATCCCATCAAGCCGGAGGCGCGGGCGGCCATCGAGGCGATGCACGCCGCCGGGCTGAAGGTCGTCATGCTCACCGGCGATCACCGCGTCACCGCCGCGGCGGTCGCGCGCGAGCTGGGCATCGACGCCGTGCTGGCCGAGGTCCTGCCCGCCGACAAGGCGGCGGAGGTCGCGGCGCTGCAGGCCCGCGGCGAGATCGTCGGCCTGGGCGGCGCCGGGTTCAACGCCGCGCCGGCCCGGGCGCGCGCCGACGTCGGCGTCGCCGTCGGCACCGGCACCGACATCGCCATCGAGAGCGCCGACGTCACCCTCATCGGCGGTTCGCTGCTGGGCGTGCTGGACGCCATCCGCATCTCGCGCGCGACGGTGCGCAACATCCGCCAGAACCTGTTCGGCGCCTTCGTCTACAACACCCTCGGCATCCCGGTCGCCGCCGGTGTGCTCTATCCGCTGATCGGGATGCTGCTCAATCCCATGATCGCCGGTGCGGCCATGGCGCTGTCGTCGGTGACGGTGGTGAGCAACGCCAACCGCCTGCGCGGCTGGCGCAGCGCGAGGGCCGGGGCATGAGCGCCGCGCTGTGGGTCAATGGCGGCGGTGTGCTGCTGGTGGCGCTGATCGTCTGGTGGTTCTGGCTGGCGAAGAAGCGGTAGCGCACCGCGCCGACGCGGCCCAAAGCGGGAAATGAACTACATATTTGCCGTGCTTGGAGCCGGTCGCGAGTGCCGGTAGCATGGGCGCCTCTGTACTTCCCTGCGTTGGAGAATCCCATGAGTGACGCGCTGAATTACCTGGTCGCCGCCCGGCCGGATGCCATCCTGCCCTACTTCAAGTTCCTCAAGGAGGCCGGCAAGCACCTCGACACCCGCACGCGCGATCTGATTTCGGTGATCACCAAGGTCGACGCCCAGACCGAGGGCGGGTTCCGCCAGTACCTCACCCGCGCCCTGCGCAACGGGGCCAGCGCCAACGAAGTGCTCGACGCCCTGCTCATGGCCTTCCCGACCCTGGGGCTGGCCAAGATCGTCTGGGCGGTGGACATCCTGCTGGACATGGACATTCCGGAATTCCGTCCGGAGAACCTGTCCGCCGAGCCCGGGTGGCACGCTGTCGGGCCGCTCGCCGACCTGCCGCCGGGCGAGATCACCTATCGTGACTGCGACGGCCGCCATCTGTACATCTACCGCGACGGCGACGATCTGCGCGTCTACGACAGCCGCTGCCCGCACCAGGTGACGGACATCCCGCATCTGGCGCTGGAGGGCACGCGCCTGACCTGCCCGAAGCATCACTGGAGCTTCGACGTCACCACCGGCGACTGCGTCGCGGTCGGCAACCGGCCGCTGCACCGCTTCGAGCACAAGCTCGAGGACGGCGTGCTGCACGCATTCTGGTGAGCCGTCGCGCCGGCGGGCGCCTCAGGCGGCGCTGACGTGGGGCAGGATGACCCGCCGCGCCTCGGCGAACTGGGCATCGGCCTCGGCGATGACGCCGTCCAGGCTCTGCGCCGGGAGCCCGAGCAGCGCCCAGGCGGCGGACTCCATCGGCGGCACGCGGCCGGTCTCGACCACCGGGTCGTGCACCGCGCAGGCGATCGCGTCGGCCAGATGGACGATCGCGGTCTCGAGCGGAAAGGCGTTCGACCGCTGCGGGTCGTGATGCGAGCGGGCGGCCTCGACCAGCGCGCCCGGCAACTGCCAGGCGTCCAGCAGGGCGGCGCCGACCTCGCCGTGGTCGAAGCCCAGGGCGTCACGCTCCAGGACGTGCAGCGGTGTCAGTTCCGCGCGTGCGCGCCGCAGGATGTCCGCGGCCACGCCCGGGATCTGCTGGTACATGACCAGGGTGCCGATGTCGTGGAGCAGGCCCGCGACCAGGTAGCGCTCGGCGTTGGGCGCCCGCTGCCGGCCCGCCAGCACGCGCGCCACCACGCCGGTGTAGAGGCTGTGATCCCAGAAATCGTTCATGGCGACGAGTTCGGGCGGGATTCCCTTGAACGCCCGGACCACGCTGGTGGCCAGGATCAGATCCAGCAGTTCCAGCGTGCCGACGACGGCGATGGCACGCGACACGGTGTCGATGCGCGAGGGAAAGCCGTAGAAGGGGCTGTTGACGATCTTCAGCAGCCGCGCGGTCAGCGCCGGGTCCTTGCCGATGACCTGGCCGATGGCGGCGGCGGAACTGTCGGGATCGTTGATGAGATCGACGGCGCGCACGACCACCTCGGGCAGCGAGGTCAACTCGAGCGAGCCCTGCACCAGGTGTGCGACGCTGTGGGTCATCGGCGGTCTCCGCGGGCACGCGTGGGCGCGTGGCGCGCAGACGCGTTGCCGGCCTGTGGGTTCTGTTGGGCGAACTG
This sequence comes from uncultured Gammaproteobacteria bacterium, assembly GCA_964458835.1. GTDB lineage: Bacteria > Pseudomonadota > Gammaproteobacteria > Thiohalobacterales > Thiohalobacteraceae > JAHJQQ01. The sequence goes on along the minus strand of CAYWKV010000137.1, from coordinate 827 downwards.
CAACATCGAAATGAATGTCCCCTTCCGTGAGGGCTGGCCGTGAGGCTCTCGTTGTTGTCGCAGCGCGGCCGTCGCCTTTCCTCCGGGCGCGGACGCAGTGCATGGGGTCGATTCTACACAACCCGTCCGCATATAAAAAAATTTTGCCGTCTGAAAATCAACTTGATGAAACCATGCGGATTTTCTCAGGTCCCACCGGACGCTGGCCGTGATCCGCTTGGCAGTTGATTAACCACAGGAAATGCAGGTGCATGGCGCGATTGAGGAAGATCAAGGCGTCACGGTGGGTGGAGCAGGTATTCATTTACCCGACGCCTGCGCTTTGCCAGAATAGCGCCAGCTTTCAGGCACCCGGGCATCCCGCCCGGGGGCGAACAAGTACCTTATGACAGTGGAGAACTTGGCATGAAGAAATTGCTTTCTGCGGTGGTGATGGGTGTTGCGGTTGCGGCCAGCGGTGCGACCCTGGCGGCGGGTGATGCCGCTGCGGGCAAGGCCAAGGCCGGCACCTGCGCGGGCTGCCACGGCGCCGCCGGCGTCAGCAACAACCCTCTGTGGCCGAATCTGGCCGGTCAGAAGGATGCCTATCTGGTCAAGCAGATGAAGGCCTTCCGGGACGGCACCCGCAGCGATCCGATGATGTCGCCGATGGCCAAGCCACTGTCCGACGACGACATCAACAACCTGGCCGCGTACTTCAGCAGCCTGAAGCCGTAATCCGGGACCGTGGTCTCCGAGAAACCCGGGCCGTGCGAACGGCCCGGGTTTTTTTTGGTGCGCCCGGCAGGGCGCACTCACTTGGAGGTGAAAGTCCTCTACTCGCCCGG
>CAYWKV010000136.1:0-8550 GCA_964458835.1 uncultured Gammaproteobacteria bacterium | reverse complement strand
CGCCGGCGGCCTCGATCATGCCGCACAGCGCCCCGGCCTGATGGGCGGGGCGCGTCACCAGAACGGTGCGGCCGGCGAGCGCCGGGCGCTCAGTGTTCGCCGTAGAGTTCACGCAGGATGACGTCCGCGCCGCGGCCGAGCAGATCGTCGGCGAGCACCTGGCCGAGCTCTTCGGCATCCTCGGGGCGGCCGCTGATGACGCCGCGGACCAACTCGCGCCCGTCCGGCCGGCCGACCAGGCCGCGCAGCACGATCACGCCCTGCTCCAGCTCGGCATAGCCGGCGATCGGCACCTGGCAGCCGCCGTGCAGCCGCTCGTTCAGCGCGCGCTCGGCGCGCAGCCGGTCGCGGGTGCGGGCATGCCCCAGCGGCCGGATGTACTCGTGGATGACATCGTCACCGACGCGGCATTCGATGCCGATGGCGCCCTGGCCGATGGCCGGCAGGATCACCTCGGGCCCGATCTCCTCGCGGATGCGCCCCGTGAACCCGAGCCGCTTCAGGCCCGCGCAGGCCAGGATGATGGCGTCGAAGTCGCCCCGGTCGAGCTTGTCCAGGCGGGTGTTGACGTTGCCGCGCAGATCGCCGATGACCAGATCCGGACGGAGCGCCCGCAGCTGGCACTGGCGCCGCAGGCTGGAGGTGCCGACCCGCGCCCCCTGCGGCAGCGCCGCCAGCGCGGCGTATTCATTGGAGACGAAGGCGTCGCGCGGGTCCTCGCGCTCCAGCACCACGGCCAGCTCCAGACCCTCCGGCAGGTCCACCGGGACGTCCTTCATGGAATGCACGGCGATGTCCGCCCGTCCATCCAGCAGGGCCTGTTCCAGCTCCTTGACGAACAACCCCTTGCCGCCGACCTTGGCCAGCGGGCTGTCGAGGATCTGGTCGCCGCGCGTGGTCATGGTGACCAGCTCCACCGCCAGGCCGGGGTGATGGAGCTGCAGCCCCTGGCGGACGTGTTCGGCCTGCCACAGGGCCAGGGCGCTCTTTCGGGTGGCGATACGCAAAACGGGCTGGGACATGATGGGCTGCGCTGTGATTTGACAGTGGGAGCGGTCCGGCCACACAGTGGCAACCGATGAACCGCTGGATGGCATCGCCCGGCGTGGACCGCGGGGTCCGCGGCGATGCCCAGACGGGGAGGATAGCGAGTGCGTGAAGTCCGTTGCAAGCTCAAGTATCTCAAGGTCTTGGCATGTGCGCTGGCGTGGCTGGCGCAACCCGCTCTGAGCCCGGCGGCCCAGCCCGAGGTGGTCGAGAGCCATGACCTGAAGGCCGACGCGCGGGCCGCGGAGGCCCGCTCGCTCCCGATCCTGCTGTCGTTCACCTCATCGACCTGCGGCTACTGCGAGCAGCTCGAGGAGTGGTTCCTCAAGCCCATGCTCATCAGCGGGGATTACGACGACAAGATTCTGATCCGCAAGGTGATGATCGACAATCACGACACCCTGGTGGACTTCGACGGCAACCGCGTCGACGCCGACCTGCTGGCCAGCCGCTACCGGGTCACGGTGGTGCCGACGGTGCTGTTCCTCGACGCCCGGGGCCGCGAACTCACCGACCGCATGGTCGGCATCAACACCCTCGAGTTCTACGGCGGCTACCTCGACAACAACATCCACGCCGCACTGAATCAGGTGCGCGGCGAGGCCAACTGAGCGCCGGGACCGCCGCGGCGACGACCGCGATGGCCACGAAACCCATGGTTTCGGGCGGTTGTCGTCAAAATATGCCCACGAACCGGTGCCCGTAAGGTATTCGGCCCCGATCTTTTTCGCGGATTTTGTAAGTTTTGTGGCCATCCATCGCGGTTTTCGTCCGTGTTTTCCGTGACCTTGTTTTGATTTTGGGTTCGACCGCCCGCCCTCACGCCGTGAGCCGCGCGCGCACGTCCGGCTGGTGGCGGCGGCTGACCTCGAGGCGCTCGTCGATGCCGGCCAGGGCGACGGCGCACTGGCCCTCGGCCGTCTTTTCCAGGCCGGTGATGAAATCCACCGCGACCAGGGCGTTGCGGTGGATGCGCAGGAAGCGACCTCCGAATTCGTCCTCCAGCGTCTTCAGGGATTCCTCGATCAGGTACTCGCCTTCGCCGGTGCGCACGGCCACGTACTTGTTGTCGGCGCGGAAATAGCGGATATCGGTGACCGGGATGAGCTGCAGATTGCCGCGTACGCGCACGCAGATATGATTGCGCACCCCGCCCGCGTCGACGTCCAGCTGCGCGGCCTGCGCGCGGGTCAGGCGGCGCGCATTGCCCAGCGCGGCGGCCAGGCGCTCGCCGCGGATGGGCTTGAGCAGATAGTCCGCCGCGCAGGCCTCGAAGGCCTCCAGCGCGTGATCGCCGAAGGCCGTGGTGAAGATCACCGCCGGCGGGTCGGGCAGGCCCGCGAGGTGGCGCGCCGCCTCCAGCCCGTCCATGCCGGGCATGCGGATGTCCATGAGCACCACGTCCGGCGCCAGGCGGTCGCACAGCTCCAGGGCGGCGCGGCCGTCACCGGCCTCCCCGCACAATTCGCACTGCGGCAGGTCCGCGAGCAGGCGCCGCAGGCGCTCGCGGGCCAGCGGCTCGTCGTCGACCAGCAGCACCCTCATGCCACCGCCTCGCCCGCATCGGGCAGCGGAAACAGGACCCGCACGCGATACAACCCCTCGCGCTGGTCCATCTCCAGGCGCGCCTCGGGACCGAAGGCGAGTTGCAGCCGCTCGCGGATGTTGTCGAGCGCCATGCGGTTGCCGCCACCGCTACGCCGCCGCACCGGCTGCGCGGGCAGGGGGTTGCGCACCTCCAGGCGCAGCACGCCCCGGTTGTAGGTGCCGAGGATGTGCACCCGCCCGCCGCCGGCGGACGGCTCGATGCCGTGATAGACCGCGTTTTCCACCAGCGGCTGGAGGATCAGCGCAGGGACGTGCGCCTGCAGGGGCAGGTTCTTGAGCGTCCAGTCCACCAGCAGGCGCCCGCCCAGACGCTGCGCCTCGATGCGCAGGTAACTGCGCGTGAAGTCCAGCTCCTGCTGCAGGGTCACGCGCTCACGCATGTCGCGCATGGTGACCCGGAACAGCTCCGCCAGATCCTGCACGACCTCTTCGGCGAGCGCCGGATTGCTCACGGTGAGCGCAGCGATGGTGTTCAGGCTGTTGAACAGGAAGTGCGGGTGGATGCGTGCCTGCAGCGCCTGGATGCGCGCCTGCGCCTCCGCCTCGACCTGCTGCGCCCACTGGTGGCGGACATAGAAATAGCGCAGCACCATGCCGCTCAGCACCGCGCCGATGGCGAGGTTGCGCAGCACGAAATCGGCGTTGTCCACGCCACCCGCTCCGCCGTCCGCCGGGCCGGTGAGCTGTACCGCCGCCATACTGAGCAGCACGGTCACCAGCAGCAGCGACAGATAGCTGACCAGCGCGGCGGCCGGGGCGCTGAGACCCGCCAGCCAGGGGCGCAGCACGCACAGCACCGCGGCGCTCGCCAGGGCCACCCACTGCACGAACAGCGACACCAGCCCGAGCTCGCTCCACTTGTCCCCCTGCCAGGGCGAGGCCAGCACCAGGATGAAGGCCAGCAGCTGCGCCACCACGACCACGGCGAACACCATGCGGATGCCGCAGAAACTGGGCAGGAAGAAGGTCTCGCCCAGGGTCGGCGCCAACGGTGAGCGGGCGCCCTGTCCAGTCATGCGGTTCGGTTTCGACACTGCCTGCTGCATCCTCGCGCCACTGCCGGATCCGGCCGTGGTTTGGTTATACTCTGCTGCCTTGCACCGTCGTCCATACGGAATCGATCATGTCCAGCGACAAAACCGCCACCCCCACGGGCAGCACGCTCTGGGGCGGCCGCTTCAGCGAATCCACGGACGCCTTCGTCCAGGCCTTCACCGCCTCGGTGGGCTTCGACCGGCGCCTCTACGCCTATGACATCGCCGGCTCCATCGCCCACGCACGCATGCTGACCAAGGTGGGCGTGCTGAGCGCCGACGAGTGCACCGCCATCGTCGAGGGCCTGATTGCGATCCGCGGCGAGATCGAGCGCGGCGAATTCGAGTGGTCGGTCGCCCTGGAGGACGTGCACATGAACATCGAGGCGCGCCTGACCGAGCGTATCGGCCTGGCCGGCAAGAAACTGCACACGGGCCGCTCGCGCAACGACCAGGTCGCCACCGACATCCGTCTCTACCTGCGCGACGAGATCGACCTGATCGCGGCCGAGCTGCGCCGCCTGCAGGCCGGCCTGCTGGATCTGGCCGAGCGCGAGGCCGACAGCATCATGCCCGGCTTCACCCACCTGCAGGTCGCCATGCCGGTGACCTTCGGCCACCACATGCTGGCCTGGTTCGAGAACCTGGAGCGCGACCGCGGCCGGCTGCGCGATCTGCGCAGGCGCATGAACGTCATGCCGCTGGGCGCCGCGGCGCTGGCCGGCACCACCTATCCCATCGACCGCGCCTACACCGCCGAGCTGCTGGGCTTCGACGCACCCGCCGAGAATTCGCTGGACGCGGTCAGCGATCGCGACTTCGCCATCGAGTTCTGCGCCTTCGCCGCGATTCTGATGACGCACCTGTCGCGCTTCTCCGAAGAACTGATCCTGTGGACCTCGGCGCAGTTCGGCTTCGTCGACCTGCCCGACCGCTTCTGCACCGGCTCGTCGATCATGCCGCAGAAGAAAAATCCCGACGTGCCCGAGCTGGTGCGCGGCAAGACCGGCCGCGTCAACGGCCATCTCGTGGCCCTGCTGACCCTGATGAAGGGCCAGCCGCTCGCCTACAACAAGGACAACCAGGAAGACAAGGAACCGCTGTTCGACGCCATCGATACCGTCAAGGGCAGCCTGCGCGTATTCGCCGACATGATGCCCGCCGTCCAGCCGCGCCGTGAGCGCATGCGCGAGGCCGCGCTGGCCGGCTTCTCCACCGCCACCGACCTCGCCGACTATCTGGTGCGCAAGGGCGTGGCCTTCCGCGACGCCCATGAGATCGTCGGCAAGGCGGTCAGGCGCGGCATCGCGCTGGGCCGCGATCTGTCCGAACTCCCGATCGAGGAGTTGCAGCAGTTTTCGCCCGCCATCGCCTCCGACGTGTTCGCGGTACTGACGCCGGAAGGCTCCGTGGCCGCGCGCGACCACCTCGGCGGCACCGCACCGGCGCAGGTGCGCGCGGCGGTCACGCGGGCCCGGGCGCGGCTGGCGGACTAGGCCCCGCGCGCTAGTTCGCCGCGGCACGGTCCTGTCCGCCCGCCTCCGGCGGCACCAGTTTCAGCCGCGTGATGGCGCTGGCCGGGCGGCCCACGAAATAGCCCTGCACGTAATCCACACCCAGGCGCCGCAGCAGCTCCACACATTCGGCGGTCTCGACGAATTCGGCGATGGTGCGTATCCCCATGCCGCGGGCGACGTCCACCAGCGCCTTCACGAACAGCTGATCGTCGCGGCTGTGGTTGATGTCGCGGATGAAGCTGCCGTCGATCTTCAGCGTGTCGACGTGCAGGTTCTTCAGATAGGAGAACGACGAAAAGCCCACGCCGAAGTCGTCCAGCGAGATGCGGCAGCCGAGCTGGCGGATGCGCGCGATGAACTCCGCGGCCTTGGCCATGTGCGCGCAGGCGGCGGTCTCGGTCACCTCGAAGGTCACGCGCCGCGGATCGATGCCGGTCTCCCGCAGCTCGCCTTCGATCAGCGTGAGCACGTCGTCGTCGCCGACGGACATGCCGGACAGGTTGATGGAGATGCCGACGGAGGCGAACTCCGGCGGCAGCCCGGCCAGGTAGCGCAGGGCCTTGGCCACGATCACGCGATCGACCTGGCCGATGAGCCCGAACTGCTCGGCCGTCGGAATGAAATTGCCCGGCATGAGGCTGCCGCCATCCCGGTCGCGCATGCGCACCAGCGTCTCGAAATGATGCACCGCGCCGTCGACGAGCGCGGCAATCGGCTGGAAGGCGAGCTCGAACAGATCGTTCTCCAGCGCCTCGACGAGGCGCGTCTTCCACGCCAGCTGCGTGCCCATGCGCTCGCGCGCCATGTCGCCCTCGACGTAGAACTTGGCGCGGTTGCGGCCGGCATCCTTGGCGGCATACATGGCCGTGTCGGCCTTGGCCAGCAGTTCCACGGCATCGCCGCCCGACGCCGGGAAGGACACCACGCCGATGCTCGCCGATACCCGGAGCGCGCGGCCCTTGTGCAGCGGCCGGTGCTCGGCGATCGCATCCAGCACCGCGCGCGCCTTGGCCTGTCCCTGCTGCGCGTCCATATCGGGAAAGGCCATGGCGAACTCGTCGCCGCTCAGGCGCGCCAGCAGGTCCTCGTTGCGGCACAGGCGGCCGAGGACGCCCGCGATCTGCACGATCAGCTCGTCGCCGACGGAATGGCCGGCGGTGTCGTTGACCAGCTTGAGGTGGTCCAGATCGATCAGCATCAGGATGCCCGCGCGGTTGCGCGACTGCGCACGGCGGATCTCGTGGGCGAGATCGATCAGGAAGCGGCGGCGGTTGGCCAGGCCCGTCAGCTGGTCCTGATTGGAGAGCACCGTGAGGCGCTCTTCGTCCTGCTTGGCCTTGGACACGTCGCGGGTGGTGCCACGGTAGCCGTGCAGAACTCCGTCGCTCAGCACGGGCATGCCGTTGAGGCGCAGATGCCGGCGCGCGCCGTCGGGCAGGGTGACGGCGCACTCGAGTTCCTTGAAGGGATAGCAGAGCCGGTCCTCGGCGGGTGCCAGGCGTCCCATGAGCTCGGCGAGGTCGTCGCGCGGAAACACCTCGGCCAGGGTGCGGTCCAGGAAGCTCTCCGGCGCCATGCCGAGGGTTTCGGTGACACCCGACGAGACGTAGACGAAGCGCCCGCCATGGCCGGTTTCCCACAGCCAGTCGGAGGAGCTCTCGGCGAAATCGTGGAAGCGCCTGCGGTTGCGCTCCAGCTCCGCCTGCGAGGTGCTCAGATCGGCGAGCATGTGATTGAAGGAGGTCGCCAGCTGCCCGAGCTCGTCGCGGCGCCGCACCCGTACCTGATGGGTGAGATCGCCGGCGGCGATATGACGCGTCGCCTCGGCCAGCGCCATGATCGGGCGGGTGAGCGTGGCGCGGCTGACGCTGATGCCGACCAGCGCCGCGATCAGGAGAATGAGCACGGCGATGACGACGCCGCTCTTGCCCAGCTCCCGGTAGGGCGCCCAATAGTTGTCAGCGGAGTGCGCCAGCAGTACGCGCGCGACCGTGGCCTGGCCGTCCGCGGCGAGCACCGGATAGACATGCCCGATGTAGCTCGCGCCCCCGGTGTCGAAGCGCAAGGGCGCGCGGCGCTCGTCCACGTAGCTCAGCTGCGCCAGGCCCTCCGCGCCGACCGGCAGGGTTGCGCCCAGCACCAGGTTGCCGGAGTACAGCGCGACGTCGGCGCGCAACAGCAGCTTCAGCTCGTCGACCGCGCTCTGCTGGATCTCCTCGCCCGCGACCAGCACGCCGATGGCGCCGCCGAGCGGGCTCTCGATCGGGATCGCCGTCAGGCGCAGAAAGGTGTCGAACACCATGGCGTTGCCGAAGGCGACGCCGGCGCCGCTGCCGACCTGCCGGACCAGCTGCTGCAGCGGCTCGGAGGCCAGCACCTGCGGCGAGGCGAAATGCGGCTTGCGGCCCTCGGCCGCCGCCGCGCCCGGGCCATGGCCCAGGAAGACCGCGAGCAGGTCGATGCCCGGGCGCGGATAGATGTCCTCCAGCATGCCGCGCAACGTGGCGGCGTCGCCGGTCAGGGTGGCGGCCAGCAGGGCAGGCTCGCGGCTGACGCCGCGGGCGGCCGTCACCAGCCGGTCGAAGGCATGTCTTTGCGCCTCGACGAACACGCGCTGCGCGCGCGCCAGGTCGCGGTCGATCTCGGCCTCGACATGGTTGCGGATCAGCAGGTAACCGGACAGGCTGACGCCGGCCAGCACCAGGATCACCAGCATGACGACGAACAGCGTGTTCTTCTGGCCGATGTTCATGGCGTCAGGTCTCGGGCCGGCCCGGATACAGCTGTTCGACGCCTGGCGGCGGCGTCGATGCCCCGGTGCCGGGCGTGAAGCCCTTGACCGGGATGCGGATATCCAGCACCGGCGGGGCGGTCATCGCCTGCACCTCGAGGTAGCGGGTGTCCGCGCCCGGGGCCGCGACCCGCAGCCGCCATTTCCCCGGCGGCAGGGCGCCGAATTCGAACACCTCGCCCGGGCTCACCAGCTGCACCAGCGGCGTATCCACGACATCCACCCGCGCGTAGCTGCGGGCGTGGATGCGGCAGAACCAGTGCCAGTCCGCGACCTCGTCCATGGCCAGGCCCGCCTCCCGGGCCGCCGGCCCCAGCCGCAGTTCCAGAGAAGGCGCGCCGCGGCGGGGATGGGGCGCATGGGAAAAGAGCTCGTGATGGAGACCGTCGTCGCTGCGGAAGCGCAACCGGTCGCCGCGGCGGAGTACGAGGTAGAGCGGCCGCAGCGCATTCCCGTGCAGCACGATGTCGTGGCGCGCCGGCGCCGGCGCCGGCGGGCGCGGGCGCGCCCGCGGGCACCCCGGGGCACAGGCGGGGGACCGCAGCGGGGCGGG
>CAYWKV010000135.1:0-8599 GCA_964458835.1 uncultured Gammaproteobacteria bacterium | reverse complement strand
TGTCGAAGTCGTTGTCGCGCGCGGTCAGGAACAGGATGGGCAGCGTCGCCGACAGTGCGCGCAGCTCGCGGCACAGCGCGAAACCGCCATCGATCTCGCTGCCCAGGCCGATGTCGATGATGGCCAGATCGGGCAGCCGCCCGCGCAGGCCCTGCAACGCGCCCGGCCGGTCGGCGAAGGCGACGACCTCGTAGCCCTGGCGGCGCAGAGCGTCGACGTAGTTGTCGCGGATGGCGGCCTCGTCCTCGACGATGGCGATGCGGCGGTTCATGCGGGCTCGGTGCCTGAAGTCACGGATGAAAAAATGCTTGGCCACGAAATCCACGAAACCCACGAAAGTGATTAGGGCCAAAACCAGCCACGGAAAACACGGAAAGCACGGACAGGTATAGGGCTGAAAACCCCGTTGCCGGAGAGCGGGTTTCCTCTCTCATACCTTTCGTGGATTTCGTGGGTTTCGTGGCCAAAAAAAGGTTTTGTCCGTGCTTTCCGTGGCTGGTTTTCATCTTTAACGACTTTCGTGGGTTTCGTGGATTTCGTGGCTAAAGCCGGTCTTTCCACGCCCTGACTATACCGCAGCCACCACCCCGCGCGGCAGCCGGTCCGGCGCTTGCCCGCGGTTTGCCAGAATTCGTCTCCGCCTTGCCCGGATCGGGGCGCGGCGCTGCCATCCGCGGGGTGTTGAATCCCTTCTCGAGAACGGCGTTCACCCGGCGCGGTACCGGGACACCCGCCGCCCAGTGGGCGGCGTCGCCAGGGACGGCGCGCTGGACCAATCACGACGAAGGGGGATCTATGCAGACCGACCAGCCACGCCCGCTGTCCGACGAGACGCTCTATGCCGACCCCGAGCGCATGGACGAGTTCGACCTGGAATGCCGCCCGCCGGGCGACGCAGTGGCGCGCCGGCGCTCCGAACGCCTGGGGCCGGCGCAGCGCGAGCCGCGGGACGCACCCGACTACGACGACTGGCTGTCGACGCTGACCGCGGTGGCCGGCCTGGTGCTGCTCGGCCTGGTGCTGGTGGTCGCCTGGCTGCCCATGGCGCAGGCGGGCGACGACTGGACGCCCGGCCTGGAACTGCGCGACGCGCAGACCGGCCAGCCGGTGTCGGCGCTGCAGCTGGGCAGCGAGGCGAACCTGCAGATCAGCGGCATGATCGCGCGCGTGACCGTGGTGCAGGAATACCGCAATCCGACCGCGCAGTGGCAGCAGGGACTGTACCTGTTCCCGTTGCCGGAGCGCGCCGCCGTCGACCGGCTGCGCCTGCGCATCGGCGAGCGCGTCATCGAAGGACAGATCCAGGAGCAGCGGCAGGCGCGCGCCACCTATGAGCGGGCCAGGGCCGCGGGCCAGCGCACCGGCCTGGTGCAGCAGCAGCGCCCCAACCTGTTCACCACCGAGGTCGCCAACATCGGCCCGGGCGAGACGGTGCGCATCGAGATCGAGTATCAGCAGACCGTCGCCTATGCGGACGGCCGCTTCGAGCTGCGCTTCCCCATGGTGGTCGGGCCGCGCTATGCGGCGAAGCCGGTCGCGCTGGAGGCCTTCGACGCCGGCGGCTGGGCGCAGGTCGCCGATGAGCCGGTGCCCGAGGTGCCCTACCGCGAGCGCACCGCACAGCGCCTGAAGCTGAGCGTCGATCTGGACGCGGGCCTGCCGCTGGACGCGGTGGAGAGCGCCTATCACGCCGTCTACAGCACGCAGACCGCGCCCGGGCGCTACCGCATCGCACTCGCCGAGGGCGGGGTGCCGGTGGACCGCGACTTCGTGCTGCGCTGGCAGCCGGCGCCGAGCGCGCAGCCGCAGGCGGCGCTGTTCAGCGAGCAGCGCGAGGACGGCACGCACCTGCTGCTGATGTTCGTGCCGCCGGCGGCGCTGGCCGACGCTGCCGCGGCGCTGCCGCGCGAGGCGATCTTCGTCATCGACACCTCCGGCTCCATGCACGGCCCGTCCATCATCCAGGCGCGCGCGGCGCTGGCTCTGGCGCTCGCGCAGCTGCGCCCGCAGGACCGCTTCCACGTCATCCAGCTCAATTCGATGCTGGAGCGCCTGCACCCGCAGGCGGTGCCCGCCACGCCCGCGGCGCTGCGGCGCGCGCGCGATTACGTCGCCGGCCTGCAGGCCGACGGCGGCACCGAGATGGCGCCGGCGCTGGAGGCGGCCCTGACCCCGAGCGGGCCGGCCGGGCGCGACGACGGCGCGCTGCGCCAAGTGGTGTTTCTCACCGACGGCAGCGTCGGCAACGAACAGGCGCTGTTCGCTATCATCCGCGCGCGCCTGGGCGACAGCCGGCTGTTCACGGTCGGCATCGGTTCGGCGCCGAACGCGCACTTCATGCGTGAGGCGGCGCGCTACGGCCGCGGCAGCTTCACCTTCATCGGCGACACCGCCGAGGTCGAGACGCAGATGGCGGCGCTGTTCCGCAAGCTGCAGTCGCCGGTGCTGAAGGACATCCGCGTCGTCTGGCCGGCCGGCACGCAGGCCGACATGCAGCCGGAGCGCATCCCCGATCTGTATGCCGGCGAGCCGCTGCTGCTGCACGCGAAGCTCGCGCAACTGGACGGCGGCGTCACGCTGTCGGGGCAGAGCGCCGGGCGGCCGTGGACGACGACGCTCGCCCTGCAGGGTGGCGCGCCGCGCGCGGGCATCGCCACCGCCTGGGCGCGCGCCCGGCTCGCGACCCTGGATGATCGCCTCGGTGACGACCGGGACGGCGGCGTGCAGCGCGCCATGACCGAACTGGCGCTGGCGCATCACCTGGTCAGCCGCTTCACCAGCCTGGTGGCGGTCGATGTCACCCCGATCCTCCCGACACGGCCCGACGGCGCGAAGCTCGAAGCCGGCGCGCTGCCCTTGGCGATGCCGGCCGGCTGGAATTATCAGAAGGTCTTCGGCCAGCTGCCGCAGACGGCGACGCCGGCGGCCCTGCACCTTATATATGGGGCGATCGCGCTGGCGGGCGCGGCCCTGGCGCGCCGCCGGCGGACAGGGGCATGAGCGGTGCGCGCACCTGGCTGCGGCGTGTGTTGCCGCTCACGCTGTCGGTGGTCGCCGCCTGGCAGCTGGGGGAGGGCGGCTACATCCACGCCAAGGCCTGGCTGGCGCAGCGGCTGATCGCGCACAGCTGGGCCGAACGGCTGGCGGACGGTGCCGTCCGGCCGCCCTGGCCCTGGGCCGACACCGCGCCGGTCGCGCTGCTGGAGGTGCCGCGTCTCGGCGCGCGCGCCTGGGTGCTGGACGGTGCCAGCGGCCGCAGTCTCGCCTTCGGACCGGGCCATGTCGGCGGCAGCGCGCCGCCCGGCGCGCCGGGGGCGAGCCTGATCGCCGGCCATCGCGATACGCATTTCCGCTTTCTGCGCGCGCTGCGGGCGGGCGACGCGCTGCGGCTGCAGTCGGCCGACGGCGTCTGGCACCGGTACACCGTGCGCGCGACGGCGGTGGTCGACACCGGTCGCGGCGAGGCCATCGTCCCGCCGGAAGGCGAGGCCCTGTATCTGCTCACCTGTTATCCCTTCGACGCCGTGCAGCCGGGCGGCGCCCTGCGCTACGTGGTGCAGGCGACGCCCGCGGCAGCCGGGCTGTGGCAGTGAGGCCGGTCACCCGCGCGCTCGCCGGCAAAATTGATTTATGGCATGCTCGGGCCTCGTCCAAACGGATGCGGAGGAGCGGAACATGAGACGTTTCAGTCTGGGAATGACCGGGGCCTTGCTGCTGTGCGCCGGCAGCGCGCAGGCGGAACTCAAGACCGAGGTGCTCACCTACAAGGTGGGCGACGTCGAGATGACGGGCTATCTGGCCTACGACGACGACGTCGAGGGCGAGCGCCCCGGCGTGCTGGTGGTGCACGAGTGGTGGGGCCACAACGCCTATGCGCGCAAGCGCGCCGAGATGCTGGCCGGCGAGGGCTACACGGCGCTGGCGCTGGACATGTACGGCGACGGCAAGGTGGCCGATCACCCCGACACCGCCCAGGGCTTCATGCAGGCGATCGTCAGCGACATGCCCGAGACCGAACGCCGCTTCGCCGCCGCGCAGGCGCTGCTGGCCGCGCAGCCCACGGTCGACAAGGAGCGCATCGCCGCCCTCGGCTACTGCTTCGGCGGCGGCATGGTGCTGCACATGGCGCGCGCCGGCATGGACCTCGACGGCGTGGTCAGCTTCCACGGCGGCCTGGGCACGCAGACGCCCGCCAGGCCCGACACGGTCAAGGCGCGCGTGCTGGTCTTCACCGGCGAGGCCGACCCGATGATCCCGCCCGAGCAGGTCAAGGCCTTCGAAGCGGAGATGACACAAGCCGGCGTCGACTATCGCGTCGTCACCTATCCCGGCGTCAAGCACAGCTTCACCAACCCCGAGGCCGACGACTTCGGCCGCCGCTTCGACATGCCGCTCGCCTATGACCGCGACGCCGACCTGGACTCCTGGGAACAGACCCGGGCGTTCCTGACCAGCGTGTTCCGGTGACGCAAAGGCCTGGCCACGGAAGACACGGAAAGCACGGACAAAACCGTTTTCGCCACGAAACCCACGAAACCCACGAAAGATATGAGAGGGAAAACCCTCTCTCCGGAACAAGGTTTACAGCGCTGTACTTGTCCGTGCTGTCCGTATTTTCCGTGGCTGGTGTTGGCCCTGAAAATTTTCGTGGGTTTCGTGGATTTCGTGGCCAACCGGTGTTTTAAATATCCGCTTGACCGTATATACGGATAGGCGTATATATGCGGTCATGGATATGACCCCCGACATCTTCTTCAAGGCCCTCGCCGATCCCACCCGGGTGCGCTGTCTCATGCTCATCGCCGTGGAACGCGAGGTCTGCGTCTGCGAGCTCACCCATGCCCTGGACATGAGCCAGCCGAAGATCTCCCGGCATCTCGCCTATCTGCGTGAGGCGGGGATCGTGCAGGACCGGCGCCAGGGGCAGTGGGTGTACTACCGGCTGCATCCCGCACTCCCGGCCTGGGCCCGGGCGGTGCTGCGCGAGACCCGCAAGGGCCTCGCCGGCGCGGCCGGGTTCGATGCCGACCGCGAGGCGCTGGCCTGCATGGCGGACCGGCCCGGCGTCGGCTGCTGCTGACGCGGTCCGGCGGACGGATATCCATGAACCACATCCCTGACACTTGCGAGGTCTCCGCATGAATCTGCTGTTTCTCTGCACCGGAAACTCCTGCCGCTCGCAGATGGCCGAGGGCTGGGCGCGCGCGCTCGGCGGCGACTGGCTGAACGTCCGGTCCGCCGGCATCGAGGCGCACGGCAAGAACCCGCGCGCCATCGCGGTGATGACCGAGGCCGGCGTGGACATCTCCGCGCAGGCATCGACGCAGCTGACCGACGCCATGCTGGCGGAGGCGGATTATCTCGTCACCGTCTGCGGCCATGCCGACGAACACTGCCCGGTGCCGCCGCCCGGCGTGCGCAAGGAGCACTGGCCGCTGAACGATCCCGCCAAGGCCACGGGCACGGAAGCGGAGATCATGACGGTGTTCCGTGCCAGCCGCGACGATATCCGCGACCGCGTCACCGATCTGCTGCAGCGCCTGCGGGCGGAGCAGGGCACGGGAGCGGGCGCATGAGCGCGCAGTGCGAAGTCGCGGCGAAACGTGCCGCAGGGGCGCGGGCGGAGTCCGGCATGGGCGTGTTCGAGCGCTACCTGACGCTGTGGGTGTTCCTGTGCATCGTGGCCGGCATCGCGCTGGGGCACTTCTTCAACGGCGTGTTCGAGGCCATCGGCGGACTGGAGATCGCCAGGGTGAATCTGCCGGTGGCGGTGCTGATCTGGCTGATGATCATCCCGATGCTGCTGAAGATCGACTTCAGGGCGCTGAGCCGGGTGCGGGAGCACTGGAAGGGCGTCGGCGTCACCCTGTTCGTGAACTGGGCAGTGAAACCCTTCTCCATGGCCCTGCTCGGCTGGCTGTTCGTCTACGGCCTGTTCCGCGACTGGCTGCCGGCCGATCAGCTCGACGCCTACGTGGCCGGCCTGATCATCCTCGCCGCGGCGCCCTGCACCGCCATGGTGTTCGTGTGGAGCAATCTGTCGGACGGCGAGCCGCATTTCACGCTGACCCAGGTGGCGCTCAACGACGTCATCATGATCGTCGCCTTCGCGCCCATCGTCGGCCTGCTGCTCGGCATCTCGGCGATCACCGTGCCCTGGGACACGCTGGTCCTGTCGGTGGTGCTGTACATCGTCATTCCCGTGGCGCTGGCGAACGTGTGGCGCAGGCGGGTGCTGGCGCGTGGCGGTGAGGCCGCGCTCGAACGGCTGCTCGCCCGCCTGCAGCCGGTGTCGCTGCTCGCGCTGCTGACCACGCTGGTGCTGCTGTTCGGCTTCCAGGGCGAGCAGATCATCGCCCAGCCGCTGATCATCGCCCTGCTGGCGGTGCCGATCCTGATCCAGGTGTATTTCAATTCAGGACTGGCGTATCTGCTGAACCGCGCGGTCGGCTCGCCGCACAACGTGGCCGCGCCTTCGGCGCTGATCGGCGCCAGCAACTTCTTCGAACTGGCGGTGGCCGCGGCCATTGCGCTGTTCGGCTTCTCTTCCGGCGCGGCGCTGGCCACCGTGGTCGGCGTGCTGGTGGAGGTGCCGGTGATGCTGTCGGTGGTGAAGATCGTCAACCGCAGCAAGGGGTGGTACGAACGGTCGGGCGGCCGCCGTACCGCAATGGGCCTGTGACAGTCGGCAGGCTTTCGAACGCATGACGCAAGGGGAGTACCCATGAACACGACCGACACCCATGACATCCGCAGCGCCGTCCGCGAGACCTACGGCAGGATCGCCGAGCAGAACCACAATGGCGGTTGCTGTGGCGGCGGCTGCGGCACGCCCGCGGTGGGCGGCACCGCCGCCGAGAAGCTCGGCTATTCCGCCGACGATGTGAGCGCCGTGCCCGAGGGCGCGAACCTTGATCTGGGCTGCGGCAATCCGCAGGCCATTGCCGCGCTCAAGCCCGGCGAGACCGTGCTGGATCTCGGCAGCGGCGCCGGCTTCGATGCCTTTCTCGCCGTGCGCGCGGTGGGCGAGTCCGGCCGGGTGATCGGCGTCGACATGACCCACGAGATGCTGGCCAAGGCGCGCGAGAACGCGCGCAAGGTCGGCTATGCCAATGTCGAGTTCCGGCTCGGCGAGATCGAGCACCTGCCGGTGGCCGACGCCCGCGTCGACGTGATCATCTCCAACTGCGTGATCAACCTGTCGCCGGACAAGCCGCAGGTGTTCCGCGACGCCTTCCGCGTGCTGCGTTCCGGCGGCCGACTGGCGATCAGCGACGTGGTCGCCACCGCCGAGCTGCCGGACGCCGTGCGCAAGGACCTGGCGCTGTACACCGGCTGCATGGCCGGCGCCTCGCAGATCGGCGAACTGGAGACGATGCTGCGTGACGCGGGCTTCGCGGACATCCGCATCGAACCCAAGGATGCCAGCCGCGAGTTCATCCGCGACTGGGCGCCGGGCCGGCGCGTGGAGGACTACGTCGTCTCCGCGACCATCGAGGCGGTGAAGCCTTGATATGGGGGATGGCCACGAAATCCACGAAACCCACGAAAGATATGAGAGGGAAAACCCTCTCGCCGAGACAAGGTTTACAGCCCTATACTCGTCTGCGTTTTCCGTGGCCGGTTTTGGCCCTAATAATTTTCGTGGGTTTCGTGGATTTCGTGGCCATCCAGGTTTTTCAACCCCTCACCCCCGCGGTGTGACGCGCACGCCGTCGGCGATGGCGTCGCTGGGGTGGACGATGACCGGCGTGCCTGCGGTCACGCCGTCGAGGATCTGCGCGGCGAAGCCGTTGCTGCGGCCGACGGTGAGCGGCGTGAGGCGCGCGCGGCCGGCGTCCAGCGTGAACACCGCCCAGCCGTCGCCGTGGCGGAACAGCGCACTGGCGGGGATCTGCAGCACGTCGCCGCCTTCCCAGAGGATGAAGCCCGCCTCCACGCGGTAACCGTCACCGAGACGCGACCATGACTCCGGCGGCGAGGTGATGTCGGCGATCACCAGTACGCGCTGTTCCTCCACCCCGAGCGCCGACACCTTGGTGAAGCCGGTGGGTTCGATGACGCGTACGCGGCCCTCGAGAATGCCGTCGCCGCCCCAGCGCGAGAACTCCACGGACATGCCGGGCCGGATGCGCACGGCATCCGCCGACAGCACTTCGATCTCCACCTCCAGCGCGGCGGGATCGCCGATCTCGATCAGCGGCTGGCCGCTGGCGACCACGCCCTCGCTCTCGCGCACGATGCGCAGCACCTGGCCGGCGACCGGCGACTGCACCGCCACCCGTTCGGGCACCGTGCCGGCCACCGGCGCGGCCGAATATTCCAGTGCGGTGCGCGCCGCCTCCAGTTCATGGCGGGCCACCTCGACGGCGAAGGCGCTGGAGCGGCGCGTCGCCTCGGCGCGGCGGGCGGCGGCCTCGGCGCGGTCGTGCTCCTCGCGGGAGATGCGGCCATCCTGGAACAGCGCCTTGCGGCGCGCGTAGTCCTTCTGCGCGATCTGCGCATCGGCGACCGCGGCGCGTGCGGTCTGTTCCGCCGCCAGCACCGCGGCCTGCGCCGCCGCGACCCGCGCCTCGGCCTCGGCGCGGCTGCGCGGGTC
>CAYWKV010000134.1:0-8651 GCA_964458835.1 uncultured Gammaproteobacteria bacterium | reverse complement strand
ATGCCGAGGTCGAGGCGCTGCGCGCCCGGCTGCTCGAGGAGCACCGCTCGGCGCGCGCCCGGGCCCTGGCCGATCGGGACGTCGCCGCCGTCACCGCCAGTTTCACCACGCTGTCGCGCAGCGGTTTCCGCGCGGCCGCTGCGCAGGCCTGGGCCGGCCTCGACGCGCCGGCGCGCACGGCGGCCGCCCAGTGGCTGGGTGGCTGGTGCGAGGCCGCCCGCCGGCGCGCGGCCGCCGCCAGCCGCTACCCCGATGCGCTCGACTTCCGCTCGGCCGGCATCGCGGCGGAGACGTTCCTGGCGCTGAACGAGCTGCGCGATGCCGAGGCCGACGCGTAGACCGGCCGCCATGCAGCCTGCGCAATCCGCCTTGCCACGCGCCGCGGCCCGCGCCGGCCCCAGGGGATTCGCGCGCAGCTGCCGCCGCCTGGCCGTCACGCTGCTGCTGTGCAGCGCGTCCGCCTTCGCCGCGGCGCCGTTCGGCACCGTGCAGCTCGCCGCGATCGACCGCAGCGCCCTGGAGGCGACTGTCCAGGGCGACGTGGTGGCACTGGAGCGTCTGCTCGCAGCCGATTTCCAGGCCGTGATCCAGGTACCGACCGACCGTGGCCCGCAGACGCTGCGTCTCGGCCGCGGCGAATTCCTGCTGTACGCATGGCAGGCCAACGCCGTCGCCGACGGCTACCGGGTGCGGCCGCAGCCCGCCCGCTACCGCATCGCCGCCGACGGACGCTCGGCCGTCGGCGTGCAGGTGCTGCACGAGAGCCTGCGCTGGAACGGCCAGCCGCTGCGCTACACCAGCCGCCGCACCACCCGCTACCGGCCCGCCGGCGGCGGCATCCGCATCACCCGCCTGGAGGTCGAGGTGCTCGACTGGCAGCAACCCTGACCAGTGCCCCGCGCGCAGTCGCGCGCCGGCATTCGTTGACAAATGCAGGCCGTGCGGACCGTCACGCCCGTGTCCCACGAGCAGGTTTGACCTGCATCAAGTCGCCCACCGCCCCGATCCGTTATCAACTTGCGCCTCACGATCACGGCCGGCGCCGCCGCCTGCGGCAACCGGCCCATCCGATATGAGAGGAGAGCATTGTTCATGGCGAAAGATCCGCACGACACGCCGCTGCTGGACCAACTCGAAACCGGTCCCTGGCCGAGCTTCATCACGGGCCTCAAGCGCCTGGCCAAAGACAGCGGCATGATGGTCGACCTGCTCGGCCAGCTGGAGCGTTCCTACGAGACCCGCAAGGGCTACTGGAAGGGCGGCACTGCGAGCGTCATCGGCTACGGCGGTGGTGTCATCCCGCGCTTCTCGGAAGTCGCCAACGAATTTCCGGAATCGTCCGAGTTCCACACCATCCGCATCATGCCGCCGGCCGGCATGCACTACGACACCGGCACGCTGCGCAAATTCTGCGACATCTGGGAGGAACACGGCTCCGGCCTCATCGCCCTGCACGGCCAGACCGGCGACATCATGTTCCAAGGCTGCACCACCGACGCCATCCAGCCGGCCTTCGACGAATTCAACAAGATGGGCTTCGATATGGGCGGCGCGGGCCCCGCAGTGCGCACCGGCATGTCCTGCGTCGGCCACGCCCGCTGCGAGCACTCCTGCTACGACGAGCCGGAGGCGCACCGTGCGGTGCTGAACTCCTTCCTCGACGATCTGCACCGTCCCGCGCTGCCGTACAAATTCAAGTTCAAGTTCTCCGGTTGCGCCAACGACTGCATGAACGCCATTCAGCGCTCCGACATGGCGATGATCGGCACCTGGCGCGATGACATCCAGGTCAACCAGGACGAGGTGAAGAAGTTCGTCGGGGCCAAGGGCCGCAAGTACGTCATCGACAACGTCGTCACACGCTGCCCCACGCACAGCCTGAGCCTCGAGGACGATGACACCCTGAGCATCGACAACAAGAGCTGCGTGCGCTGCATGCACTGCATCAATGTCATGACCAAGGCGCTGGCGCCGGGCAAGGACCGCGGCGTCACCATCCTGGTGGGCGGCAAGCGCACCCTGAAGATCGGCGACCTGATGGGCACGGTGCTGATCCCCTTCATGAAGCTCGACACCGACGAGGACCGCGAGAAGCTGGTCGAGCTGGCGCAGAACATCATCGACTTCTGGGCCGAGAACGGCCTGGAGCACGAACGCCTCGGCGAGATGATCGAGCGCATCGGCCTGGCGGTGTTCCTGGAGGGCATCGATGTCGACATCGACCCGACCATGATCAACCACCCGCGCACCAACCCGATGGTCCGCATGGACGACTGGGCGGAAGAAGCCGCCAAGTGGGAACAGCGCGCCGCCGGCTGACCCGGCCCAACCGAATCAAAAAGGTAGAACAGCATGTCACAAGCAGCTTCGAGAATGCCTGACGAGTGCGGCGTACCGCCGCTCGATCGGTTCCTGCATCCGCTTCTGAAAAAGAACTACGGCCAGTGGGCCTGGCACGACCGGCCGCGCCCGGGCGTGCTGCACCACGTCGCCCAGGGCGGCGACCACGTCTGGACGGTGCGCGCCGGTACCCAGCGGCAGATGGACGTCTACACCATCCGCACCCTGTGCGACATCGCCGACCAGTACGCCGAGGGCTACGTGCGCTTCACCATCCGCTCGAACATCGAGTTCATGGTCAGCGACGAGGCCAAGGTGCAGCCGCTGATCGACAAACTCACCGCGGCGGGCTTCCCGGTCGGCGGCACCGGCAATTCGGTGTCGATGATCGCCCACACCCAGGGCTGGCTGCACTGCGACATCCCGGGCACCGACGCCTCGGGCGTGGTGAAGTCGCTGATGGACGAGCTCTACGACGAATTCGTCAACGAGGAGATGCCCAACCGCGTGCGCATGTCGACGTCCTGCTGTCAGATCAACTGCGGCGGCCAGGCCGACATCGCCATCAACATCCAGCACACCAAGCCGCCGAAGATCAATCACGACCTGGTGTCGAACGTGTGTGAGCGGCCGTCGGTGGTGGCGCGCTGCCCGGTGGCGGCCATCCGCCCGGCCATGGTCAACGGCAAACCCTCGCTGGAGGTCGACGAGAAGAAATGCATCTGCTGCGGGGCCTGCTATCCGCCCTGCCCGCCCATGCAGATCAACGACCCGGAGCACTCCAAGATCGCCATCTGGATCGGCGGCAAGAACTCCAACGCGCGCAGCAAGCCCATGCTGCACAAGCTGGTCGCGGCCGGTTTGCCGAACAATGCCCCGCGCTGGCCGGAGGTCGCCGCGGTGGTGAAGAACATCCTGCGCACCTACAAGGAGAACGCGCGCGATTACGAGCGCATGGGTGAGTGGGTGGAGCGCATCGGCTGGCCGCGCTTCTTCGAGCTGACGGGCCTGGCGTTCACGCGCTACCACATCGACAACTGGCGCTGGGCGCGGCAGAGCCTGAACGCCTCGACCCATATCCGTTTCTAAAGAGCAAGAGCAGTAACCGCTGGCAGGCGGTGCGACGGGCGTCCTCCCAGGAAGGGGGGGCGCCTTTTTTTTGGTTCATCGCGTATATCCGGGGAAGGCCGCCAGCCGGTCGGCGCGTTCGACCGGGAAATTCAGCTTCATGACCAAGCAGTTCCTGATAGGCCCGGCCCGGGCCTGGGGGAACGCGGGCGGCCTGCGCGGCACAGGCCCGGGAGAGGGTCGATCGCGGCGGGCGTGCCCGGGGCTCCGGGGCGCACCGTCAGTTGCGTCGATTTTATCGATCCTGAGCCTGTGAACCTGATACCACATGGCGCATTTTTCCCTGTATTTTCAAATATATAAAATATTCGTCTTTAGCCGGCGCGATTCCGGCCGACGGCTTCACTCGAGCCGTCGTCACGTCACGGCGCCGGGCACGGCCGCCATCCCGGGCACAGCATGGATTTGGTGTACCCCGTACCCCGTTGTAGTCTTGATATAAATTAACCTGCTTGGGGGAGGCACCTTGGCCACCGTACCGCTGTCCGTCGCCCACCTCCCCACCCCGCCCCCCGCAGCCCGGCTGATGGATTGGCAACCCCGCATACCGCGCGCCGCCGGCCGATCCGGCGCCGGCAGTCTCTGAGCGGCATGGCCTCCCGGCACACCCTGCTGGCCCTCATGGCGCTGTTCAGCGTCCTACTGGTCTCGTCGATCCTGCTGCCGCTGCACACGGCGCTCTACTTCCCCAACCCGACGCTGCACACGGCCGTCGAGATGCTGGGTGCCATTCCTGCCATCTCCTTCGCCGTGCTGCTGCTCGGTCAGGGCCGACAGGGTGATCTCGAGGAGCACCTCTACCCGGTGGCCCTGGGGTTCCTCGCCATGGGACTTGTGGACGGCTTCCACGCGATTTCGGACGAGACCAGCCCCGGCTTCGCCTGGCTGCGCAGCCTGGCGGCGATCGCCGGCGGGCTCTTCCCGGCGCTGGTCTGGCTGGGCTGGGGACGGGCGCTGCAACGGCTCGCCGCGCATTACGCCGTGGCGGCACTCGCGGGCGGGATCGGGATCTTCTTCCTGCTCCAGCCCCAGGCGCTGCCGGCGCTGAATGCCGACGGTGGCTTCGTCGTCCCGCTGCAGGCCATCAACGTCGCCGCCGGGCTGCTGTCGTTCGCCGCCTGCCTCTATTTCGCCAGCCGGCACGCCCGCAGCCGGAACTTCGAGGATCTGACCTTCGCCGCCTTCTACATGGTGCTGGGCACGGCGGCCATCCTCTTTCCCTTCTCCCGCCTCTGGGATGGGGAATGGTGGCTGTGGCACGCGCTCCGGCTGATCGCCTACGCCTTCACCATCCAGTACATGTTCGCCTGCCACCTGAACATGCTGCACGGCATGAAGCAGGAGATCGCCGAACGCGCGCGGGCCGAGGCGGCCCTGCGCGAAAGCGAGCAGCAGTTCCGCGTGCTGGTGGAGCATGCGCCGGAGGCCATCGTCGTCTTCGACGTGGACCAGGACCGGCTGATCGACGCCAACACCAATGCCGAGCGGCTGTTCGGCTACCAGCGCGCCCAGCTGCTGCAGCGTGTGCCCGCCGACCTCGAGCCCCCGTTCCGCCCGTGGCCGCACGCGGAGGCGACAGCGGTACTGAACGGCATCCGCTCGCAGGCGCCGCGGGTCCTGGCCGGCGCGCCGAAGACCTTCGAGCATTTGATCCGCAATGCTGCGGGCCAGGACGTCCTCTGCGAGATGCGCCTGGTCGCGCTGCCCGCCAGCGACCGGCGCCTCATCCGTGCCAGCTACATCGACATCACCGAGCGCAAGGCCGCCGAGGCCCAGATCGAGTTCCTGGCCTATCATGACGCGCTGACGCGCCTGCCGAACCGGCTGCTGGCCCGCGACCACATGGACATGGCGATGTCGTATGCCGACCGCGCCGGCAACAAGGTGGCCCTGCTGTTCCTCGAACTCGACAACTTCAAGACCATCAATGATTCCCTCGGGCATCTGGTCGGCGACACCCTGCTCATGGCGATCGCCGCACGCCTGCACGAGTGCATCCGCCATACCGACACCCTCGCCCGCCTGGGCGGCGACGAGTTCCTGGTGATCCTCTCCGACGTGCACAACACCGACGTCATCACCGATATCGCCGAGCACATCCTCGATGAGCTGGCCAAGCCGTTCGACGTCCAGGGACACGATCTGTCGACCTCGTTCTCACTGGGCATCGCCGTATATCCCGACGACGGCCGCGACTTCGACACCCTGCTGATGAAGGCCGACACGGCCATGTACCACGCCAAGGACGCCGGCCGTAACACCTACCGCTACCACACCGAGAAGATGAACCTCGACGCCGTGGAGCACCTGCAGATCCGCAACAGCCTGCGCAAGGCGCTGGAGCGCGGCGAGTTCGTGCTGCACTATCAGCCGCAGATCGATCTCGAGACCATGGCGGTGACCGGCGCCGAGGCACTGCTGCGCTGGAACCACCCGGTGTTCGGCATGGTCGCGCCGTTGCGTTTCATCCCCATCGCCGAAGACAGCGGGCTCATCGTGCCCATCGGTGACTGGGTGATCGAGGAGGCCTGCCGTCAGATGGCCGCGTGGCGACGCGAGGGGCTTCCGCCGCTGACGGTCGCGGTGAACCTCTCGGCGGTGCAGTTCCGGCGCGGCAACCTGGAGAAGGTCGTCCGGCAGGCGCTGAGTGCGTCCGGGCTGCCGCCGGAGAATCTGGAGCTCGAACTCACGGAATCGATCCTGATCCAGGACACCGACAAGGTGTTGGCGAAAGTCCACGAACTGAAGGCCCTGGGCGTGAAGCTGTCCGTCGACGACTTCGGCACGGGCTATTCGAGTCTGGCCTACCTCAAGCGGTTCGACGTCGACAAGCTGAAGATCGACCAGTCCTTCGTCCGCGACATGGCCGACGATCCAAACGATGCCGTCATCGTCCGCGCCATCATCCAGCTGGCGCGCAGCCTCAATCAGCGCACCGTCGCCGAGGGCGTGGAAGACGAACGCATCCTGTCGGCCCTGCGCCGCGAGGGCTGCGACGAGGCCCAGGGTTACTGGTTCTCGCCACCGCTGCCGGCGGACGCGTTCGCCCGCTACCTGGCCGATGGCAAAAGCTGCGCACCCGACGTCATGTCTTCCAAGGAACGGGGATTGCAGCGATAATCCAACCGCCCCGACGCAGTATCTCAGGCAGCTCCATGCACACCCGCACCCCCAGAACCCTCATCGCCGGCACCGCCGTGATCAGTCTGCTGATCCTGGTGCTGGCCGCCGTCAGCCTGTCCTACCTCTCGGCCGTGCGCGACCGCGTCGTGACCATCAGTGCACACCACAACACCAAGATCGATCTGCTGCACGAGATGAGCCGTGTGATCCGCGAACGCTCGCTGCGCATGTACGCCATGTACTTCAAGGACGATCCCTGGATCCGCGACGACGAGTTCCTGCGCTTCAACACGCTGGCCAGCGACTTCATCCGGCTGCGCGACCGCCTCGAGGCCATGGGTCTGACGGAGCGGGAACGCGTGGAATTCGGGCAGGCACTGGAGATCATCCGCACCACCGCGCCGCTGCAGAACGACATCGTCGCACGGCTTCACGAGGGCGAGCGACGGGGCGCGCAACGGCTGATCTTCGAGGACCTGCCCCTGGAGAACCGCCTGCTGACGGTGTTCGACCGGCTGATCGACCTGGTGCGCACCGAGACGCACCGGGCGGCGCGCGAGGCCCACGCGGACGTGCAGGCCGCGTACTGGCTGCTCGGCGGCATGACCGTGAACGTCCTTGGCCTGACCCTCTGGGTCATGTTCGTCATGCGCCGCCGCATCCTCGGCGCGGAGGCGGCCCTGTTCGCCGAAAAGGAACTCGAGGAACTGACCCTCAAGAACATCATCGACGGTGTCATCAAGACCGACGCGGCCGGCCGCATCCTGACCATGAATCCCGTGGCGCAGCGGCTGACCGGCTGGAGCGAGACGGAGGCCCGGGGACGGCCGCTGGACGAGGTCTACGTGCTGCGGGATCCCAATGGCGGCGGCGCATCGCCCGGGATGGCCGATGTCCTCGCGCAGGCGAGCGGCACCATCTCGCGCCCGCAGCGCTATCTGCATCTCGACCACCCGGCCGGCGACCGCCGCCTGATCGAGGAGACGGTCTCGCCCATCTTCGCCGCAGCGGGACGCCTGGCCCAGGTGGCCTATGTCTTCCGCGACGTCACCCTGCAGAAACGCCAGGCCGACCGCATCGGCTGGCAGGCGACCCACGATCCGCTCACCCGGGTTCTGAACCGCAACGGCTTCGATCAGGTATTGCGCCGGGAACTGGCCGTCGTGCGCGGCAGCCGCGCGCCGCGCAGCCTGCTCTACATCGACCTGGACGACTTCAAGTCCGTCAACGACCGCTTCGGCCATGCCGCCGGTGACAAGCTGTTGGTGGCGCTGTGCCGCCGCATCGAGTCCTGCGTGCGCGCGGGCGACCAGGTGGCGCGGCTGGGTGGCGACGAATTCGCCGTGCTGCTGAAGGACTGCGATGCGGCCGCGGCACACACGATCGCCGAGGAGATCCGCAAGGGCATCACCACCGTCCGCATCGGACACCAGGGCAGCGGCTTCGGCATCGCCGGTCTCAGCACCGGCATCGCCGCCCTGCACCCCGACGCGCCCGATGGCTGGCTGGCCGTCGAGGCGGCGGACAGCGCCTGCTATCTGGCCAAGCGCGAAGGCAAGAACCGCATCCGTCTCTCGGCCTGAGCCGCGCGTTCCGATCCGGCGGCCGGCGCGCCGCGCACGGATACCCTATGCTTGGAAAGCCCACCCCCACTCCGGAGCACAGACATGAACAGCACCCTCGACGCCGTCGCCAAGCTCATCCTGCGCCTGACCCTCGGCATCCTGATCCTGCTGCACGGCATCGCCAAGCTGGTGCACGGCATCGGCCCGATCGAAAACATGGTGACCGGCATGGGACTGCCGGCCTTCATCGCCTACGGCGTGTTTCTCGGCGAGGTGCTGGGACCGATCCTGCTCATCATCGGCTTTCACGCGCGCCTGGGCGCGACCCTGATCGCCGTCAACATGCTGTTCGCCTTCCTGCTCGCGCACACCGGCGAGCTGGCGAGCCTCGGCCCGAGCGGCGGCTGGAAGCTGGAACTCCAGGGCATGTTCCTGTTCACGGCCGTGGCACTGGCCCTGACGGGGCCGGGACGCTTCGGCATCAATCAGCGCTAG
>CAYWKV010000133.1:3919-8855 GCA_964458835.1 uncultured Gammaproteobacteria bacterium | reverse complement strand
GGGCGGGTCATGCGGCCACTTTACCGCACTTCCGCGGTGGCTGAGCGGCACCGGCGCGCGGAACGGCCCGGCTCTTGCAGCGTCGAACAGCCCAGGGGCCGCCACGCACCGCCGGCCGGACGGAGGTGTGAAGCGGGCCAAGCTCCCCTACAATGCGCCGCGGTTCAATCGCGATGTCAGAGGAAAGGTCGAAGATGCAGATGGAACAGGTCGTAGACGCGCTCGTCTCCCCCCGGCCGGGCCACCTGGACGTGCTGTCCAAGGCCGAAGCCAACCGGCTGCTGGACGGCAGCAAGGGCGGTCTGTACCGGCTGTTCCGCAACTGCTCGCTGGCAGTACTCAACTGCGGCAACTATCTGGACGACGGCAAGGAACTGCTGGAGCGCTACCGGACCTTCGACATCCGGGTACTGCAGCAGGAGCGCGGCATCAAGCTGCAGTTGACCGGCGCACCGGCCAGCGCCTTCGTCGACGGCCAGCTCATCAAGGGTATCAACGAGCACCTGTTCGCGGTGCTGCGCGACGTGATCTTCGTGGGCGAGGAGATCAATGGCGATTTCAGCTTCGATCTCGCGGGCTCGGCCGGGGTGACCAACGCCGTGTTCCACATCCTGCGCAACGCCAACGTGCTGCGTTCCGGTATGCACCCGAACCTGGTGGTGTGCTGGGGCGGACACTCGATTTCGCGCGAGGAATACGACTACACCAAGGTGGTCGGCTACCAGATGGGGCTGCGCGGTCTGGATGTCTGCACCGGCTGCGGCCCGGGCGCGATGAAGGGGCCGATGAAGGGTGCCACCATCGGCCATGCCAAGCAGCGCATCCGCAACGGCCAGTATCTGGGTATTTCCGAGCCGGGCATCATCGCCGCCGAATCGCCCAACCCCATCGTCAACGAACTGGTCATCATGCCGGACATCGAGAAGCGCCTGGAGGCCTTCGTGCGCACCGGCCACGGCATCGTGGTGTTCCCCGGCGGTGTGGGCACGGCCGAGGAGATGCTCTATCTGCTCGGCATCCTGCTGCACCCCGACAATGCCGGCATCCCGTTCCCGCTGATCTTCACCGGGCCGGAATCGGCGCGTGAATACTTCCGGCAGATCGATGCGTTCGTCACCGCGACGCTCGGCGCGGAGGTGCGGGCGCTCTACCAGATCATCATCGACGATCCGGAGGAGGTCGCGCGCCGGATGCTCGACGGTATGCAGGACGTGCGCGCCTTCCGCAAGGCGCACGAGGATGCCTACTACTACAACTGGCTGCTGAAGATCGATGAGGAATTCCAGCGGCCGTTCGCGCCCACGCACGGAAACATGGCCGGGCTCGAGCTGCACAAGGATCAGGAACGGCACCTGCTCGCCGCCAACCTGCGCCGCGTGTTTTCGGGCGTGGTCGCCGGCAACGTCAAGGACGAAGGCATACGCGCCATCGAGCAGTACGGCCACTTCGAGATCCGCGGCGACCGCAGCGTCCTGGATCCCATGGACGAACTGCTGTCGGCGTTCGTCGTCGACAGTCGCATGAAACTGCCGGGCAAGACCTACACGCCGTGCTACCGGCTGGTCAAATAGGTATCCCGCCCCCGTAGGGCGCACTCACGCAGCGTATGGCGGCGGATGTTGTCGGACTCGTCCGTTGCCCGTAGAGGTGGGCAGACTCAAATCTGTCCCCCCGAGACGCGAGACGAAGGCGATATGGCCTTCGGCCCGGTGCGCCGGGCGAAGGTGCCCGCACTATTTGAACTGTTCCGCCTCCATGTCCAGATAGACCCGGTAGGCATTGCCGCGGTTGGCGGCGTCGAAGGTCGGCACGTTCTCGTATGCCGACCAGTCCGTGTTGCGGTAGGCGGTGTCGAAATCGGTGAGCGCCTCGACCGCCGCGCCCATTTCGGCGCGCAGGTACTCGATGTAGCCGCGGGTGAAGGCGATGGCGGCGGCGGGATCGGCGCTGGCGGCGCCGTGCCCGGGGATGACGAAGCGCGGTGCGGGTTCCAGGGATTCCAGATAACGCAGGCCGTCCAGCCAGCGGCGGGTGTCGACCTCGTCGCCGCCGAGGAATGGCAGCCGTCCGCTGAACACCAGATCGCCCGAGAACACGACCCCGTGGCGCGTCACCACCATGAGGGTGTCGTCGGCCGCGTGGCCGGGGCCGGCATGAATGAGTTCGATGGCGGTGTCGCCCATGTCGAAACGCTGGCGGTCGTCGAAGGTCCGGTCGGGCGAAACCACATAGGTGTTTTCGTCCACCCAGGGAAACAGCGCCTCGCGGCGTTGCGCCAGGCGCCGGTCCGCGTCCGCGCTCTGCAGATAGAGCGATGACAGGCGCTGTGCCCAGATTTCGGCGTCCGTATGCTCGCGGAAGGCCTGCAGGCCGTAGATGTGATCGGCGTGGTAATGCCCGGCGACGACCAGCGCCACGGGTTTGTCGGTAACCGCACGGATGGCCTGCAGCAGGCGGTAGCCCAGCACGGGCGTGCCGAGCGCGTCGTAGACGACCACACCCTTGGCGGTGACGACGAAGCCGGCGTTGGAGGTGTGGCCTTCGTTGTCGGGGCCTGGCACGCCGGACTGGCCGAGGACGTAGTACACCGGCGCGTCCGGCACCTGCCGGACCTCGAAGGCGACAGCGGATTCGCCGTAGGGCGTGTCCACCTTGCCGGCGGCCGGCGCGACACCGGCCGCCGCGCTGAGCGCGAGCAGCATCACGGCCGCGCCGGCCCGGCGCCATGCAAGTCCGGCCTCAACGCATGTAGACATAGCCTTCCTCCTGCTGCAGCCGCACGATCTCCGCATCGGCCATGGGAATGATCTGCACGAAGCCGTGGATGTGCTCCGGCTGCATGCCGTGGGCCGCGGCCGCGATACGGCACATGCGCATCTCGATGGTGCCGCCCACCGTCAGGCTCTGTGCGCGCCGCATCAGGCCCTCGTACTGCGCGAATTTCCGTGTGTCGAAGAGGGGCAGCTCGTCGCCGTGCAGCACCAGCACGATGGAGGCGCGGAACGGGTCGGCATTGTAGACCGTGCTGAGGTAGCTGGCGCGGTCGAGCACGCGCTCGAAGGCGGCCGCGTCGGCGACGGAGACGTCGTAGACCACCTTGTGCGGTTCGTATTCGACGTCGACCAGATTGCCGGCGCCCCAGGGGGCTTGGTCCGCGGCCTGTGCGCCGCCCAGGATGGACGCCAGAGTCAGGGTGAGCAAGAATCGCATGGCGGCTCCTTTGGGGTCGTGCCCCGTTGCTGGAATGCGGGTTGGCGATTACACGTTTGCGTGACGCCCGCAGGAGCGGCCTGAAGGCGCGGCGCGCAGCGCCGAGAGGCTGCCCTGGGGCATTGGTCGCGAACCGTTGTCTGCCGGACGGCTCACACGCGCGCAATGACGGTTTCACGGACTCTACCAGAGGTGCCGCGCCGATTGGGAGGAAGACCATGCTGCGATTGCCGGAATGGTCCCTTTGGATGTGGGCTCTGCTGGGGTGCGCATTGACCACGGCGGGCGTCGCCGCGCCGCCGCTGCATTACGAGCGGCAGCGGCTCGCGCTCCCGGATGAAACGGTCGAGGTGCGGCTGCCGGCGGGCTACCGCCTGGAACTGCTGACCGCCGCGCTGGACAGTCCGCGCCTGTTGAGCTTCGCGGCCGACGGCGAGCTGTTCGTCGGCTCGCGCTCCGGCCAGGTCTATCGGCTGGCGCCGCCGTACACTGCGGCCGACGTGCTGGTGGAGCTCGACGGCTATCCGCACAGTGTCGCGCGGCGCGACGGCGAGATCCTCATCGCCCGGACCGACGGTCTCTACCGCGCGGACTACGCGCCGGGCCAGGCGCGCATCGGGCGTGCCGCGTTGTCGCGGCTCGCGGCGCTGCCGGGCGGCGGCGGGCACAACAGCCGCAGCGTCGCCATCGGCCCGGACGGCCGCGTCTATCTGAGTCTCGGCATCAGCGGCAACTGCAGCGACCAATACCTCGGTGCCGCCTATCCCTTCCAGGCGCGCCGCGGCGGCATCCTGGTGCTGAACGAGGCGGCCGATCCGCCACGCTGGGAGACTTACGGGTCCGGCCTGCGCAATCCGGTCGGTTTCGACTGGCATCCGCGCACGGGCGAGCTCTACGCCAGCAACAACGGTCCCGATCACCATGGTTACGGGCAGCCGCCCGAATATTTCAGCCGCATCACCGCCGGTTCGTTCCACGGCATGCCGTGGTTCCAGTTCGACGGCCAGCGGATCCGCCGCGACGACTGCATCGCACGCGACCCGCCGCGCCCGCTGGGCGACGTCACGCCGCCGGTCGCGACCTTCCCCGCGCGCAACGCGCCGATGGGCGTCGCCTTCGTGCCGGCCGGCGCGCTCGGCGGGCTGCTCGACTTCGACGCCGTCGTCGCCCTGCGCGGCTCCTGGGGGACGCGGCCGGACGGCGGGTTTCTCGGCGATGCCGCTACGCGCCGTCCGCCCAAGCTGGTGGTCGTGCGCTTCGAGGAGGGGCGGGCGCAACGCGTCGACGATCTGGTCACCGGATTCCAGGCCGAGGACGGCGAGCGCTGGGCGCGCCCCGTCGGCGTCGCCATCGGCCCCGACGGCGCGCTGTATTTCACCAGCGACAGCGGCGTCAACGGCCTGTTCCGGCTGACGCGGCAGGGCGCCGCGCGCCGCGCGCATGACTGATCGTTACCGCTGTCCCATAAGCCCCCAAGACCGTATTCGCCACGGACGCACACGGATAACACGGGCAAGATCATCATTCCGCTTTACCTGCGGCACAACACCTTCAGGCCATTTCTGCCCGTACCGGGCGATTACGTAATACTCGCTATGGAACTTTCCACACTACATGGCATTTGTAGGAGCGGGGGGGGGGGACCCCCCAGCGCGGAGGGGGCCCCACGCCGGGCCCCACCCCGCCCCCCACATACGGCGTGCCGGCCTGCGCCTTGGCGAACTGC
>CAYWKV010000133.1:0-3909 GCA_964458835.1 uncultured Gammaproteobacteria bacterium | reverse complement strand
CCCCCTCCAGGCCCTCTCGCTCCGCGGCGCCCCCCCCCCCCCCCGCTCCTACAAAATCTGTCCTGCAATCAGGAATGCTCAATAGATCGGCAACCGCACGATGCCGCCCGCGCCTACAGCGCCTTGGTCGCCACCTTGATGCTGCTGTCGTCGGGACTGCTGTGGATATCGAAACCGAGGCTGCGCACCAGTTCCAGCATGTGGGTGTTGTAGGCGAGGATCTCGCCGCTCATCACCTCGAAGCCGCGCTCGCGCGCCGCCTCCATCAGCGACAGCATCAGGCGCGAGCCGATGCCCTTGCGCTGCCAGGTGTCGGCGACCACCAGGGCGAACTCGCAGCTCCTGCCGTCGGGATTCATCATGTAGCGGGCCACCCCCAGTTCGGTTTCGGGCGGGCCATCGTCCAGCGTCGCCACCAGCGCCATTTCGCGATGGTAGTCGATCTGCGTGAAGCGGATGAGCATGTCCTGGGTGAGTTCGTTCAGGCCCTGCATGAAGCGGAAATACTTCGACTCCGGCGAGAGGCTGTGGACGAAGGCCTGCTCGATGCCGGCGTCCTCGGGACGGATCGGCCGGATGATGACGTCCGTGCCGTCGGCGAGCTGCCACTGGGTTATGAGATGGGTCGGATAGGGATGGATCGCCATGTGCCGGTAGCGGTCCAGCGACTGCGGCGGATGCTGCACCTCGACGCGCGCGTCCAGCGCCATCACGCCGTCCTCGTCGGCGATGAGCGGATTGATGTCCAGCGAACGGATCTGCGGCAGCTCGCAGACCATCTCCGACACGCGCCGCAGGACCTGCACCAGGGCATCCATGTTGATCGCCGGCATGCCGCGGAACGCGTGCAATGCGCGCGCGTAGCGCGTCATGCCGATCATGCTTTCGGCCAGAAACGAGTTCAGCGGCGGCAGCGCGACGGCGCGGTCGCGCAGCACCTCCACCTGGGTTCCGCCAGCGCCGAAGGTGATGGCGGGGCCGAACACCGGGTCGTGCACCACGCCGACCAGCAGCTCGCGGCCGTGCGCGGGCGAGTGCATGGGCTCCACGGTCACGCCCTTGATGTTGGCGTTGGGGAACTTGTCGCGCGCCTGCTTCACCAGTTCCTGGAAGGTGTTGCGCACCGCCTGCGCGTGGGTGACGTTGAGGCGCACACCGTTGACATCGGACTTGTGGGTGATATCGGGCGAGTTGATCTTGATCGCCACCGGGAAGCCGACCGAGGAGGCGGCCACCAGCGCCGCGTTGGCCGAGTCGGCCTCCAGCGCCTGCGTCATGGGTATGCCGAAGGCGCGCAGCAGGGCCTTGGATTCGGCGGTGGTGAGGATGCTGCGGCGCTCGGCCAGTACGCCCTCGATGATCAGGCGCGCGCCCTCGACGTTGGCGTCGCTGGTGCGCGCCATCGGCGCCGGCACCTGCATGAGCTGCTGCTGGCTGCGGTAGTAGCTGGCCAGGTAGGCGAAGGCCTCGACCGCCGATTCGGGGTTGTCGAAGGCGGGAATCTGATGGCGCAGGAAGACGCGGTTCGCCTCGCCGACCTGGGCGGCGCCCATCCAGCAGGCCAGCAGCGGCTTGCGGTCGCTGTCGTGCGCGCCGACGATCGCTTCGGCGCAGGCGGTGGCGTCGGTCATGGCCTGCGGCGTGAGGATGGCGAGGATGCCGTCGACGTTCGGATCGCGGCGGCAGGCGAGCACCGCATCCGCATAGCGCAGCGGCCCGGCATCGCCGAGCACATCGATCGGGTTGGCGTGCGACCAGTGCGCCGGCAGGGTCTTGTCGAGCGTCTCGATCGTCTCGCGCGACAGCGTGGCGGGCTCGAGGCCGAGATCGATGGCGCGGTCCACCGCCATCACCGCCGGCCCGCCGCCGTTGGTGATGATGGCCAGCCGCCGGCCCTGCACGCGGTGCGGGGTGGACAGCAGGTTGGCGGCGGCGAACAGCTGCTCGATGGTCATGACGCGGATCGCGCCGGCACGCTGCAGTGCGGCATCGAACACGTCGTCGGCACCGATCATGGCGCCGGAATGCGTGGTCGCGGCACGCGATCCGGCCTCGTGCCGGCCCGCCTTGATG
This sequence comes from uncultured Gammaproteobacteria bacterium, assembly GCA_964458835.1. Taxonomy (GTDB): domain Bacteria; phylum Pseudomonadota; class Gammaproteobacteria; order Thiohalobacterales; family Thiohalobacteraceae; genus JAHJQQ01. Next base: position 1,836 of record CAYWKV010000133.1, on the reverse strand, counting down.
ACGATGACGGGCTTCATGCGTGCGGCGATGCGCAGCCCGCTCATGAAGCGGCGCGCGTCGCGTACTCCCTCGACGTACAGCAGGATGCTGTGCGTCTCGGGATCCTGGGCAAGGAAGTCGAGGATGTCGCCGAAGCCGACGTCCGCCGCGCTGCCGAGCGACACCATGGCGGAGAAGCCGATTTCGAGATCGGTCGCCCAGTCGAGAATGGCGGTGCACAGTGCGCCGGACTGCGAGACCAGCGCCAGGTTGCCGGGCAGGGCGGTGTTCTTGCTGAAGGTCGCGTTCATGTGCGCCGACGGCCGGATCAGGCCCAGACAGTTGGGTCCCAGCAGACGGATGCCGTGGCGCCGGGCGATGTCGACGATGCTCTTCTCCAGGGCCGCGCCGCGCCCATCGCCCTCGCCGAACCCGGCCGACATGACGATGGCGGCACGCACGCCGTGCTCGCCGCAGGCCTGCAGGATGTCCGGCACCGTGGCGGCCGGTGTGGCGATGACGGCGAGATCGACCGGCTGCCCGACGGAGGCGATGTCCGGATGGCAGGTGTGGCCGCGGACCTTCTTGTGCTTGGGATTGATCGGATACAGCCCGCCGGCGAAACCGCTCTCGCAGAGGTTTTCGAACACCCGGCCGCCGACGGCCTCCGGCCGCTCGTTGGCGCCGAACACCGCGATGGCGCGCGGCGTGAACAGGCGGTCGAGAAAATGGGGGCCCATATGCGCTTCCTGTGCTGACTGCTAGTATGGCTAGCCTACCTCAAATCGCCGATCGCTGCCCCGTGCAGCCGCGGCACCGCAGGGCGCTTTCACCGGTACTCGCATGACCATCGCCTTCATCTCTCACCCCGACTGCGCGGCCTACGCGGCGGGCGCGGAACATCCGGACGTGCCGGCCCGTCTCGGCGCCATCCAGGATCAGCTGCTGTCGACCGGGCTGGATGTCGCGCTGCGCCACTACGATGCGCCGCTGGCGACGCGCGAGCAGCTCTGCCGGGCGCACGTGGCCGGATATGTGGACGGCGTGTTCGGCGCTGCGGCCGGAGACGGCGCGGACGTCGGACCGCAGCTGCTGAACGCCGCCCTGCGTGCCGCGGGCGCGGCGGTGCTGGCCGTCGATCTGGTGCTGTCGGGGCGCAGCACTTCGGCCTTCTGCAGCGTGCGCCCGCCGGGACACCATGCGGAACGCGACCGCGGCATGGGCTTCTGCGTATTCAACAATCTCGCTGTCGGCGCTCTCCACGCGTTGCGCGCCCACGGCCTGGAGCGCGTCGCCGTCGTCGACTTCGACGCCCATTTCGGCAATGGCACCGATGCGATCCTCGGTGGCATGCCCGAGGTGCTGCAATGCTCCCTGTTCCAGTACCCCTTTTATCCCTACACCCTGCCGGAACGGGATGACACCCGCGCCGTGCACATCCGGTTGCCGGCCAACAGCGACGGGGCGCGGCTGCGCGCGGAAGTGGCCTCTTGCTGGCTGCCACGCCTGGAGGCGTTCCGCCCCGGACTCATCATGATCTCCGCCGGCTTCGACGCGCATGCCGAGGACGATATGGCCGATCTGCTGCTCGGCGAACAGGACTTCGCCTGGATGACGCACCGGCTGCGCGAGTGCGCCGAGCGCCATGCGCAGGGGCGCATCGTGTCGGTGCTCGAAGGCGGCTACGCACCGGCGGCGCTGGGCCGCAGCGTCGCCGCGCACCTCAAGGCGCTGCTGGGGTGAGTCGGGGAGATACCTGCAAAATCCAAAGCCAGCCACGGAAAACACGGACAAAAAATATACAAGACGAAAACCCAGCCACGGAAAACACGGAAAGCACGGACATGTTGGAGGGCT